>JBLHMA010000420.1:0-4993 GCA_047621545.1 Cognaticolwellia sp. | reverse complement strand
GAAGACCGAGAGAACCAGGAACTTAAAGCCATTGAACAGGCGCAGGCTGTGAAGGAGCTCAGAGACCTTGGCCACGCCGGATGAAGGGGGGCGGTACTGGGCGTAGAGCTGGCTGTGGGGCACGCTGGCCGGCGTCAGCACATCGTTATGGCCCACATAGAGAACAACAATATCGGGTGCCAAACGGGCCATCTGGCCCTCGGCATAGAGCACCATGTGGAGTGTGTTCCAGCCACCCACACCTTGATTCACGACCTCCCAATCCTGGGGCAGTCGCTCCTCCAAGCGCTTGGGCCAGAACAGGTCCAGGTTGTCCATCTGGTAGGCACCGCCGGTACTCGATCCGCCAAGGGCAACGATGCGCTTTCGGTTTGCTGTGGGCTCGGGTGGCCGCACCGGGAAGCCCTCGCTGGGGTAGCGCCGGTACTCCTGGATCTCCAAGAGCTCCTCAAACTCGTGGGCGGCCCGGTCCCAGCCCGCCGTGCGCACCCAGGACTGAAGGCCCACATGCGCGCGCGCGCCAGACTCCCCGAGCAGAAGGCACAGGCCCAGAGCCAGGTAGGACCAGAGGGGACGGCGCGACACTGGATTGCGATTGACCCACGCCAACCCAGCCAGTGGCAGCGCAACCCCGGCTATAAGTGCGCGCCCGACCAGCCCAACCGGCCAGATCACCCCGCCGATCAGCACCAGCAGAGCCGGCGCAGCACCCGCAAGGGCCATGCCCCACCACGGCGTGCGCTTGGCGATGCTCAAGTACAGGCCAAAGAGCAGCAGCGGCCCTAAGATCACCCAGGGCGCCATGGCCTCGGGGGTGGAAAGCAAGCGAAGAGACTCCAGCCAGGGGCCCGCATCCCAGGCGCCCAAGACGGGGTAAGCCAGCGCAGGGATCCCCCAGAAGACCCGCTCGCGGCGCGTCAAAAACAGTCCGCCCAAGAGCCCGCCGAGCGCGGCCCCAAGCCACCGCCAAGGACCGGGTGAAAAGTCCCAGTCGCGGCTCTGCTCCCCCCAACTCACCCCAAACTGGTGCACCTGGATGCGCTCCACACCGCTGCCAACGACCAGCCTGCCTGCCGGGACACGCCCCATGCAGTTCAGCAGGCGATCCGCTCCCGAGAAGACCTCCATGGACTGTGGGGCGAACACCACACGCAGGTCCACCGCGCGATCCGGTTGGGCCTGGCCTGTGCACTTCATGCCCGAGACCGAAAACCCCATGCGGCTGCTCCGGTCCACCCGAAGCGTCACCGCACCCGTGACTTGACCCGGGAGGTGTTGCGCGCGGCCCCGAGGGGCCTGAGGTCCAGCACGGTCTAGTCGGCCGCCCAGGCTGATCAAGAGCTGTCCCCCCTCCGGGACGGTCGCCTGGATGCGCAGTTCCCCTGACGCAGGGGCTGTAGGCTCACGGGGGCTGAAGGCCTGGAAGGTGGCCAGATCCACCACCCCTGGGCGCGGGGCTAAGTCTCCGGCGTACTGAGACGCGGCGAGTTCGATCGAGGCCTGGCGCTGCTCAAATTCCCAAGCGCGCAGCTCTGGCGCCAGGGACTGAGCGGTGTCCACGGCAGCCCAGAGCAGGCAAGCGCCCACCAAAGTCCCAATGACTCGCCAAGACCAAGCTGGAATGTGGACCTCCGGTGCGTGCATTCTGGCAGAAGGATGTGTCAACATCCGGCAATGGACAGACGAAAACTTCTGAAAGCGGGTGCTGCTGGCGTAGCACTGTCCGCCATCGGCGGAGGCATCTGGTTCAAGCAGCGCCGCGACCGAGAACAGCGCCGCTCCGAGATCATCACCGGCCCCTGGATGGAGCTGGGACCGAACTCCGGCCAGACCCGAAAAGGGGGCCCCCGCGCCCGCAGCCACAGCTGGCTGCTCCCCGAGCTCCAAGGCGCCACAATGGTGGTGCCCGACCGGCCCCACCGCATTGACGAGGCCATGCAGGCAGGCCACAGAGCCGGGATGAAGCGCACCCGGAGCTTCACGGTAAGCACCAGCCAGCAACGCCTACGGGACGGCTACGCCGGACCGAAACCCAAGGGACAGTTGCGTGTTCTCGCCGTCGGCGACTCGGTCACCTTCGGCTGGGGGGTCAAGCGGGAACAGAGCTGGCCGGCGCAACTACAAGTGCGACTTCAAGCACAGGGCCTGGATACCCGCGTACTGAACTGCGGGGTGCCAGCAAACCCCCTGCACACCATGGCGGCGTTCATCACCACGGTGGGAAAGCGGCACCAACCCGACCTGGTGCTCTTCTGCCGGCGACCCCAGGGCCCACAGGCCCATGAATACGGACGGGCATGGCAGGCCGCAAAGCGGGCCGGCGTGCCCATGTTGCCTTGCCTGCCGCCCATCAGCCGCTTTGACCTGATGGGCATGCGCATGTACCGGCAGGAAGGCGCGCTCATCGAGCAGATCACCGGAATCAAGCCGGTGGAACTCACCGATGACATCCGCAGCGCACAAGGCCAGCGCGGCTTTGGCGTGCGGTCTGCCGGGCAGCAAGTCGAGCTCTACAACTTGGAGAGCGGCGAGGTTCTGGCCAATGACACCGCCCCCCAACGGGACCTGCCCGCGAACTTCTACGAGATCATCGACGCAAACAAGGACATCACGGAGCCCCTGATGTTCGACTCAGGACATCCCGACGCCGCGGGCTTTGAGGTGGTCGCCGACACGTTGACCCAGGCAATCTTGGAACGCGGCCTGCTCAAGGCTTAGCCGCGGCGCACTCCGCCAAGGCTTGGGCCACCACGGCGTGACCCCGGGCGTTCCAGTGGCCATCATAGTCCAGATAAACCTGCTCCCCATCTTGATAGGCCGCACGCAGCGTGGTGCTCAAGGGACAGGCTTGGACGCGCTCAGCACGCAGCATGCGGACCACAGCGTCCTCGGGCGCCTGAACCTGTGCCTGAGCTGGATCCAATCCAACCAACCCCAGGGTCGCGGCCGTGCGGTGAGACTCCACAGCGAATGCTGGCGAAGCCACCGCCACGATCAAGCGGTCTCCCGCCTCCTTGGCCTGGTCTCGCAGAGAGCGAATCGAGGGTCTGGACTGACGCAGGAGGCTGTCCAGCTCAGCGGCACCCTCGCTGTGAAAGAGCGCAAGCTCCCCGCGCCAACGCTGAGCATCCTGCGATTGCCCCGAGGCGATCTTGCGTCGACGCTGACCCATCTCCCACATTCCGTAGAGCACCGAGCGACGAGACAGTGCCTGCTGCCATGGCTGACGGAACCCGCTGTTAAGAACCGTTCCCTGCGGGCGGCGGCGGGCCATCTCCAGGCTGTTGGCCCAGCGCTGGTTGTCGCTAAAGTCATTGCCCGTGAAGAAGACCACCAGCACCACGTCCGGTGCCAGTTCGGACTCCAGGGCCAGGTAGCGCGCCCGCTCATGTTCAGTGCCATAGCCATCGGCGCCCGCGTTCCAGGCCTGTACCCCCAAGCTGCTGGCCAGGAGCTGGGTGAAGGTCTGCTGTTCGGGGACCTGAGCGGCGAAGGTGAAGGAGTCCCCCAATACCAACCAGCGCTCCTGGGTCTTGGGCGTCAGCTCGGGCCCCCGCAGTCCCAGAGCGTTTACGCGCAGGGGAACCCGGTACCCCATGGAGTGGATCTCCCCGTCAAAGCCCGGCGTGGGGATGTAGGCGGCCCGGTGGTCGGCGCTGTACAACCCGCTTGGGGCGTTGTCCGGCGCATTGAAGAGCAGCTCGGCGGCCCCATCCGTTGGCAGCAGCCGAGCCCCAAGCTCCACCACGAGCACCCCAGCAAGCAGGCCGCCAAGGACCAACAGAGCACGAGCCAGCCAACGCTTTACGGAAGAAACAGCCACCTGCCAAGGGTAGCCTACGGCGCGCCGTCTCCGACGCTGAGCACCGCTTTGAGTCTCCATGCCGCGCTGCGCATGCCAGATCGTCTTGACCTCGCCTGGGCCAAGCGGGCGATAGACTGGCGCCATGAAGACCACCCCCGATGCTGCCAGCCCCCTGCTCCAGGGGCATGATTCCTCGAGTCCACTGCGCTGGGGAATCCTTGGGGTAGGAGGCGCAGGACGGGCCCGTGGCCGAGCCATCCAGCAAGACCCCCGCGCTGAGCTGGTCGCCGGGCACCGCGGAGACCCAGGCGCCCTGGGCATCCCCCACTGGTCCGTGGAAGAGATCTTGGAGCGCTGTGATGCAGTCGCCATCTGCAGCCCAGATGCTCTGCACGCCGAGCAGATCCAGGCGGCTCTTTTGGCCGGCTGTCACGTGCTCACTGAGTTCCCGGTCTGCCAGAGCGCAGCGCGTGCGCGGGAGCTGTTTGCTTTGGCCCAGGGAAAGGGAAAGGCGCTGCACGTAGAGCACATCGAGCTGCTCGGCGGGGTCTCCCAGGTGCTTGGAGAGCGGAACTTGTCGCCTCGCAGCGCCCACATCGCCTTTCAGACCGGCCCCAGGTCCATGTCCCCAGCTTGGGGAAATGTGGCCCGAATCCATCGGGCCCTTCACGCGCTTGGAGAGCCCACTGCCGTGCGGGTCGAGGCCCGAGATGCCGGGCACCTGCTCGGCGCCTTGCTCTATCCATGGGGCGAGCTGGGCCTGGACTTTCGCCAGGCACCGGGCTTGAAGCGACAAACCCGCTTCGTGATCTCTGGGACCCACACCTGGGTGCAGCAGGACCGCACCCTGAGCCGAGACGGGACGCTGCTCGTCCTCCCGCAGAACCGGGGGTTGTTCTTTGAAGATCAGCTGCTGGCCACCGCCCACATCTTGGACGGGGCTCCACACTGTCTCCCTCAGACGCGCATTCTACGGGTCCTGGAGCTCATCGAAGATCTGGAAGCAGCCACCATTGTCACCGGGGCGGATTAGCCTTGGCCATCCCCGTTGGAGAAGCAATGTCCGAGCAACCGCACCAGACCCCTGCTGCCCAGGCCTTCTTGGCCAAGTTCCACCCCGACGTCCTGGAGCAGGTTCGCAGCACCGTGGCCTCGCAGGCGGTCGTGGTCGTGGGCATGGCCCAGAAC
>JBLHMA010000419.1:0-5034 GCA_047621545.1 Cognaticolwellia sp. | reverse complement strand
CCCCTGAGCTAGCGGTCCAGGGCTACCTGCCGGCCCGTCATGCGACCTTCGTCGTAGGCGAGGGGGCCGAGGATCAGGACGGATATCTCGCCAAGCCCAATCGCCTGGATCTGCAGGCTGTGCCGCTGTCGGTCTTCGACGAGATGGCCTCTTCACTGGCGGGTACCCCTTTACGCCGAGATGCCTGCTTGATCGTGGATACCGTGACGGTGGCCCAGGTCTACGCGATGGCCTCGTTTACGGAGTTCATCCCGCTCCGCCCCCACGGGGAGCCCGGTGTTCAGATGTGGCTAGAGCCCGACCCGGGGGTCGATCCCATCTACTTCAACGAAGATGTGCGGCCGGACCATAGCCTGAGCCAGACCACCGAAGATGGCGGCGTGCTCTGGCTCAACGTGCCTCCGGGGATCTACACCATCACCGGCGAGCAGGACGACCCAACTCTGGAGATCGTGCCTCGGCAGGTGGACTGTCGCGCTGGAGAGTTGGTGAACCTGAACCCGCCGATGGGGTCCGGGGTGCGCGTCAAGCTCTGATCGGCCGGAGGAGGGTTTCTCTCCCGACTCGTCGGTTCTCGCGTCGAAATTTGACGCAGCGGGTCTAAGGAAGACGCGTCTCCAGCCTGGAATGGCCTTGGCGCCGGTGTCTCTGGGTTGGCACGCCCGTTGCTGAGTGGTGTGCATGCCCGAGGCCACCATGCTCTACCGTTCCTTGTCTCTGTTCTCTTTGTTGCTTTTGGCAGCCTGTACCAGCAACCAAAATTGGACTGCCGTGCTCACGCCGGACGGAGTCGAGCTGGTGGAGGGCTGGGAGCAGCCCCAGGTGGCGATAGAGGGGGAGATGAACACCGCCATTGGGGGGGAGGTTGAGTATTGGGACGGCCACACGCTCTTGGCCAGCTACGACTACTCGAGCTTCTGGTTGGACGAGGAGCGTTTGCCAGACCCGGAACGGGATGCTGGTTGGTCCGAGTTGGACCAGCTCTGTTTGGGCCAGGGCACGGTGTGGGGACTGGTGAGGAGGACGTCAGCGCCTCTCACTCGGGTCATGCGTTTTGACGGGCAGAGCTGGGTCGCGGAGGCCGAGATTGAAGGGAACTACGATCTCTACCCACGGCACGGCGAGGCGCCCGTACTGGCCAGTCGGCTCGACAGGACCTTTATTGATCTGGGTGGAGACTTGGTGGGCGAGCACGGCGAGGAGCGCTCCAATGACCGCCTGTTTGCCGGCGGTGTGTTGATGGAGGTGCACGGCTGGGTGGACACCTCCGATTCGGGTGGGGAAGTACGCCAGCAGATCATCGTGGGGCCTGAGTGTGAGGCGCTGCTCGCGGGGCAGTTGGCCGCCTTCATCCCGAGTGCGGAGGGTCTGGAGACCCTGAGCATTCAGGGCGTCATGCTGCACCATGAGCGGGTGCTCCCCGACTGCCAGGTTGAACTCATTGAGGAGCTCTACCATCCCGAGAACGGCTTCCTCGCCTGGGAATCCATCCAGGCGGGTGACCACGCTTGGGCCTATTGGAACTAACCCCGGTCTCTGTTGCCTTTTGGAGGGGGTAGGCCTTGCTCGCACCGGGCTGGATTTCGAGTCTTGAGCCAGCCCCAAAGCCCTTGGGGGATTACAATTGCCATCTCTCAACCCCAGATTCTTGGCCAGCGGCCAAACAGGCGACGGCCAAGAATGTACTTTTCGATCCTGATTGTCGTTCCGGTCGCATTGGGAGGTGTGTTTCTGGCTGTCGTCTCCATGCTCTTGTCGGCCTATGGATGCGACCTGCAGGCCGGTCGAAAATCTACAGCCTTGGCTGCTGTGTCTGGCGCCTGCGCAATGCTCACGGCAGCGGGCGCAGGATTGGTTGGCGGCCTTGCCCTGGTGTTCATGTTGGGCGGGACAGGAAACTACATGTCATCGGTCCCGGGGGATTGGGACGTCCTGCACAAGACAGCGATAAATGCGTGGGGCTCGCGGGACACAGCCATAGAATTCCTGGGTTGGACTCTGGGTCCGGGCATTTTGGGGGCGATAGCGATGCTCCTGTGGGCTCAGCAACCCAGCGCCGCGCGGCCTTGGCTCCGGCGCCTGGTCGCGGGTCTCTCTACCGCTCTTGGTGTCGCTCCGGCGGTCCTTATGCTGGGGACTATCGCCTATGTGCCGTTGAGATACCCCCCTACAACCTGGGGCGCAGATGTCTATGACCCGGCGCCCACCTATTGGGACTGGGGCTACGTTCTGGAATGGCTCTCGGAGGGGGGCGCGCCTGGGCAGGACAGAGCCCACCGGATCTGCCATGTTGTTCTGGAGCACACCACATTTCTGCCGCAGTCCGACTTTGTGGATGCCGCGGACTGGGACCTCGCCCTGGCCAGCTGTGGGGCGTACTGCGACTATGAACGCGCTTTGGACGAGTGGTCGTGGAAGGGAAACAAGGACAGCTGTGAGCAAGCAGGCTTTTAGCCTCCGCGCAGCACGGGACCGGAAACACCTGACGGGCGCAAGGATGCGTGGGACAATGCAGGCTCTCCCTGAGGACCGGTGCTCTTCTTGCTCCTGCTCGCGTGCGAGCGCGCACCCTTGGTCAGCGACAGTCCCCAGGACAGCATCGTCGACAGTGCCGTGGACACCGGGGACAGCGATCCGGAGATGATCCAGGTCAGCGGTGTGGTTTTTCGCTTCGTGGACCGCGCTCTGCTCGAGGGCATGACCGTGCGCTTGGACGGTTTGGACATCGAAGTGACCTCGGGTGCGGACGGTGCTTGGTCTGCCCAAGTGCCAGCCGGGTCCAGCTTCACCCCAGTCATTGAAGGGGAAGGCTACCTCACTGCAAGACACGCCCTGTTCACGCCGCAGGATGACCTGGACCGCCTGTATCTGCAGGCTGTGCCGACCGAGGTCTTCTTGCTCATGGCCCAGACCCTGGGGGAGGCGGGTGTGGGCATTGATACCAGCGCCTGCATCGTGGTGAACACCGTCACCGTGCCCGCTGTGTACGAGATGAGCACCTGGGAGGAGTTCGAGACCCTGCGTCCGCATGGTGAGCCCGGCGTGGTCATGGAGTTGGCGCCTACTCTCGACACCGTCCAGCCCATCTACTTCAACGAGTTCATCCAGCCAGACCCAAGCTTAGACGCAAGCTCTGTAGATGGTGGGGTGGTCTGGCTCAACGTGCCCCCGGGCACCTACACCGTGCAGGGTGTGCACCCGGATCCCAACTACGAGGTCATCCCAAAGACGGTGACCTGTGATGCGGGCTGGTTTGTGAACCTGAACCCGCCTCTTGGCGCTGGGGTGCGCGAGAAGCTCTGAAGATCAGACGGTTTCAGTCTTTCGCGCCAGCCGAAAGCCGATCATGTAGCCCCGCATCTCCGGCTCCAATCGGAAGCGGTGCGCGCAGCGGGAGAGCTGGTCCACGGAATACCAGTGGCCGCCGCGGATGGCCCTGGCGCTGCCCGGGGTGTCCAAGAGCGAGGCCCGTCCGTCTTGAATGGGCGGCCCAGAGGCTCGGAAGGTGTCGCGGCACCAATCCATCACGTTGCCGCCCATGCCCCACAGGCCAAAGACGCTCACGTCTACTGGGTTCTCGGTGACTTGGTTCAGTCCCGGGGCACCGGCATGGGAGTCGCGCACGTTGCACCAAGTGGGGTCCAGGGTCTTGCCCCAGGGGAAGATGCGCCCGTCCACGCCGCGCGCTGCTTTTTCCCAGGCCACCTCTTCGGGCAAATCCCAGGGCAGTCCGGTTCTCTCTGCCTCCCAGTCGGCGAAGGCCTTGGCCGCGTGCCAGTCGATCATGACCGCTGGCGCGTCGGGGTGCTGGGAGAACAGAGTCATGTCGGTGCGCAGGGTGAAGTGCCCGTCCAGACCCCTGTTTAGCAGCAGGAAACCCTCGAAGCGTGGGCCATAGCTCTCGGCCAGTTTACGGTCGCCTTTGTCCACCAGGTGGTTCAGGAAGGCCAAGTACTCGCGGTTTCTCACGGGGTACTTCTTGAAGATGCACCCATCGACCCACAGGCGCTGTCCGGTCAGGGAGTGCGGGCTGCCCGAGTCTCCGCCAGCTTGAAACCAGCCTGCTGGCACGTAGCACTCCTCCTCCGCCAGCTCGTCCTGACGCAGTAGCCGAATGGGGCTGGGTCGAGATTCTCCTGGGGCGATGCCGTCCCAGTGCTCCAGGCGGCCGATGCTGACGGGGTAGCGCAGCTCGGCGTAGCCGGGGCGCCGCAGCAGGACTTGGTAGTGGCCGGCGCTCAGAGGCAGCTTGTGGATGGGCGTTCGGCCCAAGGAGCGCACGCGTTCCGGCACCAGGCGCCTGTCCTGTTCTACAAAGCGGTACAGCACGGCCTCGGCATTGGGTGGATCCGTCACCAAGGTCAGCGCGCCGGTCCCCTCCAGGTAGGCCCGGTGCTCTCCGCGGTCGTGATCCCGCAGCTGGACCTCCCAGAGAGCCGCCTGGTCGGGTTCTTGGGTCGCCTCGGCTTGGGCGTGGCGCTGGCGGTAGTAGTTGGCCAGGCCTGCGTGGGCCTCGGGAAGATCCGCGGCCAAGCTCAGAGCGGTCTGTAGGGTTCGGGTGCCCTCGAGGGCGACCAGGTTGGCTTGCAGCTCCAAGCGCTTGGCCCGGTCCTCCAAGGTCCAGCCGGCAAGCTTCAGCTCTACGGGGTCGTGCTCGGCGACGTTCTCTAGGCGCCGGAAAGCCTCGGCCTTGAAGCGCGCGGCCTGGGCGTGCAGCTCGGCGGCTTCCTTGGAGTGTGAGGCGGCCTCCTGCACCAGGTTTCGGGCCGTGTCCCTACGACGGGAGCCGTCCAGCCAGGCGCCCACGTCTGCGGCCAGCTCTGAGGCATCGGAGTGCCGGGCCTTGGGGTCTGGGGCCATCGCACGCAGGCAGATCTCCGAGAGGTCTTGGGGCACGGGCGGGCAGGTGCCGTCCTGGGGCGCATCAGGCGGGACCAGCTCTCCGCGAATCACGGCGCGCAGGACCTCGTGGATGCTGCCTTGAAAGGGTGGACAGCCCCGAAGTATGTTGTAGAGAATAGAGCCTAAACTGTA
>JBLHMA010000418.1:0-5036 GCA_047621545.1 Cognaticolwellia sp. | reverse complement strand
GTTGAACGAGTGGCTGCCGACCTGGTCTTGGAGCACCGCACCGGCGCTGAGTTGTTCGAGTTTCCTGGGCTGGAGCACATCGGCTCGAAGAAGTACGGCAGCTCAACCTTGAGCTTCTACCGTCCTGCCCCAGCTTCTACCGTCCTACCTGAGGATTAGGGCGCTCTCCAGTGTCCAAATAGTGCTGGTAGTCCGCCAGGATCCGAGCGTGATCGAACAATAGGTCGGGCAGGGCATTCAGAGCGAACACCTTGGCCTCGTCGGCGTCATCGGCTCCCTGTGGTGTGCCGGTGGCCGTAGCGGTGAAGACAACGGAGAGGTTGTGCTGGCGGGAGTCGCGCTTCGGATCCGAGTACACGTAAAGCAGCTCTTGGAGGGTGACCTTTAGACCGGTCTCCTCCAATGCCTCGCGCGTTGCTGCGGCCTCTACGGTCTCGCCCTCGTCCACAAAGCCACCCGGCAGTGCCCAGCCCAGAGGTGGGTTGCGCCTTCGGATCAACACCACACCCGGTCCTTGCGCGATGATCAAGTCCACGGTGGGCGTGGGGTTCCGGTACTCCATTGAGGCAGCTCCATTTACAGCAATCTTGGTGGTGCTAGAGTCTATCCCTCCCCGGAGGACGGATGCCCCCAGTGCTGATCGGCAGCGGACCCTGCGCTTTGCGTGCGGCAGCAGCCATTCCCCAAGTCCAGTGGTTGGATGCCAGCCCCCGGGTCGTGGACCACCCCCACTTGCCGGTCGACATGGGTCTCTTTGAAGATCATGGCACCGCGGGCATTGTTCAAGAGCTTGCAGGGGCGTCGTCGAGCGTGAGCCTCAACAGCCAGATCTTGGCCAAGGGTCGTCGACTCGAGCTGCCTTTCCGCCGGCGGGAGTTGGCCAGAATGCTGCCGCTCAAAGGGGCCCAGCGTGCCCTGACAGACTGGACCAAGACTCGCGCGAACATTCGGGCCCGCGAGGTGATTGGCGGTGGCCACGAGCAGCGCTGCTACCGAGACTGGGTGGTCTACCGGTACGGGCGCGCCCTGTACGAGCAGATCCATGCGCCCTACGCCGAGCGACGCTTCGGCGATCCGGATGCGGTTGCGATCGCCGTGGCGAAGATCCACCATGGCGTGACTGACAGCCCAGGTTGGGCCCGGTTCGGCGAGAGCGCCTCATCTGCGCATGAGAGCCTGCTCTCTCACACACAGCGAGAGGCGGCGGAGTTTGAGGGCGTAGAGCTACAAGACGGCAAGGTCTGCGCGGTCTTCACCGATCAGGGCCGCGTCGAGACCAATCGCTTGTTCTGGGCCGGACCGATCCCCGAGCTGGCCGAGTGGCTGGAAGGAGAGGTCTCTGAGGTCATGGCGGTGGACATGCGGCGTCTCAAGACGCGGCACCGCATCGAGGCCTTCTTACCCATGCCGGGAGCCGAACTGCTGCCCGAGGTCCTGCACATTGTGGACAAGGCGCCCTTCTTCCGCGTCACGCCGGTTTCCATGAAGGACGACGGGATCCTGGATGGTGTCTGCTGCCACATCGCTCTGGACGACGGCGCGCCCGAGTGGGGCATGGGCGATGCCCGCTTGTTGGCGCAGTGCGCCGAGGCCATCTCGGCTCTGGAGATTGGCCGGGCGGATGAGTCCAGCGGTCTGCTACGCCGCATGGCGGACTACGACCCTGCCTGGCAGGTTGGACGTTGGTTCCCGGACGCAACGCGGGTGACCCGCGCCTTGCACGAGATGGGAATCGGACTCGTCGGACGCAGCGCGGCCTATCGGTGGATGGATCCGGGGCAGTCTTTGCGCTTGGCCCGTAGCATCGGAGAAGATCCAGGCGTTTGGCACGAAGCTTTGCGTACGCAGGTCGATCCGCCGATCAAGCTGGCGGACGAGGGCGTTCCGGTGACCCGCTTCATCGAGCGTTAGCCCACTGCCGCTCCGAAGAGGTACCCGACTAAGGAGCTGGTTCCCATCGCCAGGGCACCGCCGAAGGTGACCCGCAGAGCAGCCTGCCAGACGGCTGAGCCGCCCATTCTCGCCGAACCGACACCCAAGAGTGCCAAGCCGACCAGAGAGCCCAGACTGAGGATCCATGGGAGCTGGGGTAGGGGACTGTTGATGGCCAGAGCCAATGGCCAGGCGGCTCCGAGAGCGAAGCTGCCGGCAGACGCCAGGCTGGCCTGGACTGGGCGGGCGGCGGAGTTCACAGTCAGTCCCAGCTCATCCCTTGCATGGGCTCCGAGAGCGTCATGCTCGGTGAGCTGCTCAGCGACTTCTTTCGCCAAGGACGGAGTCAGGCCTCGCTGCTCATAGATGCCAGCCAGCTCTCGGAGTTCGTGGGCGGGGTCTTCGGCGAGCTCCTGCCGCTCTCGCTCCAGATCTGCCGCTTCCGTGTCGGACTGAGAGCTCACCGAGACGTACTCCCCAGCCGCCATGGACATGGCGCCTGCAGTCAGGCCAGCCACACCGGCGATGAGCAGCTCGTGACTGTCGGCCTGGGTCGCGGCGATTCCCATCAGCAGGCTCGCAGTGGACAGGATCCCGTCGTTTGCTCCGAGGACCGCTGCGCGCAGCCATCCTACTCGGTCCACGAAGTGTCGCTCATGGTGTCTCAATCGTGCTCCTCGTATGGGTCGTGGTGCCCTTGAGGAGGCAGCCATCTGGATCTGTTGATAGGCCTGGGCCGCTCCGTGCTCGTACACCGGCTCTCCGCCGACTTGTCCGGTTCGGTAGCAAAGCCCAGGACGATCAGGCTCCCCAGAGCCGTGGCACTGGCCAGGGGCAAGCCAATTTTGGTCTTAGCGCCAACCAAGGCACCGGACATTGCAAGAAGCACCATCCCGTTCGCTATACAGAAGTTCTCTGCTGCCTCCTCGTGCTTGTGGATGCATGTGGATAGTGGTCTTTGAGACAACCTGTTCGGCCTGCCACGCATGTTGCAGAGCTTCTACTGGATCAGGTTGATGCAGTATTCTGCGTAGAAGTAGCCAGTGGAGAAGCTGCCCTCGTCGTCGGAGAAGGTGACGTCGAAGCTTCCTTCCAGGGGATCGCGATCGACTACCGAACTGACATTGATGGTGCCTGTGCGGTCCCGCACTTCGTTGAAGGCGCCTCCGGAGACGATCAAGGTCTTGGCATCTACCACCGCGTCGGTGCCTTCGGTGGAGAACACGCCTTCGCTCACATCGGGTGCATCAAAGGAGAACTGCAACGCCACCATGTTGAAGTCTACTGGGGCGTTGCCCTGATCGTAGGTACGCCGCGTAAAGTCCAGATCCCTGCAGTCCAGCTGGTCCTTCACAAACACGATGAAGGGTCCGCCCCACATGGCGGTCAAGGGCTCACCCATGGTCTCGCCTGCGACGTTGCCGTTGATGATGGTGGGATCGGCGCCACAGGCCAGCAGGCCAAGCAGGATCAGCATGGGGTCTCCTTTCGTGAGCGCAGCCTAACCGCGTTCAGTGCCCCTTACCTTGTGAGAGCTTTGCCAGGGCTTGGCGCTGCTGGTCTCCGCCCCAGAGGCTTAGGAAGCTCTCTTGCTCTCGCTGTGGGCTTTGAAGCGCCTCTTTGGCTCCACGAATGGACGGCACTGGCAGCTTGGAGAGTTCCTCTAAGAGTTCCTCAGTCGCCTGCTTCGCATCCAAGGCCAGGCTGTGCCAGAGCCCAGGGTGTGCTTCGAGGTTTAGGGGCCGAGCTCGCGCCAGGATGGTCAGCGCTTCGCTGTAGCCCACGATGGCCCGCAGGCGGGCCGCGCCGCCCCAGCCGGGAGTCAAGCCCAGTCGTGCGTGCACAAACTGCACCCGTGCGTCCTGCTGAATGATGCGCAGATCAGCACAGGTCATGAGCTCTGCCCCACCGCCCACCGCGGCTCCTTGAACACAAGCAATGCTGAGCTGGGGAATCGCTCTCAGGCGTGCGCAGACCTGACCCATAAAGACCAACATAGCCTGGGCCAGATCGGGTCGATCTAGGGCGCGACGAACTGCGCTCAGGTCGCTTCCCGCGCAAAAGGCGTTGGGGCCCTGCCCGCTGATGCAGAGCAGGGATCCTGGCCACGCTTCGATGGCCTTTACCGCAGACTCCAGCTCCAACATCATGACCGGGCTGATGGCGTTGCGTGCGCTGGGATGGTCGATGACCAATCGGCCAATCGGCCCTTTCAAGTCCACTCGGACCCTCCCCGAGCCTCCAAGGGAGGCCAAGAGCTGGCGTGCGGTCTCAAGAGAGACGGTCTCCAAGGGGCGCTAGCTGTCCCGGCGGCGCATTGCGACGATGGCCAGGGGCAAGAGAAGCATCCAGAAGGTGCGGGAGCGTCCTTGGACGCCGGAGCAGCCGCCGGAGCAACCGCCACCCTCGTCACATCCGGAAGCCTCGTAGGGGATTGGACCGATTCCAATCCATAGACCTAGCCAGTCACGCTGAGTTCCTGTGGCCTCGATGTCCATGCTGGTCAGGCCGATGCCTTCGAAGCCGGGCAGGCCGAAGGCAATCTCCTCCAGCAGGCCGCCAACGACGGTCTCCAGGATGGTGTCCAGACCACCGCCGAAGTTCTCCAAGATGATGTCGTTTGTGCCGACCACCAGCTCGTTGGAGGCGACGGTGGGGGTGATCTGCTCGGAACTCAGCGCCACTTCGACCGCCAGCTGTCCGGTACTGCCGTCGAAGGCCATGTCCACGCCAGCATCTACATCCAGGTCGATGCCTACAACCTTGGCCATGCGGTCGTCCACCAAGGCGTAGAACTCCAGGCCCAGCTGGTCCACAGCGATGTCCATGTGGTGAGTGCCGTCGTAGTCGACGACCGGAGGGAACACCGGCCGGGTAGCGATGATCATCGCTTCGGTCTCAGGGAAGAGATCGTTGAATACATCGCCTGCGAAGAGGCTCAACAAGGAGGTGTTGATCGGTAGGGGGTCGTCGCCGGAGAGCTCGTAGCAGAGCACCCCACCAATCCAAATCGCGTACATGGCTTGGTTAATGAAGTCGTCGCTGAGCACCAAGCCCATCTCGGTGCCGGTGGGAAGGCCCTGAATGGTAGGGGGCGGTCCGTC
>JBLHMA010000417.1:0-5043 GCA_047621545.1 Cognaticolwellia sp. | reverse complement strand
GCTGCTGCAAGGGCTCCAGTCGCACCATGCGGGGGTCGACCAGGACCTCGAATGGAAGGCCCACGCGCTCGGGCCACTTCTCGGAGAGTTCCTTGATCCAGTCCTTGCGGATGGGGAAGACCTCGTCATCGAAGCGCACCACCTTGATGTCGGGGCACAGCTTCATCGCGTACTCCATCTCTTGGATCAGAGACTCGACGCTGCGCACGCGGAAGGACTTGCCCTTGCCCTCGTAGAGGGGTTTGGTCAGGGTGTTGGAGCAGAAGGTGCAGGTCCAGTACGGGCAGCCCCGGCTGGCCAGGATGGTGTACTCGGGGTTGGTGATGAAGGGGTCGCCCTGGGTCACCTTGCCGTCTTCTACGTGGAACTTGTCTTGCTGGGTGTGAAAGTCCCGGAAGGGGATTTCGTCCAGGTCCACCAAGTTGGCGATGTCGTTGCGGTAGACCGTGTCCCCTTCCCGCACCCAGAAGCTTGGGCAGTCCCGGATCGAGCGGCCCTCGTCCAGGCGCACGAAGAACTCCACCACGGCATCGTCGACCTCGCCCACGGCAATGATATCGGCGATCTCGATGCACATCTGGGGCAGGAACGTGGGGTGCATTCCCCCCCACAAGATCGGTTTGCCCAAGGCCGCCCGCAGGCGCTCAGTCAGGTACTTGGCCATGCGGTGAAAGGCGCTGGCCCGCACGCTCAGGCCAATGATGTCGATCTCGCGTTCGCGAAGAAGTCCGATTAGATCCTGGACTTCCTTCTCACTGGGCCAGGGGAAGCGGTTGTTCACCCAGTCCTTGAAGTAGATCTCGGTGACCTGGAAGTCCGCCTCCCGCAGAGAGCTGGCGACATGACGCACGCCGTTGTTCTCCAGGGCGTAGAGGCTCACGATGGCGATGTTTAGCTTGCGGGGCACCGCACCAGTGTACGTGGAGGAGCCGGTCGGCGGCTACTCCAAGTCGAGTTCAAGCTGCCTGGAAGGCCCCTGAGGCTTGCTCAATCCGCTCACACCCAGCCCAATGAGGCGCACGGGTCGCAGGCCGGCATCGGTCTTTGAGAGCAAGGCCAAGCCGGTGCTTTGAATGGCCTCGACGGCGCCAACAGGCCGATCCAGGGTCTTGGAGCGGGTCAGAGTCGAGAAGTCGTCATAGCGGAGTTTCAGCACCACGGTCCTGGCCACCCACCCCTTGCTCTTTAGGCTCTCGGCGACGCGCTGGGCCTGGTCGCCCAAGACGTCTTCCAAGGCGCTTCGCTCCAAGATGTCCTGAGCAAAAGTGCGCTCGGCGCTGATGGACTTTCGGCCCCGGCGGCTGCGCACGGGTCGGGGGTCCTCGCCGCGAGACAGAGTGGCCAGCCAGCGTCCCTGAGAGCCCAGGGCTTCCACCAGCTCATGCTCCTTGCGTGCGTAGACATCGCCGATGGTGCGCAGACCCACGGCATGGAGGCGCTTGGCGGTCGCAGGGCCCACGCCCCAGAGCTTCTCTACGGGCAGCGGGTGGATGAAGTCCAGGACCTGGTCGGGGCGCACCACGGTCAGGCCGTCGGGCTTGCGGTAGTCGGAGGCGATCTTGGCGACGAACTTAACGGGCGCGACCCCGGCGGAGGCGGTCAGGCCGGTGGTCTCGAAGATCTCGGCGCGCAGCTGGCGGGCGACCTCGGTGCCGGTGGGCACGCCACGTAGGTTCTCAGTCACGTCGAGGAAGGCCTCGTCCAGAGAGAGCCCTTCTACGTGTGGGGTCCAGGAGTGGAAGATCTCGAAGATCTGCTCGGATGCTGCTTTGTAGCGGCCAAAGTCCGGACGAACGAAGATCAGGTCTGGGCACAGACGCAGAGCGCGGCTGGCGGGCATGGCGCTGTGGATGCCAAACTTTCGAGCCTCGTAGGAGGCAGCAGCGACCACGCCCCGTCCACCCGGGGTGCCGCCGACCACGATGGGCTTGCCGCGCAGCTCCGGTTTGTCGCGCTGCTCGACGGAGGCGAAGAAGGCGTCCATGTCGACGTGGAGGATTCGGCGGTGCACGGGGCAGCCTACTCGTTCAGACTGCTCTCAGCCTGTTGAACGCTTCCATCCCCATCCGAGGAGACGCTGGCCGGCACACCCTCTCCAACAACCCGGTCCTGCTCCCATACCTGAACCATCAGGGGCTGCCCGGACTCGTCGTAGTAGTGCCAGGTGCCGTGGCGCATCTCTTGGACCATGGTGCCTTGAGCAGCAAGCTGGCCGTTGTCGTGCCAACCGCTCCACAGGCCTGTGCCGTTGTCCATCTCGAACTGACCCAGCTCTTGGCCCTGGGGGTCAAAGAAGGAGAAGGCGCCGTTCATCACGCCGTCCTGGTAGTGCTCGACGGAAGACAAGACGCCACCCGGACCGAACCAGCGCCACTCGCCCTGCTCGGCGCCCTGCACGTAGGTGCCCTTGGCGACGAGGCTGCCGTCCCCGCGCCACTCCACAAAGTCACCGCTTCCTTGCTCGAAGACCAGGGTGCCCAAGAGCAGCCCTTCATCGTTCCAGGCGTAGGCGGTTCCGTGAAGCAGACCGTCTTGGTACGGCCGTTCAAAAGCCTTTTTCCCGTTCTCATAGTAGCGAATGGAGGTGCCGTTGAGCACGCCGCCATCGAAGGAGTCAACGGTCTTGATGCCGCCGCTCTCGTACCACCAGCGCCATGTACCCACCTGCTGGTCGGCCTGGAAACGCCCTTCGACCTCCAAGCGGCCTCCGGGGTACCAGGCCTTGTACTCGCCGTCGTAGCGACCGGTGTTCCAGAGCCGCTCATAGCGGGTGCTGCCGTCGGCCCAAAAGCCGGTCTCCGGGCCATGAGGCAGGACCAAGCCGGTGTCCTGAATCTCGCACCAAATCCGGGCGCCAACAGGCGGGGCTGCCCCTTGGAGAAAGGCCCCTTCAGGACACGGCGCACTCTGCTCCCACCAGCCCGACAGGCTCGGGGTGGGCGTATCCGGAAGCTGCTTGATCGCAAAGCAAGCAGAAAGTAGCAGGTAGAACGTCACGTCAGGAGACGTTTTGCCAAACGCGAGCCGCTTTGTCCAGCGGCAATAAGAAAGGCTGACAAAAAGCGAACGATCTCAGGGCCAATGCCGGCTCTACTGGGGTGCCGGTGCAGCCACACCGGTCCAGGCTTGATCGCAGGGCAGCTCAGAGAAGGTGTGGTTCTCGGTCTCCCCCAAGATCAGGGAGCACGCATCGGGGGAGAGCTCCTCGGCGATGCTGGCTGTGGCGTCCATCTGGTAGCAGAAAGACTGCTCGCCGGTCATCTGGCCGCTCAGGGTCGCCTCGATGCCGATGATGCAGGTGCCAATCTCCAACTCCACGTTGCCCACCAGCTCAAACCTGTCCCCGTCTTGGCTGCCGCTCATGGGCATGGACTGGGGGTTTGCGGGGTCGGAGATGGCGCTGAGCTCCGGATAGTTGCTGGCGTCGACCTCCAGCATGGTCGGCTCGCCCACGTGGATGTGAAGGCCCTTGCCAGCCTGGTTCTCGCAGTAGTTGAACAAGGCTTGATCGATGCCCACCTGCCACATCCCGTCGGTGATGGGCGTGTCCACGGCCGGCAGCACACAGTCCAGGACGACGGGCACCTTCTCCTCCTGCTCCTCGGGCGAGGTGTCAACAGGATCGGTGTCGTCCTTGGTGCAGGCCGCGAGCGACGCCAGCGTGGTGAGCAGGACCAGAGCGGTGGACAAACGGGACATAGAAGACCTCAATTCAGAACCCAAGGCTACACTGGCTTTCATGATTTGGCTCACCCTGCTCGCCTGCGGCCCCAAGACCGCCCCCAACAACAACGGCCCAGATAGCGGCTGGCTCTTAGAGAGTGGCGACCGAAGCGCCTGCTTTGTGGCCCCAGACTTCGCGGCCATCGACGATGCGGCCCTGCGCGAAAAGCAACAGCGAGACACCGTGCGCGCCATGTCCCTGCAGTGGGCGGGGGCCCGGCGCGACGGGGTGGACTTTGGCCAAGACCGGGCCGCTGAGCTGGAGGCCTTGCTTCTATCCGACATGAGCGACGTCCAAGCGATCTCGTCCAAGAACCTGGAGTTCTGCCTGGGTGTCACCCGCAATGGCAACACCACCAGCTCCTGGGGAAGCTGGGTCGAGGAGCTCCAGGCTGAGTACAAGGAAGCTGCTTGCCCGGAGCCCTTGGACGACGACATCTACCACCCCATGGACCTGAGCTTTGGCTGGCAGCTGGACCTGCCCCTCTGTGCTGGCCAAGCCCTGCAGATCAAGGCCGATGCAGGCCAGTACTACGTGCTCACAGAGGGCGGCCCCGAGCTCAATGTCCTAGGGGATTCCGAGTCGGATCCCAGCGCGGAGTACCTCTGCACCACCTGCAGCCCCGGTGTGCTCCTGGCCCGCTTTGAGCCCGATGGCACCGGCGAGGTCAAAGTATTCGAGGTGGGAGACGCCAAGAGCTTCACCGCCCCAAGCGCCGGCACCCTAAGCGTGGCGATCAACGACGCGGACTACAGCGACAACGCCTGGCGGGTGCAAGACGCGGTGCAAGACGGCCTGACCCTGGTGGTCAAAGCCAAATGAGCCCAATTCTGGAGAGCCCCCGGGCAGAGCGGCTGCGGGAATGGGACAAGCGCCTGACCAACACAGCCAGCGGCATCCACATGCTGGGCACGCTGAGCTGGGGCCCAGAGGTGGCCGACCACTGGCACGCACACGGCAGCCTGCCGGAGATCCTGCCCACCCCGCGGGACTACTCAGACAAAGAACAGACCCTGCGCACCTTGATGGGGGAGCTGGACACTCAGGATCCCGCCGGGGCCTTCCTGCACCGCACCGCGGCCTCGTACGTGGACCTGATTCAGCTGCTGTCCGCGCAGGGCCAGGCCCGCTTTGTGGACGCCTCTATCGGGCTTTTTGGATCCCCCTCCGACCGCATCTCCCCAGGCGCCCCTTCCCACTTGGACGCCGCCAAGCACTTCTTAGACGCCACCCACGAGCTGCCCATCCCCGACCCGGTGCAGGACTGGGACAGCGCCCGCGCCCAAGCCTGGATGCAAGAACAGCTCTCGCACCTGCCC
>JBLHMA010000416.1:0-5047 GCA_047621545.1 Cognaticolwellia sp. | reverse complement strand
GCTCTTGGCTTGGGGACGCAGTAGAAATGGCACGGGAAAGCTGGTGGAGTGGCGGGTCCCAGTCAAGAACCAGTCGTCGGGGTACACGTCTTGGTCGGACTTTCCGATGCCCGGCTCGGAGACCCAGAGGGCAAAGGCCTCGCCGTAGTGGTCCACGTCGAATGCGTGGCTGCCGAGGCCCAGCATGGCCTCGTTCTCGATGCACTCTGCCGAAAAGCCGATGCGGTTGCCTCCCGGGGCCTCCGCCGAGAGGTGCAAGCGGCCATTCGTCTTCATGATCCGCAGCTCGCCGAGTGCGTCGCCCTCCCGCTCCAGGGGGAGCACCCACATGCCATTGCGCTCCTGGGGCTTGCCGAGATCCAGAGGGGCGGTGCTCTCGCTGAGGGTGTCGAACTTGAAGGAGCCGACCTTGAACTCGACGGTGGCGGTGCCGGTTCCGGCCAAGACCTGGAGGTTGCGCAGCACCACGCCGTGCTCCGCGTGGTCGACGGTGAGCGCGTGGGTCTCGCGGTCCAGAAGCACGGTGTACTCGTCCAGGGCCAGGACGCTGTTGTTGCAAGACAGGAGCAGGGAGATCAGCATGCCCGTAGGATATCGCGTGACGCTGCTATAGCAGCGACTGCACGGTGGGCAGCAGCTGATAGACGACCGCCATCTCTGCCAGAAATGCGTCTTCGTTGAGCTGTAGCAGGTCCTGGGCTCGGGCTTGGTGTGCGGCCCGCTCTTGAGAGGACGTGCGTTCCAGGGTCACTGCCCGCAGGCTGGAGGCGGCCGACACGATTCGGCGAAGGGCTAGGCTCTCTTGTGTGCCCGGCCAAGACAGGGGGTCGGAGCGCTCGCCGTACAGGGCCACATCCACATAGATGAGTGGGAGCTGCCATTTGTAGAGCAGAGAGGCGCCCAGGACGTGCTGATTCTGGAGGGAGAGGGAGGCTTCTGCCTTGGCGTAGCCGCTGGCTCCGATGAGCATGGCGCGCCGGATCTCTTCGTCTTGGTCTGGCTCGAGGGTCAAGCGGACGAGCTTGCCGATGTCGAAGAGCAGGCCTGCGGGCCAAGCCAGGCCAGGATCCAGCAGCGGTTCGTGTCGGCGGCAAAGGGAGCGGGTGATCAGGGCTGTGCCGTAGGCTTCTTGTAGAAACAGGCGCAGAGCAGGGGGGGACGAGGCGAGGGTCTGGACGGCGATCTGGGTGACCACCATGCGCTCCAGCTCGGCCATTCCGATGGACGCTACGGCTTGAAGCAAGGTGCGCGGGGGCCGGGCCAGGCCAAAGAGTGGAGAGCGGGCCAGACGGAGCACGGACGCCGACATGGCAGGGTCTAAGGAGATTGCGTCGGCAAGCTTCCGGAAGTTGATGTTGGGGTCCTGGAAGAGCTGCTGGAGCTTGAGGACCGCCATGGGGGGACTGGGCAAGCGAATCGTTACCGGGACCTTCAGCTCTTTGTGCAGGCGCTTGCGCTGCTCAGGTGGCGGGAGAATGTTCGGGGGCTCGGACAATGCACGCTCGGCTCAAGGAGCACTTCGGTCCTGTAGACCTTGGCCTTGAGTGTGATAGCTACCCCGCATGTCTAAGAAGATTCAGGTTCTCTTCGCTGCGGGTGCTCTTTCTTTGGTCGCAGTTGCGGTCGGTAGTTGGGTGCTCGCTCCGGCGCCTAGCCAGCCCACTGTGGTGTTGGTGGTCCTGGATACGGTGCGCGCAGACCACCTCAGCGTGTGTGGCTACGGGCGCCGGACCTCGCCTACCCTGGAAGCGCTGGTGGCCAACGGGGCCCAGATCAGCTGTGGTGCGATCTCGCCTGGCTCATGGACCTTGCCGTCCCATGCCTCGTTTTTTACCGGCGTGATGCCCACTGAACATCGGGCCCACAGCATCAGCTCGGGCATCGACAGCTTTGCCAAAGGCGGCAACCGTGCGCGTCCTTTGGATGAAAAACTGCCGACCATTGCCGAGCGTTTCGCGGACCAGGGCTACCAGACCGCGCTGGTGTCCGCGAATCCAGTGGTCAGTGAATCGATGGGCTTGGTACGAGGCTTTCAAGATGTAGACGTGGCGGAACGCTTCGGTCACTACACCAACTCCCGTTGGAAGCCCACCATGGACCTGTTCTTGGATCATCGGGATCCGACGGCCCCGCAGTTCATGGTGATCAACATCGCCGATGCCCATCAGCCCTGGGGGGCGCCATCCGCCGACATGGAATGGACCGCGGAGTACGGAAGGGGCGTCTCCTACAGCAAGAAGACCCGCGAGGGGGACTACTCTCGCTATCTGCGAGGTGAGATGGACCCTCTGCGTGCGCCTCGCTTTGAAGAGAAGGTCACCGAGGCCTACGACGCTGGCGTGTTTATGGCCGACGAGAACCTCGCCTACTTTCTCGACAAGCTGCTTCTGATGGGCTTCTGCGACACGGCTGGCTGCCGGGTGGTAATCACCTCGGACCACGGCGAGATGCTGGGAGAGCACGGGCTCTTGGACCACGGCCACTATGCCTATCAGAGCAACGTAGAGGTTCCGCTGATCATTGCCCAGCTCGGCGGGCCAGAGGGGATGGAGTGGGAGCCTGTGCAGCTTCCCGAGCGTATCTCCGGGGTAGTCGTGCACGACCTGGTGCTCACCGGGCGCTTGCCCGACCCGCTGCCGCCGGTGGAAGTCGTCGCTTGGCCGCATGCCCGCCGGTGCTCTAACTTGGATGGTGCAGCCTTCTGCAACCTGCAGGCGGCGACCTGGGACGGCGATCAGAAGCTGTTCTGGGACCAAGGGGAGACCACTGCCTTTGATCTGAGTCAGGATCCCAACGAGGAGGCGGGCACGACCACGGCTGCCTCGGACGCTCTGAGCAAGCTGGCCAGAGATGGCAAGCGGGATGGCCGCGACGATCAGAAAATGGACATCACCGTCACGGAGATGCTCAAAGCAGCCGGGTACCTAGAATGATCTGGCTGCTATTGGCTTGTGCAAAGGACGATGGAGACAGCGGACTTGCGTCGACGATTCCAGATCTTCCCGGGGACCCCTGTGGGGCCGGTGCGCCGTACCTGCCCTTGGAGCAGATGGGAGAAGTGGTGCTCTCCTCTCGCCAGGACGACCTGTCCTTGAGCGCGAGTACCATAAACATCCTGCTTAAACGCTTCGACTTGGGGGTCGAGGCGCAGGTGGACGTGGAGACCTACCTACTCCGCTACACGACCCAAGACCGCGGCGAGCTGATCGAGGCCACCGCATTTGTCTCCCTACCCGTGGTGGACCCTGGAACGGAGGTTCCGGTTGTTCTCTGGCTGCACCCCACGGTTGGATTCAGCGATTCCTGCGCGCCGACGGCCTTGGGACTTGAAGGGGCTGCTTTAGGAATCCTCTGGGCCTCCCAGGGCTACGCGGTCGTCTCCCCTGACTACTTGGGCATGCGCGGTTTTGGGGCTGGCTCCGATGAGCTGCATCCCTACATCGTGGCCGAGGCCACAGCTATCGTGTCGCTGGACGCCGTGCGGGGAGCCCAAGCCCTCACGGTGGTGCGCGACACGTCGGCTCGCCTGGATTCAAGCCGCCTGATTCACTGGGGTCTCAGCGAGGGCGGCTTTGCGGCCTTGTGGACCGACCGCTACCAGGGTGCCTACCTGCCGGAGTACACCAGCATTGGCGTGCTTGCGGTCATTCCACCCTCCGACCCAGTGGCCTTGGCCGAGCGTGCCACCAGAATCTTCTCGGACACCACTTATGGCGTGGCAGCAGCGATGGTCAGCATGCAGCAGTACTACAGGGGCCCGCCGCTCACCGATGTGCTCATGCCAGATATGGCGGAGCGGATGCCAATCGAGATGGCCGAGAAGTGTGCCGATTTTGAGCTGCCCGAAGGCATAGACGGTGTTGAGAAGGTCTTTTCTCAGTCGGCCATGGACGCCGCCCAGAGCGGTGACTTTAGTGGGCTGGAGCCCTGGCAGTGCTACCTGCAGCAGGGGGTGATTCGGGAGAGCAACATCGAGCGCCTCTCCATGGCCCCCGTGCTCATGCTCCTGGCCGAAGACGATGACTTGGCCTGGGCGCCTCCCACCCGCCAGGACATCGCGGCGCTGTGCGGCCAGGGCTACGAGATCGAGCACTTTGAGTGCGCTGGGGCTGGCCATGTGGATGGTGGGGTCGACAGCCTACCGCAGCAGCTACAGTTTGTGGCCCGCATGGTCGCTGGGGAGGAGCTGGTGGCCCCCTGTGTGCTTCAGGAGCCGGTAGACTGCGCTCCGGAGTGAGCCGCCAAGGCATCTGCCAAGCCCTCTAAGCCGCTGGCTGCAAAGCCTACAGCACCCTCACCCCAGAAGGAGCAGTCCCAGCCACAACCCTGCAGCGGCCGTCATCGGGATGCTGAAGTTGTCGTCGATGCGTCGGCTGTAGAGCTCGGCGATGGCGGCGGGCACGGCGGCGAACAGTCCCAAGGCCGGGGCGTGCCAGCTGGAGAGCTCGGGGTTGAAGAGTTCCAAGACAGCCCAGGCGGCAAGGGCGCCGGTCACAGCAAAGGTCACGGTGCCTTGTAAGGAGCGCCCGTTGACCAGCTTGATACTGCCGAAGCGTCGGCCGATGGTGGCGGCAGCGGGATCGGCAACGGCCAGCACAGCTGCAGCGACCGCGCACAGGGTGGTCTCGCCCGTCAGGCTCAGTAGCAGCAGAGCGGTGACGTACCAGGTCGAGCTGTTGACCCGGTGGGTCTCATGGGGATGGGCCACCGCGGAGAAGGCCCACATCAGGACCTTGTTCCAGGCCGGGCTGTAGCGCCGGGAGATCTCAAAGATCCAAGCCATGCCGGCAAAGGTACCGGCAAGGGGGGTCAACCAGGAGGTGGGAAGAACCAGCTCGATCAAGAGCACCACCGCCAGACCGGAGATGAGGTGGAAGATGCTCCGGAAGTTGTTGGTAGGACGCAGCGTGGGCACGTCGATGTCCAGCTCGCCCAGGCTGGCCGCAAGGGCCTCGTACTGGGGCTGAACCTTCAGCCTGAAGGCCTGCCACTCATTGCGTAGGTCCGCGCCGGCTTTGTTGGTGTCCGGAGAGATCTCTTCCAGTAG
>JBLHMA010000415.1:0-5086 GCA_047621545.1 Cognaticolwellia sp. | reverse complement strand
CTTTGCTTGGCATCTGGCCTTCAACACCCCCGAGCTGCTGCATGACAGCTGGCGGCCGGCTTGGCGAGACTTTCCTTGGCGGGCGGACAACCCCGACGCAGAGACGTGGCGCCGCGGAGAGACTGGAGAGCCCATGGTCGATGCTGCCATGCGCGAGCTCTACGTGACCGGGCGCATGCACAACCGGGCCCGTATGCTCGTGGCCTCCTACCTGACCAAACACCTGATGACCCATTGGCAGGTCGGCGCCGCATGGTTCGCTCAGTGCTTGGTCGACTGGGACCCCGCCGCCAATGCGATGGGCTGGCAGTGGGCGGCTGGCTGTGGACCGGACGCCTCCCCCTATTTTCGGGTGTTCAATCCGGCGGGACAGGCCAAGAAGTTCGACCCAGATGGAAAATACCAAGCCCGTTTTCTACCGGCCAATGACGGCCTGGAAGAGGAGGCGGAGGACTTTTATCGTGCGGCGCCGCGAAGCTGGGGGCTGGACCCTGACGCGCCCTACCCAATCCAGCCCATCATTGAGCTGAAGGCTGGGCGGCTGCGGGCGCTGGACGCATACAAGGCCTTCAAGGGCTGAGAGCGCACGGCAACGAAGACAGGCTCCCGGAGAGATCACGGCCGGGCGCCCAACCAAACTCTGTACAGAGTCATACTCGGAGCTACGAAGGCCAACCGAGGTCCCATGTCCGACACCCCCGACACCCTCCAGCGTTGGCTGCTCACGGTCGCACGCGCCCGTGGCACTGTGCCCGAGCTCCTGGAAGCACTCAGCGCGCGACTGCGCCAAAGCATGCCTTTGGACCGACTCTTTTGCGGCACCACCATACTCCACCCCCAGGCTGCGGCATGGGCTTGGATCTGGACTCCAGCGACCCCGGTCCGAACGCTGTCGTTCTCATTCGCCGAGTTTCAGCGCTTAGGCAAACGTGACAGCCCCGTGCGACGCCTGGAGCGGGGCGCCACCGAGGTGCACTGGACCGCTGCGCAAGGCCCGACCGGGATGGCCGATGTCGACGAGCTCCACAGCGCTGGTTTCACGGCGTTCCTGGCGTTATCCATTCACTTCAGAGGACGGTGGGTAGGCGCTTTCACCTTCGCCACCCGTCACCCCCAGGGCTTCAACCAGCAACAACTCCAGCTGCTGCGAGACGCAGAGCACGTCCTGGCAGCCATCGTGCAACCCCTCGCCCAGGACCTGGTCACATCCACGCTCCTGCGGACCTACCTGGGGCGTGACGCGGGCGAGCGGGTCTTTCGCGGCAACGTCCAGCGCGGCGAAGGCGAGATGCTACGGGCGGCGGTCTGGATGTCCGATGTGCGGCGCTTCACCTGGCTCTCGACGCAGCTCGAACCGGCGGCGCTGCTGCAGCTGCTCAACCAGATCTTCGAGGCCACCGTCGAGGTGGTCGAGGCCCACGGCGGACAGGTGCTGAAGTTCATCGGCGACGGCTTGCTGGCCGTGTTCGTGGGCGACGGAGAGATCGCGTGCACTTCGGCGCTGAGCGCTGCCCTGGCACTCAGAGTACGCCTGGATCAAGTGCGGACTGAGCGACATGCCGCGGGCCTGACGTTCACGGACGTGGGCGTAGGGCTGCACTATGGCGACGTGACCTACGGGAACATCGGCGCTCCCGGACGACTCGACTTCACCGTCATCGGCTCGGCGGTCAATCTGGCTGCACGTATCGAGGGCCTCTGTTCTCCACTGGGCGCGAGTGTGCTCGCGAGCGAGGCGTTCCAGGCGCGTGCGCCCGCGGACTGGGCTGACTGTGGGGCACACCGACTGAAGGGCGTTGCTGAGCCCGCTCAGATCTACGCGCCCGCCGGCCCAGCCCCCAAGTCTTGATGCGGAGCTCTCCCCTCATCGCGTCCGCTGCAAGGGCCCAAAGCGACTGCGCCTAGCCGCCCGTTTGGCGTCACGCTGCGCTCGCCGCTTCTCGCCCTGGATCTGTGCCACCCGCTCGTTTGCATCGGGATCGGAGGGCCACTTGGGCTGCCAATCCGCCGGGTCGTGCAGGTGCAGAACCAGAATATCCAGGACCTCCATCTTCCCCATCCGTGCGGCGATCTCCACGTCCACAGCCGAAGGCTGCGCGCCTGCGGAGAGGGCCAGCTCTAAGGTGCTCTCGCGGCCCCCATCACGCCACCAAGGCTCCAGATCGCTCTCGGGTGGCAAACGCAGATCGTGCTTGTCCAGCAGCGAGACCATCGCCGGCTGGCCCCGCGAGATGGCCGCCCAAACTGGATCCGGGTGGTTGCGGTAGGGCTTTCCCTGAACCACGCCTTGGCCCAAGACCTGGGCAAGAGTCGCCAGATCCGCCTGAGCCGCCGCTTGGGTCAAGCAGTCATTGGGGTAGCGGCCGCCTTGCTCCAAGAGCCACGTGCGCCGTGCCGAATCCCTGGGCGAGAGCGAAGCCACAAGAGCCACACCGAACTGAGGCGCCGATGCACCGAGATCTGCCGCCAGATCGGGGCGCTGGTCGTAGAGCTGGATCAAGAGCTGGGCACCCTGCTCCGGGCTCAGGCGGGGCTGAACCGCCTGCAACATCGCCAGTTCTTCCTGCCCCGAGGCCAACCCAGAGGCGGGCCCAGAGGACACCACCGTATCCGCCATCACGCCCAGCTCGCTCCCGTCCAGCTCAGCACCAAAGTCCAGCGCCGCCCCCAAGCGGCGTGGGTCGTCCATGGCCAGGACATCGTCCAGATCGTCCCACTCGTGCCAGCGCACACCGGCAGCCAACAGCATGGCCCAGAGCGCCTCGTCCCCATCCATCACAGCCATCTCCGCAGGCCGTCGGGCGGGACTGCCGCCGTAGCTTTGCAGATCCACTCCTTGGGCCAGAGCCCGCTCCAGCAAGGCCGGGTCGCCCAGCTGAATCAGCGCGCTCAAGCTGTCTTGGGGAAAGACAGCGCCGGCCTGCAGGAGCAGCTGCACCATCTCGGATTCCTCGTCCCGCAGGGCGGCCATGAGCGCTCGGCCGCTCGGGGGTGCCCCTCGGTCCAAGAGCGCCTGGAGTAGACCCAGATCGTTGTTCCAGACCGCCGTGTTGACCTCGCCCTCGCCCAGCTCGTAGCCGAGCTCCAGGGCCATATCCAAGCGCCGCAGATCCTCATTCCAGAGCAGGATAGTCGGGCTCCAATCCTCCGGCATTTTCGCCCCCACTCGCTTTAGGAGCGCCACTGCGTCGGGATCTCCCCAAGCAACCGCCAGAACGGCCGCCTCTCCGCTCAGATCAGAGGCATCGAGCCGCACGCCCTGTTCCATGGCCAGCTTGAGCCAATCCAGGCGCTGAGCCTCCACGATGTCCGGCACCGCCGAGTCCGGAAAATGCAGCCCCTCGTCCAAGAGTAGCCGTACGACCTGCGCATTTTCATGGGCAACCGCAGCGCCAAGGGCCACCTGTTGCGCTGGCGCACCGCGCACCATCAGAGCCCGCACAAAGCTGGGACTCCCCTTCTCGCAGGCCAACGCCAGCTCAAAAGCCTGAGGCTGCCAGCCCATAGACAGCGCCAGGTCGACCCGCCGCAGATCCCCTTCTTGAAGAGCGCTCGTTGGGGTTCGGCCGGGCGTCCAGACCACGCCCTTCTCCACGAGCAGCGCCACCACCTCTGTGTGGCCTGCTTCGACGGCTTGCTCTCCCAAAGAAATCGGCCCATCACTCTCCAACACCACCCCATCGGCAAGGGCCAAGCGCACCCAGTCCACACGTCCCGAGCTCACGGCTGCACCCAGACCCGAACTTGGGAAGTGGGCACCGGACTCCCGCAACAGCGCAAAGGCTCCCGCGTGACCGTTCTCGGCGGCTTGGGCCAGACCTTGGTCCAGATCCAGCACCAGCCCCTCTTGATCCAGCACCCAGCGCAGGGGCGCGGTGCCTTTGGTGTAGTTCAGGCTGGCTTGGAGCAAGAGCGGGCCCGAGTCCAGGGGCGCATCCTGCTCCACCAAGAACCGCACCGCCGTCATGTCTCCCCGACTCAGGGCGCGGGTCATCCAGGTTTGCCCATTGTCATCGTAGCCTTTGAGGTCCAGGCCCTTGTCCACCAGCAGCCGCCAGAGGGCCGGATTGTCCAGGAGCGCATCCAAGCTCTCCGAGTGCACCATGAGCCGCGCAGGCACCTGATCCACCTCCGCCAACAGCAGCCCCGTGTAGCGCGTCCCGCCACGCCCCAAGTCCTTGCCAACGGCCAGCGGAAGTGGGGCTGGCGCCCGCTTTCCCGAGGGCTTGAGAGGGTCCGCCCCATACTCCAGCAACAGCTCTACATATGCCGGACGGCCGCGAAGAATGGCCACACTCAGGGCTGGCGGGTTGTGCGGGCGGCCTGCCAAGATGGCCAGGGGCAGCAGCGGCAGGATGATCACGCTGGCGATGAACATCGCATCGGGCACGTGGTTGATCTGGTAGGAGCACTGCTGGTTGGGGTCCGCGCCCGCCTCCAGCGCCCGCTTGAGGGGTGCCGAGCTCGTAGAGCTGGCCTTGACCGCCGAACACAGGTTCGGATCTGCCTCCGCAGTCGAGGACAGGCTCAGTGCAAGCATCAAGGGGGACATCATCAGGGCTCCAGGGACAGGTCAAGGACGTGTGAAGTACATGCGTTCTTTCAATCGCCCAACCTTCATTCCCACAGCATGCGTTGTCACATTGAGCCTCGCAGCCGTCAAGCCGCCTTACGCAGCTTCTCCCCAACCTGCCAGAGCTCTCCGCCGCCGGTCGCCAAGACCCCTTCCTCGGCCGCAACCAGAGCCAAGCGGGGTCCACCGGTCTCCAGAGTGGCTTGCACATGCAGCATGTGGGTACGGCGGGAGGCCGGGCGGATCTCTAAGGCCTTCTCCAGGAGCACCATCGCCCCACTGGCATCCCCAGCTTCCAGCCGCGCCGCGCCCAGGTCCCGCAGGACCACAAAGCGGTCGGGCAGCAGACTGTTGGCCTTCTCCAAGGCCGGCAAGACCTGCTCTTTAGGTAGCCGTCCTTGGTGCGCCAAGAGCCAGAGGCTCAGACCTTGCTCCGCCGGATCCAGCGCCCCAAGCCGCTCGGGGGCTTGGCCGTCCAGGATGCGCCCAATACGGTTGGCCGTGGCCAGAGGA
>JBLHMA010000414.1:0-5087 GCA_047621545.1 Cognaticolwellia sp. | reverse complement strand
GTTGATCAGCTCGTTGGGCGCGCCTGCCCCCGGAGTCGCGTAGTACAGCCGCATCATGCCACCAGGGCTGCTGCCCTCGAAGATCACCATCAGATTCGGCTTACTGGCCCAAGTGGGACTTGCAGCCAAGTAGCCACCCGTGCCGAAGCTGGAGCTGGAGCCTGGAATCCGAAGGGCCTGAGGGCTGCCCGCCGCGGTCCCGTTGACCTGGGTCAAGAAGAGCTCAACGCTGTTGGACATGTTGTTGACCTCGAAGGCCAGCCAGCTGCCATCCGGCGCCCAAACGGGGTTCTGCACGTGTCCGGTGTCAGGCGCGGCGACCTCGGCGGCGCCAGCAACACCGATGCTGGCACCGAGGCCAAGCAGGAGGGCAGCAGCAATCATGCGTCGCTTCATCTTCAGTTCCTCGAAGAGGCGGGGCCGACCGTAAAGGAAAGCTGGCCCCAGGGGTAAGATCGTGTGGGATCGAAGAGCAGTCCGCCGCTCAGTCCGATGCCACCTTGCAGGCCTTCGCCCAGGTCAAACAGGGCGTAGCCCAAGCCGGCTTGCACACCGGAAGTAGTAAGGGATGTGGTCCATGGGAAGTACTCGCGCTTTTCTTCTTCCACGCCGGAAACCCAAGCACACACTTCTTGTTCCCCACCGTAAGGACATTGGGAGCTGACTGCGTCGGGGTTGGCCACACCGCTGGCGTTCGCCACGCCGAAGGCTAGCAGCCCCCCGGCATGTAGCCAGAGATCACCGAATCGCAAGCTTGGGCCTATCATTCCGTAGCCCAGATGCAGAGAATCTGCTTCGTTTGGCACTCCAGCAACGTCAGGGCGGTCGCTCGGGGAGAAAAGGTTGTGGTAGCCAACCTGCGCGATCAATCCAAAGCCGCGCTTTAGGCCCAGCTCAACGCCGACCCCAACCCGCGCGCCAGCACCGGAAAAGCTGGGCGGTCCTTGGACCAAGCCATCGACCTTGGGTGCGCCACCGACGGTGTAAGCCGCGCCTACATCCAAACGCGGGCCCACATAGGCCAAGGATCCGTTGCTACCATCCGAGCCCGGTGTGAGCTTGAGCTGCATAGGATCGCCAGCGCCCGCATTGACCGTAAACTCTTGGGACACGCCGCCGGAGCTCAGGGTGTAGGAGCCAGCAGGCAGCAGACCACGGAAGGCCCGACCTTCGGCCAGCTTGGACTGCGCATACTCAATGGCCATGCGCTGGTCGGGCACGAAAGGCATGGCCTTCGCGGTGAGTACCGCGTCGGACTCCTTGTCCAGGGAGCGCAGGTTCACCGGCCCATAGCTGCCGTCGATCGCAGCCAGCCACGAGGTGGCCTCGTCCTTTGGATCCTGGGCGATAGCGCCGTCTATGCGCTTGCGGCACGCAGCCATCTTGCCCAAGTTCTGAGCAGCCTGGGCCCCCAAAAACCATTCATCATACGTCAGGACCTCTCCCTTCTTCTCAAGCTCCATCAGCTCAATGAAACGGGAGTCCACACCTTGCCAAGCGCCACGGGTGGCCAGGCGATTCATCTCTTCGGAGAGGCGGCGATGCTCGGCAACCTCCACCTCGCCGGCGTGGGCCACGGTGGGAAGCACAGCCAGCCCCCCAAGGGTGAGGGCCAGGCAAGCAGTCAAAGTCTGTAGAGCGCGCTTCATTGGGGTCCCTTCAAGCATTCCAAGGGTCAAAGAGTTGTCGAGCATAAGGATGCGTCGGCTTATCTTTGGGCAGGTTCAGCTCCTCGACCACGCGGCCTTCCAGCATGACCAAGGCCCGATGGGCCCAGCGCCGTGCAGCCGCAAGATCGTGGGTGACAAGGATACACGCCGCGGTCGGCGGTAGGTTGCCGATCAAATCCGAGAGCACCGACTCCCGGCGGTCTGGCTCCAGGCCAGAGGTCGGCTCATCGGCCACGACCAGCCGAGGAGTCAGGGCCAATACCCGCGCCAGGGTGACCCGACGCTGCTCACCGCCAGACATCTGGCGCGGAAGAGCGTCGAAGCGCTGACCCAAGCCCAAGCGCTGCAGCATGGTCTTGGCTTCTTCTACGGCCTGCTGGCGATCGCGCCCTCCAAGCACCCGGAGGGTCTCGACGACGTGCTCCAAGGCAGTCTGCTGGGGGTCCAGAGCCGCCATCGGATCTTGGGGCACGTACTGGAAGCGAATCCGATGCGGCAATCGCTCCGACTCGCTCATAGAAGACCAAGGCAAGCCGTCCAACCTAATTTCGCCGGTAGAAGGCGCCTCCAGACCCAGCACAATGCGGGAGACTGTTGTCTTGCCCGAACCGGACTGTCCCACCAGCGCGAGGACCTCTCCTTCCCGAACGGTGGTGCTGAAGTCGATGACCGCGTCGACGCTGCGCTTCTCGCTCCACGGCCAAGGCCCAGGCAGCTCGAATACCTTGTTCAGTCCATCGATCTCAACGATAGGCTCGTCGGTCATTGGGCGTTCTTGTTTCATGCGTGTCCCCGACCCGGCAGGTGCACCACTCGGTCTGCGACCCGGTCCACGGTGTCCTGATGGTGGGAGATAAGCAGCATGCCACAGCCCTTTCCCTTGGCTACCGAGATCATCAGCTCTATAATCTGCCGCGTCAGAACGGGATCCAGGCCGGTCTCCGGTTCGTCGGCGATCAGAACCTTGGGCAAAGGGGCCACAGCGATAGCCAAAGCCGCCCGTTGATTCATGCCTCCGCTAAGCTCCCGGGGCAGTCCACCCGCGGCGCTCAGGGGCAAGCCCACGTCCTCCAGACAAGCGCGGACGGCGGCAACCACATCACTGCATCCACCCTCTCTGCGCGCCACAGCCAGAGCCAACTGCTGGCCGATTGTTCGACCAGGGTTCAGAGCGGAACTGGCCGCTTGGGGCGAGTAAGTCACATAGGCTCCCCGCATCAGCCGCGTCTCTTTGAGGAGCTTCCCCTGAGATCGACCACCGCGCACATCCTGGAACCAGTCTCGGTCGGAGTGGGCGGGGTAGCGCAAGGAGCCCGCGCTGAGACCCGGCTCCACGTCTAAGACGCCCATGCACGCCCGAGCCGTAAGGCTCTTTCCCGCGCCAGAGGGCCCCATCACAGCGGTGATCTCCCCTTGGAAGACGTCCACGTTGACGTTCTCAACCAGCACCCGGTCAGGGGTACGAATACACAGGTCTCGCAGCTCCAACAGGTGGCTCATCTTGCCCTCGCGGCGCGGTTTACCAGCACGCCAAAGAGCGCGACGATGCCAACCAGACCCAGGCCTAAGAGCAGGGCGTGGCCACTGGGGACGTCCAGGAAGTAGCCGTAGCCCATGTAGAGCAGATCAGCCCAGGAGCGCGTGGAGTCGCTGTGGGTAAAGCTCGGCTCGCTGTCCTGTACGGCCAAATAGGACAGGCCGATCTCGAGAAAGACAACTTGAACCAATGTATCCACGCCCTGTCGCACCAACACTGGCCGCAGGTTCATCCCGACCACGTGTACCAAGTAGATTCGAAAACCCGAAAAACCATGGGCCCGCAGCGCCTCCACAAAGCGTGTCCCGCCCAACCGACCTGCAACTGCAGCAGCCTCGTCCATTGCCCCCGGTGCGGAGAGCAGAGCCCAAGCCAGGGCGATGGGGGTCAGTGAGCGCGCATCTTTAGGGAGCAGCAAGGCAACCACAAGGATCACCACCATGCGAGGGAGCGCGCCAATGAGCTCACCCAACCCTTGAACAGCCGCCTCCAAGCGAGGCCACCCTGCGCAGGCCAGTAGGCCGCCCAAGATCCCAAATGTCATGACCACCAAGCCTGCGAGCAAGCTGGGTCCCGCAACGACTGCGGCGCCTTGCATGGCATAGAGGTGCAGCGCATTGCCGGAGCGGTCGGAGCCCAAAGGGGCACCTTCACTTCCGTAGCCAAGCCAAGGCTCTAAGCTTGCCCCATCGGCCAGGTGCTCCGGTGCAAACAGCCCGGGCACAAAGAGAAGCGCAAAGGCCAAAATGGCCAGGAAACCTAGTACTTTTCGGCTGAAAATCTTTTCCATCAGACCATCACCCGTGGGCTCTTCCGCACATGTAAGGCCACCCCCACCTCGACTGCGGCCTGAAGCACAAGCATCAAGCTAGAGAGCAGGGCAAAGCCAAAGGCTGCGGCCAACACAACAGCGAAATCTTGGGTCAGAGTCCCCTGCCAAATCAGGTCGCCTAGGCCATCAATCCGAATGATGACCTCTACGATGACCGCGCCGCTAAGCAAACCCAACAGGCGGGCGCGCATCTGACCTGCCAAGGCCGGCAAAATGTTGGGGAGAGCGTTGGACAGATCCCCTTCCCCTCGCAGAATAGCCATCTGTACGTAGCGCTGGGTGCGCTCCGACTCTGTGATTCCGCGCACACCAACCACTGCACCGGAGAGCGCAGCGTCGGCCAGGCCCAGGACCAGAGCGCCCAAGAGCAGTTTTACCTGCATGGCCTCGGGGTCGAAGGCCATCGCACCATAGGTGAGGGTTACCCAGGCGGCAGCCAGCAGAGAGAGGACTACAGCCGGGATCAGCCCCACAGCCGAGAGCACTCCGTCCACCTGCTTGGGGATGATTCGAGTGGCAGAACCAACAGCTCCCAAGAGCAACGGTATGAATGCCAAAGCCACCAGAGCAGCAGTTCGCGGAACGCTGTCCGCGAGAAGCTCGGCAACCGGAAAGCCCGTCTGCATACGCCAGGAGTTCCCAAAGTCACCCTGGAGCGCTCCCGAGACCCAGTTGCTGTAGAAGTACCAGGGGCCCTGGTCCAGGTGCCACTTGGCCGCAAGTGCAGCGGTGCCCGAGCAGATTTGAGGAGGGCAGATGATGCTGGCCGGATCCCCAGGCAGCGCCCAAATAAACAACGTGATCACCGCTGGCACCGCCAGTGGCAGTGCCAGCGCGGCAAAGAGCCGTACCAAGGGGCGAATCCACCAGCGCTTCAAATCGGCAGCCTAGGAGGAAGGAAAGATGGGCCGGCCCCAGGGCAAGGGCAGCCCGCGCAACTCAACCGCCGTACTTCCAGCTGTCGAAGGCGGTCCAGTAGTAGTAGGGCGAAATGGTGTTGGAGCGCACCTCGGTCCGCCAGGCACTTTTGGTGTCCAGCTTCCACAAG
>JBLHMA010000413.1:0-5091 GCA_047621545.1 Cognaticolwellia sp. | reverse complement strand
CTCGCCGACGCCAAATCCTGTGGGCAGTGCCGTGCCTGCCAGGGTGGCTGGGCAGACGGTCGATCCGCAACCGGAGCGCTTCGACTGGTCCCACCTCGCTTGGGGTGCAGAACCCTCACAGGCCGATCTGGCGCCGTTGAACTCCGTCCCGGTGAACTTCCCACTGGCGGTGCCCCAGCCAGAGATACCGGACTCCTATGCCGAGGGGGCCTATGTGAATCCAGCGGCCTACGGGCCCATCTTCAAGCGCACGGCCAACAAGAACACACAGGTCTGGCCCCTGTTCCCTGCGGCCTACGACCTGGCCGCGGTGGGGGTCTACGAGCTCTCCGGCGAGCTGATGGCCGACATCTACGAGGAGTACGAGTACAGCGTCGGGCGACGCAACGCGCGCCAACAACAAGTGCGGGCGGTCAGCATCTCCAAGGGCGAGTGGCGGGCGGCGTTCATGTACAGCCAGGACCATCACCACGCGACGCGCTTCTCACTGGGCATCGGCAAGAGCCAACAAGACCCTGAGGAACTCAAGAAGGCCTTGCGCCTGGGTTACCCCACAGCCCACAAGCAGCACGTCGAGAGTTGGTCACGTACCTACGATGTAGACCCATTGCTGGCCTACGGCCTGATGCGCCGAGAGAGCCTGTACCGGAGCACCGCTCTGAGCCACGCAGGCGCCATTGGGGTCATGCAGATCATGCCGCGTACGGGCTCGAAGGTGGCCTACTTGTTGGGTCTGGACGCCTACACCCCAGCGGATCTGGAACGCCCCCAGGTCAACGTGCAATACGGCGTATTCTACCTCTCTCAGCTGCTCACCCGCTTTGAGGGTTGCTGGCCCATGGCGGTGGCCAGCTACAACGCTGGACCGGTGAACGTTAGCTCTTGGTACCGGCCTTGGAAGGGCAAGATCGAGCTGGACGACTGGGTTGAGCAGATCCCCCTGCGGGAGCCGCGCACCTACGTAAAAAAGGTCTCCGAGAACTACTCCGTCTACGTCGACCTGTATGCCCCGCAAGATGCCGTACTCCATGTCCCGCGCAATGGCGGCAAAGACAACCCTGAGGTCATTGATTTTTGATGTACATACGCATCTCCGCCCTGTTGCTGATGACGCTGGCCTTGGCCGTGCCCCTGGCCCAGGCTGGGCGAAAGGACAAGGGCCCAAAGAATCAGACGCCCCCCACGGCGGACCCCACGGTCAGCGAGGAGTTGGCTCCACAGGATGCCGGCCCAAAGGCCCCAGCGCTCTTCCCCGATGGCCTGCCCATCGCGCATCAGAACCTACCGGAAGGCGTGGCCTCGCTCTCGGCACAGAGCTGCAATGGCTGCCACTACGAGATCCACGACTCCTGGGCCAACAGTGGGCACCGGAGCGCCCGCACGGCTGAACCCTTCGCCACTGCTCTGGCCGCCACCGGGGACTCTCCTCTCTGCACCAGCTGCCACACCCCGCTGCTCAACCAGCAATCAAAGCTGGTCCGAGAGTACACCGGCGGCCCCCTGGGAGAGGCCCTGACCGACCCCAACGAGAGCTGGGATGCCACCCTATCCGCGGAGGGTGTGACCTGTGCGGCCTGTCACGTGCGAGACGAGGTGGTCATTGGCAGCCGCCCGGCCTCCGGCGCCCCCCACCCGGTCGCAGTGAGCGAAGAACTCGGCGAGTCCAGCTTCTGCGCCAGCTGCCACCAGCTCACCTGGGAGGGTGCTGAGCAGCCCCTGTACAACACCTATGGCGAGTGGGCGGAGAGCAACTACGCGGCGGCGGGTGTTCAGTGTCAGGACTGCCACATGCCCCCACGTTCCGGCTTGGTCACTGCAGGCTCCTTCTCTGCCCACCGGGACCATGGCATGGACGCCGCTCAGGGCCGGGCGCTGACCCTGCTCTTGGACATTCCGCCCTCCGGCGTAGTGCGCGGCGAGGCTCTCAGCGGCACCCTGACCGTCATGAACACCGGCGCCGGGCACGCATTTCCAACCGGCTCCCCCTTCTCCGCCGCGGTGCTCCAGGTTGCCGTTGTAGACGCCGAAGGCCAGGACAGCGGAGCGCCATGGGAGGCCATCCTGGGACGCCCAACGTCGATGGAGCCGCCTTTCGAGAGCACGGGGAAAGACACGACCCTTCAGCCTGGGGAGACTCGGGTGCTTCCCTTCACCCTGAATCCCTCTCAGAAGTCCGAAGGAGGCCGAGGCGCCATCGAGGTCAGGGTGCTGCGCCAGAGCCCCACCGGGGAGCGCACCGTCTCCCAGGTACAGCGAATTCCTCTGGCGGTGAACTAGACGGGACAGACTCACCAAGGAGCACAGTCGGTTAAGGACCGCTCGCTGTAAAGGAGCCCCCGTGAAGCGTTTCTCCGCCGTCACACATGACGGTCGCCGCCGCGACCACAACGAAGATGCCTTGCTGGCAATGCCGGAGTTTGGGCTCTACTTGGTCGCGGACGGAGTCGGCGGACGGGCCTGCGGCGAGGTCGCCAGTGCCTTGACGGTTGAGACCTTCCGAGATCTGGCCCCCAAAATACACTCAGCGGTTCAGGCCTATGTAGCTCAGCCCGGTCGACGCACCCGGAATGGTGTGCTCGAGTCTCTGGACAACAGCTGCCAAGCTGCCTCCAGGCGGGTCTACGAGGAAGCGGAATCCGAGTCTCGCCGCGGTATGACCACCACGCTTGTCGTCGCCGTTGTTGGTGGTGGTGCGATCTTCCTGGCTCATGTCGGTGACTCCCGCGCCTACCTGCTGCGTGAGGGTGAACTGCTCCAGCTCTCCGATGACCACAGCATGGTCAACGAGCTCGTGCGCACCGGCCAGATGACCTACGAGGAAGCCAAGCGCAGCCGCTACCGCAACGTCATCACACGGGCGATTGGCTTGCAGCCCGGAGTTCAGCCCGACACAGCAGCGATCGAGGTCCTACCGGGTGACCGCCTGCTGCTGTGCAGCGACGGTTTGAGTGACCCAGTCAAGGCACTGGACATCGCTCGGCACATGGGGCTCTCCGACCCCGAACAGTCGACCGAGCTGCTGCTCCAGGAAGCCCTAGACGCTGGCGGCCCGGACAACATCACCGTGTTGGTCGTGGATCCTGATGCTTCACCGCGCGCCGAGGCTGCTGCGGCCCGTGCCGAGGTGATGAGTCAGCTCTTCCTCTTCGCCGACCTGCCCTTCAACGCCCGCGCACGGGTGGGCCGAATGGTCAACGACCAGTTCGTGAGTCCGGATGAGATCGTCGTGTGCCAAGGCGACACCGGCAACCGGATGTACGTGGTCGTGCAGGGCAACTTGGAGGTGACCCGAGACGGGGTGGTCATCACCACACTGGGACCCGGCGACCACTTCGGCGAGCAGTCTTTGGTGGATGCCCAGCCACGAAGCGCGACAGTGCGCAGCGTGGGCTTTGGCAGCTTGATCACCATTGAGCGCCAAGCCCTGGACGACTTCACCAAGCGGGAACCTGAGCTGGGCAACCGAGTGCTCTGGAAGCTCCTGGGGACCATCTCCAAACGTCTCCGGGAAACCACCAGTCAGCTGGCGGGGGTACGAAAGTGAGCACCCCCATTCGTGTCCTCTGCTCTCCAGACGCCGACGATCTTTTCATGTTCCGCGCCCTGATGCTCGGGCTCATCGACGCGGGTCCCTTTGAGTGGGACATCGACACCCGCGACACAGACGCCTTGAACCGCATCGCAAGCTCCGATCCCCCGGACGTCAGTGCCGTCAGCATTGGTTTCTACCCCCACATCGCCGATCAATGGCAGCTGTTGCCTCACGGCGGCAGCGTGGGCGACGGCTACGGCCCCGTGGTCATCTCCAAGGAGCCCATGGGCCTGGCAGACCTGGCGGGCAAGCGGGTGGCGATCCCTGGCGAGACCACCACCGCCTGGCTCGTGCTGCGCTTGATCGCGCCGGACGTCATCCCGACAGTCGTCCCCATCACCCCCTACCAGGCAATCTTCGAGGCTCTGGACGCGGGAGAGGTGGACGCGGGCTTGGTCATTCACGAGGGACGCCTGACCTACCCGGATCTGGGTTTCCATCGGGTCGTGGACATCGGCGAGTGGTGGAAACAGCAGACGGGCCTTCCACTGCCCTTGGGTGGCAACGTCATCCGCAGGGCGCTGGGCCCGGAGCGCATCGCCCAGGCCAGCGAGGTCATGCGCCAAGGCATCCAGCACGCTCTAGACAACCGGGAGGAATCCATTGCTTGGCTGCTCTCCAAGGGTGGTGCCTTGCCGGACGCTGAGCGGGTCAGCGAGTACTTGGACATGTATGCCAACGCGGAGACCATCGGCTACTCGGACCGGGCCCGAGAAGGACTCATCGAGCTTTACAAACGCGCCTATGCGGCCGGTCTGCTGCCCAAGCCCGTGCCCGTAGACTTCGCACCCTGATTTGAGCGCTAAGACACGGGCCACCAAACCGTGCGCGCTGTGGTTGATACCCTGGCGCCATGAATCAAAGTAAGACCCACGAGGTCCTTCACCGCTCCGTCGCGATGCTCCACTGCCAAGCGGTCGGTTTGGACGACGTACTCCAAGAGGCCTTGGCCTACATGGCGGAGAGCGGCAATCTCCCCGACGCCCAACGCAACCGCCTGCTGGTACGACTGGAAGAGGACCAACGTCCGCCCGTCGAAGACCTGGGTCATGGCTGCGGTGTCTTGCGCTTGTCCCATCACGGCAAGGGGGACCCCCAAGCCATTCTAATCCGCTTGGTTGCGCCCTTTGTAGCCCAAGATGGCGCGCGTGTGCGATTCCTTTGGCTGGTCGTTGGTCCCAACGGTGCCGGGGACCCAGCAGACGATGAGCTGGAGCCTTTTGGCTGGATGCTCCAAGATCCCGAGCGTCTCGCAGACGCCATCGGCGCCGACACCCGTGGCGACCTTCTCGCCGTCTATGCCGCCTACCTGGAGGAGCTGGAGACCCCGGCTCTGGAGCACGAAGTACCCATCGAGTTGCGCCGCACAGGCCGCTTCTTGGGGGGGGTGGTCGACGACATTAAGCGCCGGATGCCCCACTACCTGAGCGACTTTACGGATGGCCTGCACCCCAAAGCACTCGCGAGCGTCTTTTTCCTCTTCTTCGCCTGTTTTGCAC
>JBLHMA010000412.1:0-5121 GCA_047621545.1 Cognaticolwellia sp. | reverse complement strand
CTCTTCCACCTCCCATCCGAAGTGCCGGTGGTCAAAGGTCTGGGCGGCGGTGTGGTGCGGGTGGGTACGCAAGGTGGAGACGGCCATGCGGCCACCGACGGCCAGGACCCGGGCGGCCTCCTCCAGCGCTTGTCGCGGCATGGGCGTGTGGGGCAGGGCGCCCATGAGCAGCACCGTGTCGAAGCTCTGGTCGGGAAAGGGAAGCTGGTGCATGTCCCCCAGAACGAATCTCAAGTTGGGGATGTGGCCCAGGCGCTCGCGTCCGGAGTCCACCACCTTGGGGCTGGCGTCCAGGCACACGACATGGCTGGCCAGAGGGGCCAAGATCTCGGCCACAGCCCCGTCGCCAGAGGCCACGTCCAAGACCCGACCCGGGTTGGCGAGCACCGCGAGTCCTCGCGCCAGAGACTCCCAAGTTCGTCCTGGAGAGTAGGAGCGGGCCATGCGTCCAGCGACCCCGTCTCCCCAGGTGGTGGACGCGCTGCGTTTGCTGACCACGTCGATGGCGCGCAGGCGATCTTGCTCCAGCAGGGGGTCTTTGGCGCATGCGAGCACGGCGTTGACCACCTGGCAGGCGTCGGTGGGCTGGTAGAAGGCCGAGCCCCCGATGCGTCTGGCCACGACCAGGTCCACCTCGCGCAGGACCTTGAGATGCGAGCTGATGCGCGGCTGGGGAAGCTGCGTGACATCGGCGATCTCACTGACCGAGAGAGTGTGGGCACGGACGAGAGCCATCAGGCGAACGCGGGTGGCATCCGAGAGGGCTTTGCAGCGGGCGGTGGTGTTGTCGAGAGTCAGCATATCGGTCTATGAGTATATGCCGATTGAAAGATGTTGGCTCTCTGGGAAGCCGTTGACCGGCTCCGTCGTCGAGGCCAGTCTTTGGCTAGGTGGCTTGCGGACTGCAAGCTGCCGCGATGCCTGGGAAATGTGGAAGCTTGCTAGTTCGACACCGGTGTTTTCGTTGAAGGCGCCCCGGTCAGTTCTGAGAAGGCACAGCGTCCTTGGCCTGTTTCTGAGCAGTGGTAGACTGCTAAAACTGGCCGGGGACATAGCGACAAGGTCAGGAAGGAGACCTTGTGTTTTGGTTGTTGGGTTGTCTGATTGCGCCTAGGGACTATGCCGTTCTAGTGGCTCAGGCCCAAGACGCAGATGGTGACGGACAGAGGGCTTTGGAGTTCGGCGGCCTTGATTGTGACGACCAGGCCGCCGAGACGTATTCGGGCGCTCCGGAGCAGTGCGATGGCTTGGACAATGATTGCGACCAGGATGTCGACGAAGACATTGACGGACTGCCGGTTTTCTACCCAGATGCCGATACGGACGGATTTGGAGACCAAGATTCAGGTGTTTCTGCCTGCGATGCTCCCCCTGGCTTTGTCGCTGAGGGCGGAGATTGCGACGATGCGAACTCGGCTGTAAGGCCGGGTGAGATGGAAGTTTGTGGGAATGGCTGGGACGACAACTGCGATGGCATTTCATCGAGTTGTTGGTTGGAGACGGTTGACTACACCGAGTCCATTGAATGGGGAGCAAGTGAGTTGGGGAATGTTGAGATCCTTGTTTGGGGAGCTCGGGACGGTGAGATTTGGATCGGTGAGGAAGGGAAAGGAGTCTCTCGGCTGGATTTTACGGGTGAGGTTCTGTCCCAGACCAACCTGCCTGAGTGGCGCCACGAATTTGGTGCCAGTGCAGATGCTGGCGTGGCCTTTGCGTCTAACGAAGGGGTGTGTTGGTTCGATGCCAGCACGAACGAGGTCGAATGGGAATCTTGCGGACGCTTTCTGATGGAGTCGGTACCCATTCAGGTTGGAACGGTCACGTGCGGTGGTGATTCCAGCTTTGGCTGCGCTTGGGAGTTTGAGCAGAACCCCGTCGTTCTCGCGCTTGGCTTTGACGCCGCGGGTCGCGGCGTATGGACCGGCAGCTCCACCCACCTCGGATTGGCAGAAGGCCCAGTCACCTCCATCTTTACCGAGACCCAGATTCGGAGCGAATCCGCGGCTGGTGACACCCTCACCCTTCCCAACACCCCCACCTCCCTCTGCCTCCTAAACCAAGCCGTTGTCTGGGCGGACGCCGAAGGCACTCACCTGACCTCGGCTGCGGGACAGACCGACCTACTGACTCAGACCACAGGCACGCTGAGCTGTATGGAAGCAGGCTCCGAGTACGTGCTCATCATCCCTCCCTCCAACGACCAGGTCGAGGTGGTGAACCTCTCCGGCTTTGGAGATCCAGCCTGGGGCGCGCCCCTGGTGGTCACCCTGCCAGAGTCAGACGAGCTGCTGGTCAACAAGGTCACTCTGGCCCAAGAATCGGGCCAGGCTTACCTCTTCATCGCGCACGGCACTGAGCTGCGGCGCCTGGAGCTCGGTCTGGGCCTGTAGGCGAACTACTCGCTGATACCGAAGAACACGGAGACCTTGCCGCTCTCGGAGTTGTCGTTGCTGGGGCAGCCCATGATCAGGTCAGCGTGGCTGTCTAAATCTAGGTCAGCGATGGCCAGCGTGCCTGTGGCGCCACACATGCCGCTCTCTTCACCGAAGAGCACGGCGTCAGCACTCTCTACGCTCAGCGGTCCCTCCGGAAGAGGACCGTAGAAGAGGTAGGCGGCGCCCGCGAAGTCGTTGACACCCGCCTGTCCAATGAGCAGGTCCAGCTCTCCGTCGCCGTCTACGTCGCCAACGACGTGGGCGCTGCCGGTGCCGTCGTACGCGTTGCTGCCCAGGATTTGGGTGGTCGAGTCGCTGCTGGATCCCTGAGCGCTGGGCCGGGCGGCTGCGCCGTAGAAGATGTGGGTGGCCCCAACGCGGGCGCCCGTCTTGTCCCGCTCGCCCATGGCACCCACGATGATGTCTTCGTAGCCGTCCCGGTCCATGTCTCCGCTCGCCGGCGACTGTCCAAGCTGGTCGTCCTCGTCAACGCCAAGAATCACCACGTCGCTGTCTTGGGCATCTATGTCGTAGCGAATCTCGCCGTAGTTTAGGTAGAAGCGGGCCTGGCTTGGGGCACCTGTGAGCAAATCGCTGTAGCCGTCTCCGTCCAGGTCGGCGCCCATCACGGTGTCCCGCTGACCCAGGTAGTCGTAGGCTTGGCCGGTGATCACCGCATGCGCATCGGAGCTCTCGTTGGTGCTCCCCGGCGCTTGCCAGAGGTACACGGCACCGGCACGCTCTCCGACGCCCGAAGCGCCAATGGCGATGTCGGCGACGCCGTCCCGATTCAGGTCGCCGACGCTGGCCACCTCGGAGCCGAATTCATCCCCGTCTCGCAGTCCGCGCTCTCCGCTAAAAACATAGGCCTTGGAGCCCAAGCCCGCTGATGTGCCGCGGTAGAGCAACACCATCTCCTCTCCGTTGTCGGCCTGGTTGCCGATCAACAGGTCTGGGTACCCATCGCCACTCACGTCGCCCATCATCGCCACGTCGGCGCCCGTTCGCGCCTGGCTGTTGAACGAAACGAAGTTGGCCGTCGCGCTCGGAGGGCTTCCTGGCTCCATGTCTTGGCTGAAGACGTAGACCTCTCCGGCATTGGTGCTGAAGCGGCTGCTCCCCGGTACCCCCACTACCAAGTCCACTTGGCCGTCTCCGTTAAAGTCGTCGACCCCCAAGGAGGACCCGAAGCCTTGCCCGCTTGTGCTCCCCACTAGGACCAACTCGGCCTGGTCCAAGCCGTACTCGCCAGAGAAGACGCACTCAGGTGCATCGCCGCTGCAGTCATTGTCCAAGCCGTCATTGCAGATCTCGCTGGCGGCTGGGTTGATGCTCTCCGAGCTGTCGTCACAGTCGCTGCTGTCGGCAGCGTAGCCAGCCGGCACATCGCAGGCGCTGGTGGTCTTGTCTGGATCCCCGTAGCCGTCGCCGTCCCGGTCTAAGTACCAGGTGGACTGGCTGCTGGTGTCCAGGTTGGTGTCCTCGTCGTCGAGCACCCCGTCACAGTCGTTGTCCAGGCCATCGCAGATCTCGGGCGCGCCAGGAAATATCAGGGGGTCATCTTCAGCGCAGTCCCCCCCCTTGTTCGACGTTCCAGTTGGGCCTTCGCAGGCCTTGTCGCCGGCCAAGGAGGACCCAAAGCCGTCCCCGTCCGAGTCGGTGTACCAGCTGTCCAGCGCCTCTTCGGGCACGTCGTCGTCGTCGTCGTCCACCAGACCATCACAGTCGTTGTCCACGCCATCACAGAGCTCGGCGGCATCTGGATTGATGTTGGGGTTCCCCTCGTCGCAGTCCAAGGATGCTGGGCTACCGTCACCGTCGGCGTCGGGGTCCTGCTCACAAGCCGTCAGGCTCACAAGCAGGCTCAATGCAATCAACATGGGTTCTCCATGTGCTCAGCATAGCGCCGCGACATGCCCTGTCCAAAGGGCCGCTCCGATCAAGTCTACAGAGCGACTCTTGAACCCTACATGTCGTCTTCGGCCACCACGACCAGGCCATCCTCGGCTGTGAGCGTGATGACGGTGTCCTTGAAGGGAATCAAGGTCACGCCGAAGTTCTTCTCGCCATCCTCTTGGTCGGCGCCGCACTTCCAGCCGATACAGATCTCGGTGTCGCGCTTGCGCACGTGGTGCATCAGGTCGCCAAAGGTGCAGGTGACCGGCAGCTCGTCGAAGTACAGCCACGCAGGCTTGACGTAGATCTCGGAGCCGTCCTCTTGGAACAGGTCGTCGTAGACGAGCTGAATGTCCGGCTCGTTGCTGATCTGGGCAAAGACCATCGACACCATGCGGTTGCTGATGATGAAGTCGTTGACGCCGGCCCGGGAGATGAGCTCCTGGTTCCGGGAGTCCAAGACCTCCGTGATGATCTTGGTGGTGACCTTGCGGCCATCGGCCAAGGCCAGCTTGAGCAGCTTGCGCAAGTGCAGCAGCACGATGATGGTCTCGGAGTCCACCCGCTCAGGGCTGAGCTCTTCGGCCGGCTTCTGCGGCAGGATGATGACCGTGTTGAAGCTGAAGGGGTCGATGCTGGCCAAGTCCTCGCTGGAGAGAGGATCCTTGGTGATCAGCTCGCAGCCGGCGTTCTCCAGCTCTCCGTTGAGCTCTTCAAGGGCATCGGTCACAAAGTCCGGGGCCGCGGGCAGCACCACATGGACCTCGCTACCCTCCAGCACGTATTCGCT
>JBLHMA010000411.1:0-5122 GCA_047621545.1 Cognaticolwellia sp. | reverse complement strand
GCATCACGGCTATCGAGCCAGCCACTGGGCCCCTGGCAGGAGGCACCTCGGTTCAGATCCTCGGGGAGGGCTTCGGCACGGATCCCCAGGTCTTCTTTGGCACCCTCGCGCTGGATACGAGGGTGCTCGGAAGCGGTCAGCTCTTGGTTACCTCACCCGAGGTACCGGTTGCCGGACCCGTAGACGTCAAGGTCGTCAGCGACGACGAGGAAGCGGTGGCCTACCAGGGCTTCTATTACGGCAGTGGAGGAGGGGGAGACGCGGATACTGACGCGGACACGGACAGCGACACGGATACCGATGTGACCTCTACTGGTCTGACGGAAGGCTTGGTGGAGTACAGCTACCTAGTCTACGGCTGCCCGGAGTGCTTTAGTGTCCCGAACTCCCTGGAGTTCACCATTGCCGCCGCATTCCATGATCCGGTCAATGACAGCTGGCTCGATGACCTGCCGCCCCAGGGGAGCTGCGAGAGCACGTCGACAAGCACCCCGCCAGCGAGCTCCTACAAGGACTTAGGGACCTGGGCCTACGTCAGTGGTGGCTCGACCAGTGTGGACCTTCAACGTGGCAGCACTGGGGTGTACGTCAGCTCAGGGTTGGGGACCGAAGACAAGCTCTGGAACAGCGCGTACGACCTGCAGGTGCCAGATGCGGGCTGGCTGGTCAACGACGTGATGGAGACCACTTCGGGCTTTGATGATGTTCAGCCCATCACCATCCTGAATCCCAGTCAGAGCGCTTTTGCCAACCTGAGCCGCAGCAACGTGACCTTCACCTGGTCACCCAGTGGACAGGCCGAGAGTTTCTTGATCTGGCTGACGATCTACAACGCTGCTGGCAGCTCTGTGCTGGGCGAGCTTTACTGCCACACGCAGGACAACGGCGGGGCCACTCTGCCCGCCAGCCTTTTCACGGCTTACCCCAGCGGTTCGCTGATGAGCATCCAGCTCTCCCGCCTCCAAAGCAGCAGCCAAGTGAACCCAAGCACGGGGAACACTGTGGAAGGGGCAAGCTACATTGGCCTACTGGGGACAGCGACCCTGCGCTGATGAGCGGGGCGTTGACGAGCTCTTCGCTGACCAGGCCTAATAGGGGTCAATGGGAGCTGATCCCGGCAGGAAAGGGGCTCGAAGAGTTTCCTCTTCAAGGTCCCCTCCAGTTCGGCTCAGTTGGTAGGCGGAATGGCGCGAACTTCCAACACGTTGATATTGGCCTCGCTGAAGCCTGGAGCTTGCAACTCCGCACCTACACCATCGGTCCAGCGCTTGGGCAGACCTGTATCGGTCTGGGACATCTCTTGGTAGGTCACCGTGGTCATCAAACGCTTAGAGCCGTCTTCTTGTTCGATGGTACCGATCATTGTCGCCTCGTGGGGCGGAATCATGCCTTCGACAGCGATTTCGACGCGCTCCAGCTCATTGTCGTTCTTGTCCTTGATAGTCGCCACCAAGACCAAGTCGGTCATGGGGAACTTGGACTGGTTGTGCACCATGAACTGGAACAGGGTGAAGTTCTTGTTGCGGCTGTCGACCTGCATCCAAGAAGCGTTCTTCACCGACACGTAGGTGTTCGGGTTGTACAGGGGGTCGTGATCCTGCTGGGTCTCTGCATCCGCGAACATGTAGGCGGGAATTGCGTTTTCAGCCTTGAGGTACCCTTCCTGGCCCGACGAGCTACGGATGTGGTACCAGCCCTCCCGCTTTCCCAGGATCGAGGCCTGGGTGTCCTTCTCGACGGTGGCCACCTGACTGCCGTCAGGCTTGTCCATCAAGGGGGCATTCGCGGTGATCAACACCTCGCTCATAGCCATGCCGCCTGCGCCCAAGAGCTCCAGGTCGGAGGCATCTGGCAGCTTGGTGTAGCTGTCGTAGGCGAAGTACAAACCAATTCCGATGACTGCAACCAGGCCGATCGCCAAGGGCATCATGTTGCGCTTGGGGGTGTCGTCCTCATCGTAGAGATCGTCGCTGGTGCCGCCTTGTAGCAGTCCCTTCAGCTCTGGAAGTTCAGTTGCGTAGAGCCAGTCGCTAGCACCGGGAGGCTGGATCATATCCGTTTGGGTGACTTTGCCTTCACGGGCGAGCTGCTTGAGCTCGTCTAGATCTGATGCTGAGAACTGACGGTCACCTTGGGACACGAGCCATCGGGCCATGTTGACGTACTCCTACGCGCGCGATGCACGAAGCACGCTTTTACTTCCTGCGGCCAGCTCAGGTCAACTTACTGAGCGCCTGTCCTCCACTGGTTGACGCAAGTTTCACGTATGACCCGTCGCGAAGTTGGGCTGTGGAAGTTGACGATGGGCCCTGGAGAAGGAAAGAGAGAGGCATGCCTTTTACTCCTCTGCGTTTGTTGTTGGTCCATGACTCTATGAAGGGCCTGACCCCCAAAGTGGTGCCAGACATGGTGCGCCGCCTGGAGGAGCGTGCCTTCCAGGTAGACGTACATGATCTTGAAGACGTTCCTTCAGACGTAGATCCTTTCGACTACGCCGGTGTGATCTTGGGGACTCCAACCTTTGGAATCGGGTGGAAGGGCGTGGGGCCCACCCAGGCGCTTACGGACTGGGTCAAAGCCCAAGGCGGCTTGGATGATCTGCGCATCGCAGCCTTCTGCGTGTACCAAGCGCGAGCCGGCAACACGCTTCGCAACCTCCGGCAGCTCTGCATGGACGAGGGCGCGAACGTGGTGGTCACACAGGGGTATGGCATGTTGAACCTGGAAGAGGAAGCACACGTGCTGCCTGCTGAGTGCATGGTACGCATCCGATAGCGTCCAGGGGCCATGGACCGCTCTGCGAGGCTGTATACTTCTCCCAATGTCGTCTCTGATTCTCACCGTCCTCGCATGCGCCCCTCCGGATTACTCCGGTCCGGAGCCGGCTGTGCCCAGCATCACCCTCCTCTTTCCAAGTCCGGAGTTCTACTCTTCCGGCGAAGTGGGACGGGACGTGTGCCCCGACTTTCAGGTGGTTGTGGCGGTAGAAAATTTCCAGCTCGTAGAAGCCAACTCAGTTGATGTTGAGGGCGAGGGGCACTGGCACCTCCATCTAGATGACCCCGATCTTGTCAGCTATCTCCAGGTTGGAAGCGGTGAGGTTGTCGACTTGGATGAACCCCTGACTTTGGGCAACCACACGCTGTATGCGGCGCTTCGGCAGAACACTCATGCTCCCTTGCCCTCCGATATGGTGGTGGATGGTAGCGACGTGTCTTTGGCGGAGATCACTGTCGCTGACAGCGAAGACTGCATCGGCAACAAGAACTCGGGCTCCTGAGTGGGCAGCGAGCGGCGCTTTACCCTTAAGCGTGAGCTGGGGAGCGGAGCCTTTGGTACGGTGTACCTGGCCGAAATGGAGTCTATGGGGGGCTTTAAAAAGGATGTGGCGGTCAAGCTTCTGAACGAGTCGCTTGGCAACTTTGCTGACGCTTCAAAGCGCTTGAGGGACGAGGCCCGGCTGCTGGGGAAACTGCAGCACCGAAACATCGTGCGCGTAGACGATTTGCTGCGCCTGGACGGGCGCTGGGCGATCGTCATGGAGCACATCCAGGGCTACGACCTGGAGTTGGTCATTCGGGCCCGGGAAGAGCTGGGCGAGGCGATGGGCCCGGTCGCCGTCATGGAGGTGGTGTTTGGGGTGGCCGGGGCCTTGGATGCGGCCTGGTCGAGCAAGGCTGGAGGCGAGGAGCCTCTGTGCGTGGTGCATCGGGACATCAAGCCCAGCAACATTCGCCTGACTCACTCGGGCGAGGTCAAGGTGCTCGACTTTGGTATCGCGCGGGCCGAGTTCAGCGGTCGCGAGGCCTTGACTGGACAAATTCGCTACGGCAGCCTTGGTTACCTCTCCCCGGAACGCCTGATTGGTGAGCCCGAGGTTCCCGCTGGAGATGTCTTTGCAGTTGGGTGTGTGGCCTACGAGCTGCTCGTCGGAGAGGCTTTGGGGCGGGTGGAGCTCAAGCCAGAGAGTCAGGGCCTACAGGTTCAGGCCGCGCTGGATCGGGTGCGCGCCACGCTGGAGGGGCAACCCCCAGAGGCTGTAGAGCAGTGGCTGGCTCTGTTAGAGGGCTGCTTGGCGTACGAGGTGGATGACCGGCCCACTTCGGGTGAGTTAGCCGCGGGTGCAAAGGCGTTGGCCAAGAAGTTTGAGGGGGAGGCCCTGCATGTCTTTAGTGAACGTGCCCTGGCCAAGCTGCCTCAGGTCTTTGATGATCAAACCCGTCCTGCGCGAGGGGTGCTGACGGAAGAGGGATTGACCACCGGGGGAAACCCCGCGCCTCAAAAGCCAGTGTCCAATCCGACGCTGGTGTTTGACGACTTTGGCCCCGGCTTGGACGAAGTGGCCGAAGCTGTGGCTGGAACCAGTAAACAAGCTGCTGCCCCAGCGGGCCAGGTGGAGGAGCCTCCGCTGTCCAAGAGGGACTCACGGGCTTGGATTGTCGGGGCTACCTTCGCGCTGCTCATTGGAGTCGGCATCTTCACCCTCACGCGCCCAAAGCCAGCGGTTCCAGTTGAGCCTTCGGTCGACCAGGCCGTGAATGAGGTGGATCCAGCTGGCGAAGCTCCTAATGAATCAGATCCCACTGCTGCGGTGGAGCCGGTCGACAAGTCGACGGAGTCCGTGGTGGCTGTGCCCGTGGAGCCCTTGGCGGCGGACAAGACACCGGTCAAAACACGGGAGCCCAAAGCAGACCCTGCACCGGAGTCTGTAAAAGAGCCCGAAGTCGAGGCTGTGCTTACCGAGCCCGTGCTTGCCGGGCCTCGTTTGCGCTCAGCCAAGTTCAGCGTTCCCGGAGCCAGCAGCGTTTCCGTGACCTGCGGAGATGTCTCCAGCAGCGGAAGCGGCTCCGTTCTCTTGCGCGAACTACCCGCTGGCAACTGCTCGGTTCGGGCAGAGGTAGACGGTGTGACTTTCAAGGGAAGCGCAAAAGTCACTAAGCCCAGTGGAATCACCTGCACCCCGACTGAAGGGGCACTCACATGCCGCTGATCGTTTTGCTGGGCCTGAGCCCGGTCTGGGCCCAAGACGCCGCTTCATCCGCCGTACAGGAGCAAGCGCTCAGCGGCGGGGTTCTGTTTCTTGGAATGGCGCCAGACCCGGCTTTGTACCCTACACTCAAGC
>JBLHMA010000410.1:0-5138 GCA_047621545.1 Cognaticolwellia sp. | reverse complement strand
GCAATGCTGATGTGGGGCAGCTTGGAGGTCTTCTGAAAGAGCGCTTCGGTGGAGATCTGCAGGCCCGGCGCGATGGCGCCCCCCACGTAGTCTCCCTCTCCGTTCACGCAGTCGAAGGTGGTGGCAGTGCCAAAGTCCACGACCACGAGGGGCGACCCCCAGCGTTCAACCGCAGCAACCGAGTTTACGATTCGGTCACTGCCGACTTCGCGGGGGTTGTCGGTGCGCACGCGCATCCCGGTCTTGATTCCCCGGCCCACTATCAGCGGCTCACAGCCCAGATAGCGGCGAGATGCTTTTTCCAGCGCGTACAGCACTTCGGGCACCACGCAGCTCACGATCACACCGCTAACCTGATCCTGATGATGGCCCTTGAGGGCCAGGAGCTGGGTGAGCTGGAGACCGACCTCGTCGGTGGTCGAGAAGGCGCTTGAGACACGCCAAGTGGTGTGAACGAGCTTGCCTTCCAGCAGAGCCAGCACTGTGTTGGTGTTGCCAACGTCGATGACTAAAAGCATGGCGGGATTCTACACCGCCGGCCTAGTACTGAGGGCTCAGGCGCCCTGAGCCAAGCGGTCTACGCTGAGCACACCCTTGATCTTCACGAGGTTGCGGATCAGCTTGCGAAGCTCGTCGACGTTCTCAACCCCGATCTCCAGGTCGCACTCGGCCCGCTCATCACCCACCGCACGCATGCTCAACGCGGTGATGTTCACTCCTGCCTCGGTGCAGGTCTTGGTGATCTTCGCGGCCATACCAGGATTGTCTCGGCAGACGACCTTGATGCCACCGGTGTGCTGGCCCTTGAACTTGCCGTCCCAATCAACGGGAAGCCGCCGCTCCGGCTCCAAGGCCAGAAGCTGTCCACAGTCACGCCGATGCACGGAGATACCGCGGCCTCGGGTGATAAAACCAGCGACATCGTCTCCAGGAATTGGATTGCAGCAGCGGGCGAATGTGACCAGTACGTCGTCTTCGCCAGATATGAGCACGGGTGAGACATTGCGCTCCCGAATCCGCGCAATCAGCTTGTCCAGAGCCGAGGTGTCATCGGGGTCTTGAACGCCCCAGTCCTTGTCGGGCATGAGCTCTCGGACGATCATACTGGGCTGCAGATGCCCTTGGCCCAAAGCCAGAACCAAGCTGTTCACATTGGGCAGCTTGCGCTCTTTACACACCTTTTTGAGCATGCCGTTTTTCACGACAGCATTCAGGCTGGACCCATTGCGCTTGAGCTCGTTCTCGAGAACCGTCGTGCCCATGCGAATGCCGGTGGCCCGCTCTTCCTCGCGCAGATAGCGGCGAATTTTGGAGATGGCTCGGGAGGTTTTGACGAAATCCAACCAGTCTCTTCTGGGGTGTTGGTCCTTGCGTGTCAGCACCTCGACGTGGTCTCCACTTCGCAAGTGATAGCGCAAGGGCACCATGCGCCCCTCGACCTTTGCACCCACACACTTACTGCCTACATCCGTGTGGATGGAGTAGGCAAAGTCCAGTGCGGAGGCACCTTTTGGGAAGCCCCGAATGTCTCCTGCCGGTGTGAAAACAAAGACCTCGTCGTGGTAGAGGTCGATCTTGACCGCCTCCATGAACTCATCTGGGTCAGCCACCTCCTTGGCGGCCTCGAAGACCTCGCGCAGGCAGTGGATGCTGTTGACCTGTTCCTTTGACAGGGCCAGGTGACCCTCTTTGTATTGCCAGTGGGCAGCCACGCCGCGCTCGCTCACATCGTGCATGTCTTGGGTTCGAATCTGTACCTCGATGCGCTTGCCTTTGGGGCCCATCAAGGTCGTGTGGAGGCTCTGGTATCCATTGGATTTGGGCATCGCAACGTAGTCTTTGATGCGGTCCGGCACAGGATTATAAAAGCTGTGCAGATAGCCTAAGGCGGCGTAGCAACTCGGTAAATCCGTGACCAATACACGGAAGGCCAGCAGGTCGTGGACCTCTTCAAAGGGGACCCCGCTGGTCTCCATTTTGCGCCAGATGCTGGTCAGGTGCTTGGCTCGGCCAGAGATGGTGCACTCCAGGTCCTTCTCTTGCAGCCTTCCTGAGAGCAGTGCGCTTGTTTGGTCGATGTACTCGAGGCGTTCGGTTCGCGTCTCTGCCATCGCCTGCTTCAGGTCGGTGAACGCCTGGGGATGCAGATTCTTGAGGCACTGGTCTTCGAGCTCTACCCGCCACGAGGTCAGGCCGAGGCGGTTGGCCAACGGGCAATAGATGTCCCAGGTCTCTTGGGCGATGCGCTGGCGCTTCTGCTCCCGCATGGAGCCCAAGGTCCGCATGTTGTGCATCCGGTCAGCCAGCTTGACCAAGATGACTCGGATGTCCGCAGTCATGGCCAGCATCATCTTGCGGAAGTTCTCTGCCGCCGCCTCTTGCTTGGAGCGGAACTCAAGCTTTCCGATCTTGGTGACCCCGTCCACAAGCTCACCGATGATGGGCGAGAAAGTCTCTTCGATTTCCTGGCGCGTGACCATGGTGTCTTCGATCACGTCGTGCAGCAGCGCGGTAGCGATGGTGTCCACGTCCATCTGTTGCTCGACCAAGATGAAGGCCACAGCGAGCGGGTGCGTGAAGTATGCCTCGCCGGACTTGCGGCTCTGCATCTTGTGGGCGTTTGCGGCGAAGAAGTAGGCCCGCATGACCAAGTCTAGGTCAGCGTCTGGGGCGTACTCTGAGATCCGCTTGAGGAGGGTGTCTAAATCGGCCAATATTCACCTGTCGGCTCGAGGCCGCCTCACAATCTTATCACCCATCTTGGCGCGTCAGCCCCTGGATGACACTCTGACGGCGATCAACCTTCTGGAGTTCCGCCACAAATACGGCCTGCAGGCAGTCGTGTGCACACGAGAGTACGTCGTTGACCACCACATACTTAAACTCGCCGCATCCATTGAGCTGCTCTTGCACTTGGGCCATGCGTAAGGTGATGGTTTGCTCTGCCTCGGTGCCGCGGGCGCGTAGGCGCTGCTCCAGCACTTCGATTGATGTTGGCGCCAAAAATACGCCGATCCCGTCGGGCATGCTCTCGCGCACCTGACGGGCACCTTGAATGTCGATGTCCAAGACCACACTCATGCCCTGAGCCAGAGCATCCTGTACAGGCGTGCGAAGGGTCCCGTAGTGGTTTCCATACACCTTGGCGTGCTCCAGAAAGTTTCCGGCATCGACGTGGGCTTGAAACTGCACGGGGTTTAGAAAGAGGTAGTCCACCCCTTCGGTCTCCCCCACCCTGGCTGGCCGGGTCGTAGCAGACACGGAGAAGCTCAGGAAAGGCACGTGCCGCAGCGCTTCGCGCAGCAAGGTGGTCTTGCCAGTCCCGCTGGCGCCAGAGACGACAAACAGGGCGCCCTTGTCCGGGCGGGTCCAGCTACTCAGGTTCAGGCTCACTGCAGAACTCTCAGCTCAGGTGCTTGGGGCGCAATTCGACACGCTACTCAACGTTGGCGATCTGCTCGCGCACCCGCTCTAGGGTGCTCTTCATCTCAACGACCAGGCTGGAGACGGCATGTTCAGACGCCTTCGAGCCAATCGTGTTTATTTCCCGGTTCATCTCCTGAGCTAGGAAGTCCAGGCGGCGGCCGATTGGTTCACGCCGCTCCATCGCCATGCGGAACTGCTTGTTGTGGCTGGCCAAGCGAATGAGCTCTTCGTTCACATCTGCCTTGTCGGCGAGCAGTGCAGCTTCCTGGGCCAGTCGTTCCGGGTCCACTCGGTCAGACACCAAGCGGCTGATTCGGTCCATCAGCTTGATTCGCAGCCGTGCGTTGAGACCCTCCGCTTCCATCTCCACCTTCTGGCTGTGATCGCCCAGGTCGACGATGAGCTCAGTGAGGTCGTCATAGAGTGCCTTGCCCTCGCGGGTCCGCATCTCAGAGAGGTGGGCTGCTGCGGCTGAGACAGCGGTCTCGACCACGGCCCACTCGCCACCCACATCGACTTCCTGATCAACCGTGCTCATCACACCAGGCATCTCAGCAATGCGACTCAACGTGACGTCGTTGTTGACCCCGGGGAGCGCCTCACCAAGCTTGAGCAGGCTGCTGTGGTAGCTGCGGGCCAGATTGGTGTCTACGGCGACGCCCACGCTGCCGGCTTGGGTCACCCGGCGTACAAATATGTCCAGACGGCCGCGGGAGAACATTGGCTTGAGAATGGTCTTGATCCTGGACTCAAAGGCCATGTACTCGCGGGGTACGCGCAGCTGGAGATCCAGGAATCGGTTGTTGACTGACTTCATCTCCACGACCACGCTCAAGCCGCTTCCAGAGGCCTCTCCCCTGCCAAAGCCGGTCATGGACTGCATGCCATTCTTGATTGGAGTGCGTTTGAGACCCATCAGAGCGCCGGCTCAGCCGGGCAGTCGCTCACACCGTCGCAGTCCCATGCGCAGTTGTCCCAGTCCGAGAAGCTGCCGTTGCACTCGGCGCCGTTCTCCAGCACCGCTGTGCCGCTCCCTTGTCCTGTCGCGGTGCGCGCCGCGGTCCAGCCGCCGATGACGTTGTCGGTGCCACTGGCGTAGTAGGTCATCTCCTCCACGCTGGCCCCGGAGAACTCGCGGCGGCCATCATAGACGTAGTCATACCCAGCGTTTCCACTGACGTTGCCGCTGGAGAGGATCTCCAATGCGCCTGCCACCTTGCGCTCTTGGGCGCGGTCGTAGCTCAGGCTGCCGTTGGAGTAGTTCCAAGCCTCGCTCTGCCGGCCATCACTGTTGAATTCACCCGCCCCGTACTCCAGGGTGTTGTCGGGGAGAAGGTTGGTGCCCTCCCAGGTGATCTTGTCGTCGGAGACGATGGTGTAGGTCAGCACCTTTTGAGGGTCCCGGGGAATCACCCCGTTGTCCTGCTCCATTCGGAAGCGCAGGGTGCCCTCGCAGCTGCTGCGCTGGTCGCGACGGATGTAGGTCTGGGTGCGGTCCAGGCCGTCCGTCTGCACATACTTCCCGCGAACATCGACGTTCCCGTTCCGGAAGATGGTGCCGTATGAGTCGTAGTCATCGGCCGTGGCGACGTTCTTCAGGAAGTAGCCAGTGCCGTAGTTCGTCCGCCAGACGAGGTTGCCATTGGCTTGATTGTAGGAGCCCACGATGAGCTGCTTGTAGGCCAACTCAGGCTCAAAGCGGAATGCCAAGC
>JBLHMA010000409.1:0-5182 GCA_047621545.1 Cognaticolwellia sp. | reverse complement strand
TGAGCACGACATTGATGGGTCCCAGCAGCATGCCCACCCCAAAGAGCAGGAGCGCGAAACGCCCACTGGGAATCACCCCCACACCAGGAATCTGCGGCCGAGCCACCCGGAATGTGTTGGTGGAATCCGGGATCCAGCGCTGCTGTGGAACCTCCTGCACCACCAGCGTTGCAGACTCGAGCAGCCGGTCCGCAGCCATCTCCTCCTCCTGGAGGACCATCACGCCACCGCCCACTGCGAAGCCGTCCAGGCCGAGCACCATGCGGCGGTCCAGAGTGGGCCGCAAGGCGAAGCGTTCGTCCACGTAGGGGGCAAGCTCCGTACGAGACTGAGCCAATTTCTCCACGCCAGGACCTCGAAACACGACCACACCACCGGTACGCACCCAGCGCATCAAGGGCTCAAGGACCGCATCCGAGGGCAGGCCGGCGCGGGTGTCCACCAGGACCAGATCCACGCTGCTGTAGGCCGCCCAGCTCAGACCCAGCTGGTCCGGCGAGACGATAGCGAGCTGGTCATCTCCGATGCTTAGATCGGAGACCCAACGCTCCAGGTCCCCCGGTTCGGGCGCGCGATCTTGAACCAGCAGCACAACCTGGCTGCCGGAGGCCACGTCATAGGGGCCAACCGAGCTGCTGTAGCAGTCGGAGATGCCGTTCTCCAGCATCACTTGCAGGCTGTAGTTGGGTGAGCCATCCACAAAGGCTGGCAGGAGCACCTCGACCTCTCGCCTCTCACCCCGCGCCAAAGGCACAACCTGCTCAACCTGGACTTCGTAGCCGTAAGCACTCTCAAAGCGCAGGGTGAAGATCTGGTCTTCGGGGCTGCGGTTCTCGATGTCCACACGGACAGGGTAGTAGCCCTTCTCGACCCGAGCCGGCCAGCTGTAGTCCACCATCGTCGCGGAGCTGGGGCCGCTGCATTGGGTGCCCTCGGCCATGGCCAAGCCGCCGGCCAAGAGCAGCCACATCAGACCACCTCGCTGGGCATGGGGATGGCCATCTCATCCAGCGTGGCCAGGACCTCCTCGGCCAAGTCACGCCCGCTGATCCCGTCCAGCTTGGCCTTGTAGTCCACGACGATGCGGTGCCCAAGGGCATATGTGGCGACCGCGCGCACATCGTCAAAGCCCACGTTCGGCTTGCCATGCAGCAGAGCATGGGCACGAGCCGACTCCGCGATGCCAATGGCTGCGCGGGGGCTGGCGCCATAGCGGGCGTAGCGCTGCACTTTGGCAGGGGCGCTGGGCTCCTCGGGGTGGGTGGCGTTGACCAGTCGCGCGATGTAGCCGGCCACAGCCGTGGGCAAGAAGACCCGGTCAACGGCCTGAAAGAGGCTGTCCAAGCCTGCCGCTGTAGACACCGGACTGGGCTCCGGGGGACGGCCGCGGCGGCGCTCAGTGAGCAGGGTGGTCAGCGTCTGCGTGTCGATGCGGTGGACGTTGAGCTTGAAGAGAAAGCGGTCCAACTGGGCCTCGGGCAGGGGGAAAGTTCCCTCCAGCTCGATGGGGTTCTGAGTCGCAAGCACCCAGAAAGGGTCTGGCAGGTTGTGGGTTTCTCCAAGCACCGTCACCCGACGCTCTTGCATGGCCTCGAGCATGGCGGACTGGGTACGGGGGCTCGCGCGGTTGATCTCGTCGGCCAGGACCACGTTGCCGAAGATGGGGCCCGGATGGAAGACGAAGCGCCGCTTGCCGTTCTCCTCCTCCAGGACGGGGCCACCGGTCACATCGCCCGGGAGCAAGTCCGGGGTGAACTGCACGCGGCGAAAGGTCAGCCCCATTAGACCGGCGACGCCCTTGACCAGCTCGGTCTTGCCCAGTCCAGGCAGGCCTTCGAGCAGGACGTGGCCGCGCGCCATACAGGCCACTGTGACCATCTTGACCAGCTCTGACTGCCCCAAGAGTCGGATGTTGAGCCCAGCCTGAAGTGCCAGGGCTGTGTCCTGAGCTGCTTTGAGCTCGCTGTCTTGCAATAGATCGGCCACGCCTACTCCTCGTCCACGGCAAACCACGTGGACACCGCTTGTTGGTGGCTTGGCGCAAGGCGCCGCCTGTTTGTGTTTTCACCGGTAGAGAGCACGGTCTGGGTCACACCATCGGCGCCCCGAATCACGTGCACCTGAGCGTCCGTGAAGCTCTCACCGAGAATCGCCGACGAGGCCAAGTCGAGCTCGCCCGGGCTCAAGCGCGTCGGGGTGAAACGCTCGCTCTGGTCCGGTCGCTCCTCTCCATAGGTGATGGGGGCGGTTCCCGGGCCTTGGCTGGTTCCCCCTTGCCCTGGGCGGCAGACCTGGCCGACCGAGCACTCACCCTCGCCCTCCCCTTGGCCTTGGCCCTCACCCTCGCCTTGGCCCTCTCCCTGGCCCTCGCCTTCACCCTCGCCTTGGCCCTCTCCCTGGCCCTGGCCTTCACCCTGGCTCTCTCCAAGGCCTGCCTGGGCCAGCTTGGCCATCTGCTCGGCCATGCCCTGGCTCATCTGTTGCTGGGCCGCAGCCAGCTGCTCCGCGCTGAGCTGGCTCATGGCCTGCTCGAGCTGCTCGGCGCTCATCTGCTCCCCACCCAGCTGAGCCAGCATCTCTTTGGGCAGACCCGCCTGCTCCATGGCTTCGAGGCTGTCCTGGGGCATCTTGGTGCCCATCTCCGCCATGGCCTGGGCCGCTTTGGCCAACGCCTCCTCTTTGGCCTGCTGAGCCGCATCTTGTGTCGCAGAGTCCTGGTTCTCTTCAGCGTTCTCGGCGCTCTCGGCCGCATCCGTGGCCCCTTTCATGGCCTCCTCGGCAGCCTTGGCGGCCTGGGCAGCCTGCTGCGCGAGCTCTTCCATGCGGGACTCCAGGGCGTCCATCGCCTCTAAAGCGGCCTCTGGATTCGCCCTGGCCTGGGGCTCGCGCAGCTCTTCCAAGGCCTCCTCCAGCGCTTCTTGCTCTTCCGGATCCAGGGCGAGCACTTCCTCGAGCACCTCGGCTTGCTCTGAGAGTTCCTCCACCGCGGGCGGATCGGAGATCTCGGTGTCAGCGAGCACAGGTCGGAGCGGCAAGAACAAGGTCAACCCAACAAAGACACCGCCTGCTGCGGCCCAACGCGCAGGCTGCTTGAGGCGGGTCTCGGGAAGCACGGTCGGGACAGCTGCGTCCAGGCCCAGCTCCTGTCCAGTGACCAGCTGACCGTCGCCCCCAGCCACCCGGTCCAACCAGATGGCGGCGTCCTGTTCACTGGGAATGTGGCCCTTGGAGACCCACCAGGCCGAGGCGGGCAACACCGCGAGCACTGCAAAGGCCAGCCCCACCCAGGGTTCCCAGTGGCCCGTCAGGCGCAAGCCCACCACCAAGACGCCGAGTACAGCCAGGAGAACCGCACCCTGTCGGAGCGCGGCTCCAGCCCAAGCAGCAAGCGCCACACGGCGGCGCACCCGCAACACGGCTCGCTGGATCTGGCTCAAGAGGGCTCCCATGTTGCAAAAACGCGCAAGGTCAAATCATCTCCGGGAGTGTAACGACCCAGTCGCCCAGAGATTTCACCCAGCCTCGAGCCGATCCTGCACAGCCCCGCGAAAAGCCAGGGCCCAACGGGGGTGAACCAAGCGTGCACGCACCACCCAGCGCTCCGGATGTTCGGGGTCTCGGAAGACCTCTGGAGGGTGCCCGGGTGCGACCAGCGGGCTGGCCAACGCGATCTCCTCCAAGCGCCTTCGCGCGCCATGAGGGGCCTCGACGACCACCTCCACCGGCGCATAGGGGCTCTTGTCCATGCGGGTGTCGGTGCTGAGAAAATCTCGGTTGGGAATGCGAATGATCTGACCGTCGTCGGACTCCATGGAGACCGAGCGGAAACCCACGCTGATGACGGTGCCAACGCGGCCATCCGCCTCGACCCGCATGTCGGGGACCAGGTGGTGCTCAACCACCAACAGGACGCCGGCCAGCACGTCGTGCAACACGTCGCGGGCGCTCCAACCCATGGCCACGGACGCAGCCACCAACACCACCGGGAAGTACTGGAAATAGGCGTCGGGCACCAAGCGCATGCTCCCAAACAGAACGGCGATCAGAGTGGCGATGCGGCTGACGACTTTGATGACGCGGGCCATGACTGGGAGCAGTCCCCGCTTGGGCAACGTTGCCCTGGCCCCATCCATTCGGCGGCCCAAGAACACCGCCAATGTGGCGATGACAAACCACAGGGCAGAGCGCGTGAAGGACTGACCGCCTGCGGGGGGCGAAAAGGGCCAGAGTTCCGCGGTGGGCGCCGCCTCCAGCACCACGACAGGCTGGGCGACCGGTTGGGGCGTCGGGGTCGGAGGGCGAACCTGCGACTCCACGGGCTCAGGCTCAGCAGCAGGCAGCAGGGGCAGCAGCGCAGTCGCTGGTGGCGGGTCCAGTTCCGGCTCAGCGGGGAGCGCAGTGGGCCCTTCGAGCTCGCCTTCCATGGGCGTGCCCGCATCCAAAATACGGCCGGTCACCGGGTCAAGGGTAGGCAGCATCTCCAAGCGGCCTACCGCGGGCTCGAAATCGTCAGGCCAGGGTCCGAGCAATCCCTGGCGCGTGGCGTCGTCTTCGGGCGCAATCCAGGGTTCTGGAAGGGGCTCCTCCAAAAGGGTTTCTTCCCCCGGCACCGCTCCATCCGGCACCGCTCCATCCAGCAGCGGCTCGTTCACCAGTGGCTCGTTCACCGGTGGCTCCTCTACGATCCCTGGTGTCGGCTCCACGGCTGGGACGGTCCTCTCCAGACCTTGAGGGGACTCTGGCCGCGAAGGCAGGGTCTGGGCCAGGGGCGCCAGAATCAGCAAGAGGTGCATCATTGGTCCAACCCCTTCTCGATGAGCACCCGGCGCAAGGGGCCGAGCAAGTGGTCTTGGACCACAAAGCCATGGCGGGTGCGCCGCAGGATTCCCCAGTGCTGCAGCCGGGCAAGCTCTCCAGCGCTGTTCTGAGGGTCCATGTGCAGAGAGTCCGCATGGTTGGCCGCGTCGAGTCGGCCCTGGCGACAGAGCTGACGCAGGCTGATCAGATCGGTCTCGGAGAGCTCTCTGAGCGCATGCACCGGAGACTCAGGCACCTCACCGATGGAGATGCTGTCCGAGCCTGGATCGACCTCTGTGACGGACGCCATCCAGAGGTGCAGGGCGTCGCGCAACACACCGCCCGTCGCCTCGTGCAGGAGCTCAAAGTAGGTCTCCTCAAAGCG
>JBLHMA010000408.1:0-5200 GCA_047621545.1 Cognaticolwellia sp. | reverse complement strand
AGCGCGCTCTGGCCGAAGATGACCTGGAGCAAGCCCAAGCCTCGGCTCAGTCTCTCAAGAAGGTGCTCTCCAAGGTTGAGCTCTCCCCTCAGCCCCAGCTTGTTTGGGGTCCGATCGCCAAAGAGATCTCGGGCCACGCCAGCCACGTGGCGGGCGCCCAAGACTTGGAGGGTGCGCGAGAGGGCTTGGAGCCCCTCAGTGCCGCTGTCGAGGTCATGCTGGCCCGCTTCGGCAACCTGCTGGAGGAGCCCGTTCAGGTCGCCTTCTGCCCGATGGCCAACGGTGGGGAAGGGGCCCGATGGGTGCAGTCGGGTGAGGGCGTGGACAACGCCTACTTTGGCAACGCGATGCGCACCTGTGGCGAGATCCGAGCCACGATTGCACCGGGCACAACCCTGGACACGCCGCCGCCTGTCAGCGTCGGCGCGGTTCCCGCTGGGCACCAACATTGAGCCCCCTCAAGCCAGACTCCGCGCCGGATCCTCGGACGCCTAGCCCGCAGTCGTCGGCCCCTCAGGGCCTCTGGCAGCACGGGATCGGCTGGTTCATCGAGAACCGGCTGATCGTCTTTCTGCTCACTGCGATGCTGATCATGGGCGGGATCTTCGTCATGCCCTTCGAGTGGGACAGCGGTGACTTGCCACGGGATCCGGTGCCAGTGGACGCCATCCCCGACATCGGAGAGAACCAGCAGATCGTGTTCACCGAGTGGCCGGGCCGCTCGCCTCGGGATGTAGAGGACCAGGTCACCTACCCTCTGACGACCGCGCTGCTGGGCATCCCCGGGGTGCGCACCGTGCGCAGCTCCTCTGCCCTGGGATTCTCGACCATCTACATCATCTTTAGCGATGACGTAGAGTTCTACTGGTCCCGGTCTCGGGTGCTCGAAAAGCTCGCATCTCTGCCGCCGGGCACCGTGCCGGACGGGGTGATTCCTACCCTGGGCCCAGACGCTACCGCTCTGGGGCAGGTCTTTTGGTACACCCTGGAAGGGCAGGATCCCCAGGGCAACACCGTGGGTGGCTGGGACCCAGACGAGCTGCGCTCCATCCAGGATTGGACCGTTCGCTATGCCCTTCAGTCCGTAGAAGGCGTGAGCGAGGTCGCCTCCGTCGGCGGCTTTGTGCGGGAGTACCAGGTCGACGTAGACCCTACTGCCATGCGGGCCCATGGGGTGAACATCACCCAGATCGCCGACGCCGTGCGCCGCTCCAACCTGGACACCGGCGCTCGGACCTTGGAGATCAACGGCGCTGAGTATCTGGTCCGCGCCTTGGGCTTTGTGGAGAACCTGGAGGACTTGGAGCAGGCCGTGGTCCTGGCCAGGGAGAACACCCCGGTTCGCATACGGGATGTGGCCAAAGTGTCGATGGGGCCGGCGCTCCGCCGCGGCGCTCTGGACGACGAAGGCGCGCCCGCGGTCGGCGGGGTGGTGGTCGCCCGCTACCTAGAGAACCCGCTCCAGGTCATCAACTCCGTCAAAGACAAGATGGCCCAGATCCAGCCTGGACTGCCGTCCCGCACTCTGGAAGACGGCACCGTCAGCAAGGTCACCATCGTGCCCTTCTACGACCGCTCCGTGCTGATCGGCGAGACCCTGGGCACCCTGTCTACCGCGCTCTACCAGCAGATCCTGATCACCTTGATCGTCGTGCTGGTCATGCTGCGCAAGCTGCGCAGCTCTGCGCTGATCTCCGTCATTTTGCCCCTGGGCGTGCTGGGCACCTTTGTGGTGATGAAGCTGACCGGGGTGGATGCCAACATCATGGCTCTGGGGGGCATCGCCATCGCCATCGGTGCGATGGTGGACATCGGCATTGTGTTTGTGGAGAACATGGAGCAGCACCTGGCCGATAACAATGGCCAGGCCCGAGAAGTGGTGGTTCGCAACGCGGCGGCAGAGGTGGCCCCGGCCGTGCTGACCTCGGTCTTGACCACCGTTGTCAGCTTTCTGCCCGTGTTTGGACTGACCGCGACGGAGCTGCGTCTCTTTGCACCACTGGCCTATACAAAGACCTTCGCAATGGCCGTTGCATTGGTGCTGGCCGTGGTCATTCTGCCCGCAGCAGCCTTGGTGGTCTTTCGGGTTCGACCTGGGCCCGTCGCCGATGACAGCATCGGAGGCACGCGGATCTGGCGCTCGCTCTTCCGCATGGCCCACCTTCGGGACTTGGCTCTGTTGGCCCTGGGAATCGCGGCGCTGTGGGTGAGCCTGCCGGGCGGCCTGTTGGTCATCGCGCTGGCGGTTTGGCGCTTCGCACGGCCCCTGGTCGACCCAAACTGGATCGAGCGCGGAGAGCTGGCCGAGAACGTGCTCACGGTGCTGCTTGTCTCCGTGCTCCTCATCGTGGACTGGCTGCCTCTGGGACAAGCCGCTGGGCTGCTGCCCAACCTGCTCTTTGCAGGCGGTCTCATCGCGGGCGTTCTGGGTGGTTTTCAGCTCTTCGAGTACCTCTACCCCCGGCTGCTGCGCTGGGTGCTGGAGCACAAGCTCGTCTTCCTCTCCCTGCCCGCCTTGATGGTCGTAGCCGGTGTCTTGTCCTGGTCGAGTCTGGGGCGCGAGTACATGCCGCCCTTCGACGAGGGCTCCTACCTGTACATGCCCACGACCATGCCCCACGCATCGATAGGCGAGGCCCAGGCGATGCTGTCCAACATGGACGCCGCCATCGCTCAGATCCCAGAGGTGGACCGCGTGGTGGGCAAGCTGGGCCGGGTGGACAGCGCCTTGGATCCGGCCCCGGTCTCTATGATCGAGACGGTCATTACCTACCTGCCCGAGTACCGCACCGAGCCCGATGGCACCCGCGTCCGACAGTGGCGGGATCACATCCGCGAGCCCCAGGACATCTGGAAGGAGATCACCCAGGCCGCCGAGATTCCGGGCCTGACCAGCGCCCCCACGCTCATGCCCATCAACGCCCGCATCGTCATGCTCCAGAGCGGCATGCGTGCGCCCATGGGGATCAAGGTCAAGGGGCCCGACCTGGAGTCCATCGAAGCCTTCGGAATGGCCCTGGAAGGGGTTCTCAAGCAGGTCCCCAGCATCCGAGAGGAGACCGTCTTCGCCGACCGGGTTGTGGGCAAACCCTACTTGGAGATCGAGCTTGACCGCGAGGCCATTGGACGCTTCGGCCTGCGGGTAGTCGACGTGCAGCAGGTGCTACAGATCGCCCTGGGTGGCCAGACCTTGACCCGCACTGTTGAAGGGCGAGAGCGCTACCCCGTCCGGGTTCGCTACATGCGAGAGGATCGGGACAGCATCGAGGCTTTAGAGGGGGTGTTGATTCCCACGCCGAGCGGCGATCATGTTCCCCTCTCTCAGCTGGCCGAGGTCGTCTACACCAAGGGTCCACAGGTCATCAAAGCCGAGGACACTTTCCTGACCAGCTACGTGCTCTTTGACCGTGAGCCTGAGCTGGCCGAGGTCGAGGTCGTCGAGGCCGCTCAGGTGCGCATCGCGCAGAGCATTGCCTCGGGTGAGCTTGTGGTGCCGGCCGGTGTGAGCTTTGAGTTTGCCGGCAGCTATGAGAACCAGGTGCGCAGCGAGAAGCGGTTGCTGATGCTCATTCCCATCGCCCTGGCCTTTGTGTTCATCCTGCTCTACCTGCAGTTTCATCGGGTCTCGACCACCGCAGTCATCTACTCGGGCGTTGTGGTCGCGGTCAGCGGTGGCTTTGGGCTCCTTTGGCTCTACGGACAGCCCTGGTTCTTGGACTTTTCGCTGTTCGGGACGGGGATGCGCGATCTCTTCCAGGTGGGCACCGTCAACCTCTCCGTGGCCGTCTGGATCGGTGTCATCGCTCTGATTGGCATCGCAACCGACGACGGCGTGGTCCTCTCCACCTACCTAAAGCAAGTCTTTGAGCGGGATCCCCCCAGCACCGTGCAAGGCGTGCGAGAGCGCACCATCCAGGCAGGTCTTCGCCGGGTGCGCCCTTGCCTGATGACCACCGCCACCACCCTGCTTGCCCTGCTCCCGGTCATTACCTCCCAGGGCCGCGGCTCGGACATCATGATGCCCTTGGCGCTGCCGGCCTTTGGCGGCATGGCCATCGAGATTGTGACCCTGTTTGTGGTGCCGGTTCTCTACTGTGCGGTGGAGGAGTTCCGCTTGACGAGCCCGTCAATGCCCGGTATCAAGCCGGCCATTGACGGAGTTTCCTCATGAGCGAAGAGATGGAAGACGGAAAGAGCGGCCTGGGCCGCTTCGGCAAGATCCTGATCTACCTGGCCATCCTGGGCGCCGTGAACCTGGCGGCATTCGTGTTCGACTGGGGCTTCTGGATCTACTGATGCGGCATCGCGGAGCGCCACAGAGTGCTCCCGGAAAGCCTGCACTCCCCCCCATCGAGCGGCTCTTCAACATTGCCTTGGCGGGTAGCTTTGTAGGCTGGGGGTTGATGGGACTGCGCGAGGAGATCAGCCTCGTTCGCGTCAGCATCGCTGCGCTCAACGGCGTCATTGCCATCCTGCTTCTCCGTCGAGGTCCGGAGCTCCAAGACGGGACCTGGCGGCAGCATCTGGCGGCCTTGCCGTCCCTGCTGGTTGCAGGAGTGGTCTTCTCCCGAGCCCCCCAAGTCTGGGAGATTGGACCGCAGGTGCTCTTCCTTGTCGGCACAGCCCAGACGATCTGGGCCTTTGTGTTCCTGGGCCGCAGCTTTGCCGTGCTGCCAGCCAAGCGGGACTTGGTCGTGCGTGGGCCCTACCAGTGGATTCGCCACCCGGCCTATGTGGGCGAGCTGGTCCTGGTCGCCGCCTGTGCCTGGGCCACCGGATTGGCCGGGCTCTGGGCGCCGATTGTGCTGCTGCCGCTGTTGGTCCTGCGCATCCGGGCGGAGGAAGAGCTGTTGGGCGCGCTGCCGGAGTGGGGGGCGTTCGCGGAGAGGGTGCGGTGGCGGTTGTTGCCGGGGGTTTGGTAGGCGGCCCGTTAAGCCCCAACAGCACCCCACCTCAAGGCCCCCCATGCTCTCCGGCGAGCTCATCCGCGTCCGCATCAAAGGCAAGGAGCTCTCTCCGAGCTTTGTGGACCCAGCCAAGCCGGCTCTCGTGGCGCGCTCCCAGGAGCTGCTGGAGCTCTACCTGCGCGGTGTGGAAGAGGGCCTGTCTCGGGGCGACCTGGTTTTGGCGGTCAAGGATGTCATCGGCGATGGCACCGACCACAAGCTGACCCGCGGCCTGGCGCGCATCCTGGAGGACA
>JBLHMA010000407.1:0-5205 GCA_047621545.1 Cognaticolwellia sp. | reverse complement strand
TCATCCTGGACAACCCTTGGGAGAGCACCGAGGACGTCATGAAGGGCCTGCGCCTGATCTGTACCTTGCCGCCGCCCTACAACCTGCTGCCCAGCAGTCTCATCGCCTACCCGGGCACCGAGTTCTTCCACAAGTCCATGGAAGATGGCTTTGTCACCGACGAGTACAACCAGGTCTACCGGGCCAGTTTTCACGTCCCCAAGGGAAGCTACGTCAACTTCCTCTTCTTCCTGACGCTGTTCAACAACTTGCCCAAGGAGATGGTGATGTGGCTGGCCAGCGACCGCTATGTGCGGCGCTTCAACCAGCGCAAGTACGACCGCTTCTGGGGCAAGATGTACGAGTACGGGGAGCTGGGCCGCAAGGCGCAGCGCTTCTCTCAGTTCGCGCTAAAGGGCAAGCTGCTCGAGATCACCTCGATGCGTGAGCTCAAGCGTGTCGCGAACCAGATGAAGTAGCGTCCGGAGACCGGTGTTCCGCTGGAATCCTACGGGCTTCCCACACACCAGTGGGAGGCCCAAACTCGTTGGGGCCCGCCGGAGAGACGCCGCCGGAGAGACGCCGCCGGAGAGACGCCGCCGGAGAGACGCCGCCGGAGAGACGCCGCCGGAGAGACGCCGCCGGAGAGACGCCGCCGGAGAGACGGAGCCCTAAACTAGGCCGCTTGGGGTTTCGAAGAGAACCCTTCTCTCAACTCAACTCGGCTTGGAGCAGTGGCTTGACCCGCGCCCAACTTAGCTTCAGCTCTTGGTTTAGCGAGGCCATACTGTCCGCGTCCCCCGTGCGTCCAGCGGTCTCCAGCGCCTTGCAGACCTCTGCAAAGGCCTCTGCGCCAACCTGCATACTGGAACTCTTGAGCGGATGGGCAGCGCGGTGCACGCCCTCACAGTCGCCTTCGGCGACCCCAGCATCAATCTGACTCATGTAGGGGTCAACGGTGCTCATAAAGGCACCGACCACCTCGGCGACGAAGTCCATTCCAGGGGCGCTATAGCTGCGCAGAATCGCCAATGTTTCGGCGTTCAAGTCTTTCACTGAAGCAGTCTCCTCCGTGCGTATGGCAAGAGCGGCCATGGTGTTCTCCTCTTCGTGTCACTGAGAGCGTGTCTGCTACTCCCATCGGCACGGACGGTCCCAAGCTTTCGGCTTTGCTCTGCCAGACGATATTGCTGGGCGAATCCATCGTTGGTTGATCCGAGTCTAATCATTATCTCAAGGTAGCCTCAAACGCCTGGGATGGATGGTGTAAGTCTGGCACGGCCTTTGCGGTGTAGAGGGCCGCGAGGTGAAAAGTGGACTACCACCGACGATCGGACGAGACCTTGAAACGGCGCTTTTGGCGGAAGGGATCCATCGCAGGACTGAGCGGAGCACGCATCGAGCAGTGGTTCCTGAACCCAAAAGGCTTCCCACAAGCCCCCGTTGAGCCGCGTCCGGACCTGCGGATCAAGGCCGCTGAGGAGCGCCTCCCTCTAAAGCGGCAAGACAGCGCCTCAGAACCGCTGCCCGAGGCCGGAAAGAGACACAACGTACGACTGGCTCTCTCAGCCTTCGATGACCGCACCCAGTACCCCGAGCGCTCTCTGTCCTTCTGGCGCACCCTCGGTCCAGCTAAGGCTGCCCGCGGATTTCGCCCCCCGAAACAGTCCTGCACGCCTATCCATGAGAATCGAGAACGAGGAGCTGGTGATCCCGGTGTTTACGGCTAGGCCAAGCACCCTAAGTGTTCGCTTGGAGAGCGAAGATGTGCAGGTTCCACTCGGTCCAGAGCGCATGCGGGCCTCAAAAATCCACAGGCGGATCTACGACGCAGCGGGACACCTGGTCGAGCACGAGGTCATTGCCGAGAACCGCAAACGCCTGCTCCACGGCCAAGCCCAGAAGAAACGGAGCTGCTTGAGCTGTGGAGAGCTCGCTTGCCATGCACGCCCCAGCGAAGCGGAGCTCAAGGCCTCCCGCCGCCTACTGGAGACCGCGGGAGGTGGGTGGTGTTGCCAGAGGCTCAGCCTCCATGGATTGACCCCCTACTCAAGAGCCACCCCGGCCCTTGGATCCGCTTGGCCCCTCCAGAGCTGCTTCGGCGGACCTGGATGAGAGCTGCGGGCGCCTCGGCCCCAAGGAGGATCCAGGCGCGGCTAAACTGGCGGCGGGCCGTCGGTGCCTGGTTGGCCTCGCGCACGCCCAAGGGCTGCACCCATCTCTACGCGCCAAGCTTTGCCGCACGCTGGGTATTCTCTGCCGCACAACAGCTCGGTGCTCAAACACACCTACTGGAGGGTCTGCCAGACCTTCGACGCCTCGGTGTGGAGCTGGACCAAGCCACCGCAGCCCATCCAGACGCTGCCCTGCAGAGGAGGCAACGTGCGCGCGGGGCCGGTCTGGCGGCGCAGCAAGCTGAGCGGGAGCTGGCCTGGAAAATCTACGTGCCCAGCGCAGATCGAGTGTTGGTCGACAAGTGCTGCGCGCCAATGCCACTTGCTCGAGTGATGCAAGGCAACGGCGTCCCCAGGCCACCAGTACACCCTCGATCAGGCAGACTGACCACATGCGAGGCTTGCGCTCGCACGGATCACCTTGCCTGACCGACGGTGTATCTAAGGTACAGGTCGCCCCAACGGCAACTGCGCCAAAGGTGCTGTTGAGCGGGCTTCCCGTCGCCCGGTCTGGGACCCACTAGGCACTGCATGCGCTGGAAGAACTTCCCCACCTCACTCTGCTGCTCCGAGAGAGCCAAGCCACCGAACCCGCCTCTCTGCTGACCCACCCTCGGGTTCGAATCGATACAACCGTGGAGCTTCGCCTGGAAGGCGTGGACGCGGTGATCGCCCCAGATTGGGTGCAGAGCAGCCACCCTCTGTTGAAGCTGGGGTGGCCCGGGCCTTGCCTGTGGTCGCAACACGCCGCGCTGCCGGCTGGCTCAAGCTCAGCCCGGACCGAATTCTGGGTCAGCCGGATGGCAAAGCCTTGGTTCAGGCACTTGCCGCCAGCCTCTGAGCGTGCAACTGTTCTGCCAATGACCAGGCACCTCCCCCAGGCTGAGCGGGAAGAACAGATCCTCCGAGCGGCGCGAAAGGTCTTCGTTGAGAAGGGCTTTGAGAACGCGCGCATGACCGACGTGGCGGCTGCCGCCGGCTTGTCAAAAGGCGCGGTCTACTTCTACTTTGACAGCAAGCAGGCTCTAATCCGGGCCCTGGCTGCGCAAGAGCATCAGCGAGCGAACGCCATCTTGGACGAGGTCCTGGATCACCAGGACCTAAGCGCTGAGCAGAACTTCGCGGATCTGCTGCGCCAGCTCCTGCATCACCTGCTCTCCCTGCGGTATCCGCCGCGTTTCTTCCTGCTGATCAGCGAACTGGCGACACGGGATGAGGAGCTGCGAGACAACTTCCTGGGAACCCACGAGCGCCTGATGGAGCGAATCATCCAGGTCATCAACCAGGGTATCGACGACGGCAGCTTTCGCAAGGTGGACCCCCATGTGGTGGCTGCCGTACTCAAGGCCAGCTCAGACGGGCTCACCCTGGAGAAGGCCATCGGCGCGCACCCTCAGGGCGAGCCTGAGCACATCATCCAGGCCACGGTGGACCTGTTCCTAAACGGCATGTTGCCCACGGGACGCGCTTGAGTGTTGCCCAGGCGATGCGCCACCGCAGCCTACGCTGGTTCGGCGTACCTCTGTTCTGGCTGGGTGCCATGGGAATCTGTGCGGCCCTTGCGGCCAAGCTCGGCGCCAACGGTTCATGGGGTGGCGTCATGCTCTATGTCGGAGCCACAGGCCTCAGCCTGGGCAGCTTTGGCCTGAACAACGACACGGCCCTGGCCCTGCTCCTTCGGGCACAAGAGACTCTGCCCATCGCGGCGGAGACCGAACTCCAGACGGAGTTGACCAGAGACAAGGCCGAGACCAACGCCCTGGCCGCCAGCCCGGTCGCCAGCTTCTCCGCGATGGGCTTGGCCCTCTTGCTGCACGCCGCGGCCGCATGGCGCCTCATGGCCGCCACTGGAATGTTGTGAGCGCGATCGCCGTCGTGGGCCTGGACCGGCAGATCCATCTGGCGCGTGCCGGAGGCCTAAAGCAGCTCAGCATGGACGTGGGCGCAGACCCCCTTTTGCGCTGGGGCCGGCCTGACATGCCACGCTCAGCTTGGAGCTGGCCTAGTTTCTCACCAGACCAGGACAAGCTGGCCTGCATTGAGCTCCCAGCCGGCGAGGATCTGGCCGACCCAGCCCGCATACAGGTGTTGCACTCGGACGGGCTGCGCCAACAGGTACTCTTTGAGAGCCACGGTCGGGTACCGATCTACTGCGCATGGAGCCCGGCCGGAACCCACGTCGCCGTGGTCCTACAAGACGAAGAAGAGCTCAGCCTGACCCTACTGTCCCTGGACGGCTCGGCCCCGCGCGAGCTGGAGGCAGGGGGGCCGCTGTTCTTTTCTTGGCGCGACCAAGACGTGCTGGTCCACGCAGGCAGCGGTGGTCCAAAACGTGTAGTCCTGCACCGCCCTGTAGACGAAGACCTTCTGCTCGAAGGCACCCCGGGCGCTTTCTGCGTACCCCTCGCACTGGGTGGCTACCTCTGGCACGTTCAGCGTCACGGCGGCCTGGAGCACCTGGCACGCACTGGACCCGATGGCCAAACAGAGACCCTACGCGCGGTTCAGGGCTTGGTGGCGTTGATACCCGACGGAGACAGCCTGCTACTTGGGCATGCCCCAGGTGGCGCTGGCAGCCCCTACGAAGGGGTGCACCGCGTCGATCTGCGGAGCGGCCTGAGCAGCCAGCTCACAGATCGGGCTTGCCTAGCCTTCTACGCTCTGCCTACGCGTGGTGAAATTGCCACCGTCTCCATCGACAACTCCAACAACTGCTTGGCCTGGCACACCGTCGACTCAAGCGGCCAGTCCCATCAGCGGGCAGCCTTCTGGCCCAGCCGGGAGTTCCTTTGGAGCCTTCAGTTCTTCGAGCAGTTCGCGCTGAGCCACCCCCCAGTGGACCCCAGAGGCGAGCGCCTGGTCTTCGCGGGCCACCGACCTGGAGCGGATCCTCACCAGAGCCGAAGCCAGGTCTTTGTATTAGACCTGGACTCTGGGGGGCCGGCCCGGAGTCTATGCTCCGGCAGCTTTGCTTGCTTTCCTAGTGTTTGACGCGATCCCGGGGCACCCGATACGGGACCCCAAAGGAGTCTCCCCATGGCCTTTAAAGACC
>JBLHMA010000406.1:0-5223 GCA_047621545.1 Cognaticolwellia sp. | reverse complement strand
GCTCAGAGCGCCGCTGCGGACGCTTGGCAGTCCTGGTTGGGTCAGCTCCCAGAGCAGCTCACCGCTGGCGAGTGTCTGGTCCCCCTCCAGGACACCTGGTTTGACTACCTGGATGTGGGCGCAGGCTGGCAGGTTGGCGTTCCCGTCTGTGCCGGCGACAAGGTGCGCATCGAGGGCACCATGCAGGACAAGTACCGCATCGCCCGAGAAGGCGACTGGATCACGGTCGAGGGCAACGGCATGTCCCCCTCCGAAGACGCGCCCTGCCAACTCGAAGGCTGCACCGGCGGCATGCTGGTTGGCCGCTTCATGAGCGAGGACGGCGCCGAAGAGATCTTCGCAGTCGGCTCAGAGACGGTGTTCACACCAACGGCCCACGGCCGCATCTCGGTGACCGTCAACGACTCCACCTACTTTGACAACATCTACTTCCAGTCGGGCAGCATCACCGACCACACCGGCATCACCGTCAGTCCGGTCGACTAAGGAAGGGGGCCGCTTGAAACACCTCAAGCGCATTGTCTTTGCCGGCATCACGGTCCTTCTGTTCTTCGGAGGGGCCGAGGCACTGCTGCGCGTGATGGATCTGCCGGCCCAAGACGAGCGGCCAACCTTTGAGCACAACAGCGTGTACTGGCGGGTAGATCCGAGCTTGATCGACCAGCCCATGACCCACAAGGAGCTGCGCAGCACCTTCCCGGTCAGCACCGATGAAAACGGCTTCCGGCCGCCCTTCGCCGAGAACACGCCCCAGACCTTCCGCATCGCGGCGATGGGCTGCAGCACCACTTTTGGCTGGGGTGTAGCCGATCACGAGACCTACCCCGCCCAGCTCCAGGCCATCCTGCACGAGCGCGGCTACGGCAACGTGCATGTGATCAATGCCGGGCAGCCGGGCTACACCAGCTTTCAGGGCCTGTGGTTGTGGGACCAGGGCATGGCCAAGATGGACATTGACTTGGTCCTGGCTGGCTTTGTGGTGCAGGACGCCCGCGAGGTGGCCTACAGCGACAAGTCCCAGGCCATGATGCAGGGCGAAGCAGATTTTCTTAGGGCGAACCTGCTCTACAAGTGGCGCATGTACCAGGTGCTCCAGATCAGCCTGGGGGCGGTTCAGACCCGGGCAAAAGAGCACGGCAGCACCCACAGGGTTCCCGAGGCACAGTACCTGGAAAACCTGCGTGCGCTGCGGGCCAAGATCCAGTCCAGCGGCGGGGAGATCGCCCACTTCGGCTACCCCTTGGAGGTGGCCGGCTACACAGAAGCCCACCGCCGCCTGCTGCGCCTGGAAGCCCAAGACAAGGGCCTGCCCTACTTTGACCCCAGCGAGCAGATCGCCGCCCGGGTGCGCGCCGGAGAGCCCCTCTACTTCGCACCCAAAGACCCCGGCCACGCCAACGCTGCCGGAAACCGTGCCATCGCCGAGTTGGTCGCAGACTGGCTGATCTCGGACCAGCTGATTCCCAAGGAGACGCAATGAGCGCCCCCCGTGACTGTTGCCTTGTGCTGCTGGTCCTCAACGAGATCAACGGCTTGAAGGACTGCTGGGACAAGCTGCCCTTGGACCGGTTCATCGAGATCCTGGCCGTAGATGGCGGGTCGACGGATGGGAGCCGAGCGTTCCTCACCGAGCGTGGCATCCCCATCCTGGACCAGAGCATCCCTGGACGCGGGGTGGCATTCCGTGTCGCAGCCGAGGCCAGCCGGGCCGAGCGCATGGTCTTCTACTCCCCGGATGGAAACGAGGACCCCGCAGACATTGAGCGCTTGGACGATCTGCTGCTGCAAGGTGCCCGCCTGTCCATCGCCAGCCGCTTCGCTGATGGCTCGGTGAACGAGGAGGATGTCTCTCCCTTCCGGCCCCGCTCTTGGGCCAACCAGGCCCTCACCCGCATCGCGAACCAGTGCTTCAACAGCGGCCAGCCCTACGTCACCGACACCATCAACGGCTTTCGGGCCTTGCGGCGCGCGGATCTCCTGGCCCTGGACACCTCGGTCAAGCGCTTCCCCATCGAGTATCAGATCAGCATCCGGGCGCTGCAGCGCGGCTGGCCCATCGCGGAGCTGGCCACGACCGAAGGCCAGCGCGTAGGCGGCGAGTCCAAAGCCCTGAGCTGGCCGGTGGGCAAGGACCACCTAAAAGTGCTGCTCTCGGAGCTGCCAAGTGCCAAGTGGTGGCAGGGAAACAAGCGCGCGTGAGCCTGTTTCTGCTGTCTCTGAGCCTATCGGGTTCGGTGTGGGTGAGCCCAGCGAGCCACCAAGGCCTGGAGATGCTCGTGGGGCCCCAAGCGGACTCTCTGGCCCAGTGCCACGCGATCCACGCGCCATCCGTGTTCTACGGCGCGACCCTGGAGTTTCGAGCCAAGCGCGGTCGGGTTCGGCGGGTGCAGGTGCAGGACGCAAACCAGGAGCTGCCTGAGCTGGAGCGCTGCCTGCGCAATGCGGCCGGTGGCTGGCGCGTGTCTGAGACGGTCGATGCAACCTTGAACTGGCCACTGGTGCTGCTGCCCGCAGACGCCACTCTGGCCGGGGAGCAGCCCAGCCTGACCTTGGGGGCGGAAGGCGTCTTTGCGGCCGCCCTGCAGAGCGAACTGCAGGAGCAGGCCGCCGGCTTGGGAGCGGGCGTGCTCGTGCTCCAGGTCGACATCGCTGACAGCAAGGTCCAGGCCAAGCCCCTGCGAGACACCAGCACAGACCAGAGCTTGAGTGCGGCCTTGATCCCCCCACTGGCGTGGACGGCGGCCCCCGATGCGCTGCTTCTGGACGGGCTGCGGGTAGTGGTCGCCGGGACCGAGATGCCCAAGGGAAGGGCGCCGCGCAACCGAGAGATCCAAGCCTGCTTGACCCAAGAGAAGAGCACCTTGAACCTTGTGCTTCTGCGCGGCCGGGTGGTGGCATCCTGGGGGGATGACTGCTTGGCGGACAAGGCTCTGGCCTGGCAACTGGATCCTGCTCTGACGGGCACCCTGCGCTGGAATCTGGCGGCGCCACCCCTCTCCAACACAGTGGACACCCAGCTCCCAATCTGGAAACCCGGCGAGACCGGAGACCTGAACGCCCAGCTCAGCCAGCAGCTGGCCTACTACCGCACGCGCGGCCGCACCTGCTTCCAGCAACCCGGCAGCGTGGTCATCGCGGTGGATGTGGTGCGCGGTGAGAGCGAGAACCCGCGCATTGTGGACGGCACCGTGCCCCCGGAGACCCAGAGCTGCCTGCTGGCCCAAGCCGGTTCTTGGACCTGGCCTTTGGAGGTGCAGGGTGAGCGCCGGGTGAAGGTGAACGGGCCATGAGACTGGGGCATCATCCGCAGGCCTTCTCTGAGCTACCCACTCCGAGCCAGGAGGAGCCTCTGCGCGTCCTCAATAGGCGACGGACCTACTCCGGGTAGTACTACACCTGCACCCCGCTCCCCTCCAGGGCCGCCTCAAACACCCCAGGGTCGCTGTCCCGCAACGCTTCAGCTCGACTTCTTCGTCTCCAGCTTTTCCCGTTGGGACGCCTTGCGAAGACTCACCGCCACCAGGATGAAGTTGAGCGCGATGATGTGAAAGACCAGCTCGCTCAGGTCGGTCTCCTGCGCGCTTCGCTCAAACATGCCCCAGGCCACACCGGCGGCCCGAGCGCCGACCACAAAGAAGAGCAGGGCCATGACGGGTCCCGCCTTGCCCAGCGGGACCTTGCGTTTGTGGTACTGCAGCCAGACCACAGCTTGGCAGGCGATGGCCAAGCCCAAGGCCAGAAACTCTTGCCAGCCATATTCCATCAGGCGCCATCCAAGAGCACACCGGCCGAGACCAAGTCTGCGATGGCCTGGGGCTGCATGCCCGCCCACTCACTCAGGACTTGGGTGCTGTGCTGACCCAGGTCCCCGCCGGCCCAGGTGGTGCCGCCGGGGGTCTTGGACAGGCGAGGAGCCAGCTCGGGCAGCACCATCTTGTGGCCGCCGACGTGCACCTCAGGGAAGAAGTCCCGGGACTGAAGTTGGGGGTTGGACAGGATCTGCGCGGCGTCTTGAACGGCACCGGCTGGAACGCCGGCCAGGGAGAGCAGCTCCACGCACTCAGACACAGTCACACTGCGGGTCCAAGATGCGATCTCCGCGTCCAACTCCCAGCGGTGGGCCACTCGGGCCGGGTTGTCCACGTAGCGCGGATCCTCTCCGAGCTCCGGCTTGCCCATGGCGCCGCACAGACGCCTAAAGACCGACTCTCCATTCGCGCCGATGACGACCTCGCCGTCGGAGCAAGGGTAGCCACCTGTAGGAGCCAAGCCGGTGATGGTGCCGCCCGAAGGCTGCCGCACAACACCCACGCTCGCTTCCACCAGAGTCGCCTCCAACAGGGTCAATACGCTCTCCACCAGGCTCACGTCCACCACCTGAGCCTCCCCACCACGCTCTCTGTGCAGCAGCGCCAAGAGCACCCCAAGGGCCGCGTGCATGCCCGCAACTGTGTCCCCAATGCTCAGGTTTGCCCGCTTGCTGGGCCCGTCGGGATCCCCGGTCAAGAAACGCAGTCCGCCCACCGCTTCGGCCACCGCCGCGTAGCCTGGACGCTCTCGCATCGGACCGGTCTGGCCGTAGCCGGAGACCCGGCAGTACACCAAGCGGGGGTTGAGCTTGCAGAGGGCATCTGGCCCCAGCCCCCACGCCTCCATGCGCCCGGGCCGAAAGTTCTCGATCACCACGTCGGCCTGCTCCACCAACAAGGCCACCACGTCCCGGCCCGCCTGGGTACGTAGGTCCAAGCTCACCAAACGCTTGTTCCGCGACAGGGTGCGCCACCACAACGAGGTGTCCCCGGCCATGGTGCGCCAGGAGCGAATGGGGTCACCGGCGGGGGCTTCGATCTTGACCACTTCGGCGCCAAAGTAGCCCAGCAGAGTGCCGCAGAAGGGCCCTGCGATGAGCTGCCCGAGCTCCAGAACTTTGATGCCCGAGAGGGCCCCTGGTGTCTGAGCGCTCACTTGCAGGGCTCCCCTTCGGGGTCGTCTCGGCCGCGCTGCCAACAGTAGAGCTCTTGCCCAGCGATGTCCTTGAAGGAGACCCGCAGGGTCTGGGGCGTGATGTCCAGGACGGCGTATCCAAAAGTGGACTCCCCCCACAGAACCCCTTCCGTCGCTGTGGGCTCACAACCTGGGAACTCCCGGAGCTTGGATCCCGAACCCGAGGTCACCGCAGGCACCCCATCAAAGACCCCCATCTGCAAAAGATGGGCGTGGCCG
>JBLHMA010000405.1:0-5223 GCA_047621545.1 Cognaticolwellia sp. | reverse complement strand
CTTCCTCCTCATGTCGCTCGGGGCCGCTCTGGTCTACTTAGGCGGCGACTGGGCCATGGACTTCAACCCCACTGCGACGGGCGCTCCTGCCGCATTGGTGTGGGCCTTGCCAGTCTCGGGCTTTGTTCAAGGAGTCTTTTTGGCCAACGCCGGTCTCATGCTCCTGGAGCTGACCACCCGGCCGCCCAGGAAGCTGGCCATCAACGTGCCCTTCGTCGCAGCGAACTTCCAGACTGCCCTGTGTACAGGTCTGGTGGCCTTAGGTCCTGCGCTCTACTTCGCACCCATCGTGGGCGCCGAGACGGCCGAAATAGCAGCACTTCCAGTGATTTCGCTGATCAGCTTCGGGATGACTCTCACCTTCGTCGTGATGACCAAGCTGCACTGGAACTTCACGGAGAACACGGGCAAAGAGCTCCTCTGAGTACCAAGCGCCTCTCGGTCATCAGCCCGTGTTGCGCATCCCCGCGGCAATCCCACTGACGGTGACCTTGAGTGCATATGCGAGCTCCGCATCAGCCCCCGAGCGCGAGCGTCGGAGCAGCTCAGCCTGCAGTGCATTGATAGGGTCCACGTAGGGGTTTCGCACGGCGATGGATGCGCGCGAGGTCGGATTCTTATCCAGCAGACGCTCCGCTTGAACGACCTCGAGAACCAGCGTTCGCGTGCGCGCGAGCCGCTCCCGGAGCGCGGCACCGAGAGGGTGTAGGTCGCTCGGGACCAGGAGCTTCTCGTAGAGCTCAGCCACGCCCGGATCGGCCTTGGCCAAGACCATCTCCACCATCTCAAAAGTGGTCTGGAAGAAGGGCCAGTCCACCGCCATCTGCTGCAGCGACTCAAGGCGTTCGGCGCGAAGCAGCGGATCAGCCAGTTCAGCGTGCAGGGCCTCGCCGATGCCGAGCCATGCCGGGAGCATCAACCGGACCTGGGTCCATGCAAACACCCAGGGGATAGCGCGCAGGCTCTCCACGCCTGCGCCGGGAGCGGCCGGACGGCGGGCGGGACGGCTGCCGATATTGAGCCCACCCAGTTCCCGCTCGGGGGTGGCCGCACGGAAGTAAGGAACGAACTCCGGGTGCTCCCGAACAATGCCTCGGTAGGCGGCGCAGCTCGTCTCCGCGAGTCGGTCCATGGTGACCCGCCAAGCCGGCTCAGGCCCCGAAGGAGGCGCCAGTGTCGCCTCAAGCACGGCGGTCGTGTAGACATCGAGGGTACGCACGGCAATACCTGGAAGCCCGAACTTGGCCTGGATCACCTCGCCCTGCTCCGTCACCCGGATGCGCCCAGCAATAGAGCCAGGAGGCTGCGCCCGGATGGCCTGGTGCGTAGGTCCTCCGCCGCGCCCCACGGTCCCGCCGCGGCCATGGAAGAGCGTGATGGACACGCCGCGCGCATTGCAGGCCGCAACCACCGACTCCTGCCCCTGGTACAGCGCCCAAGCGGCAGCAAGCCGCCCGGCGTCCTTGCCAGAGTCGGAGTAGCCCACCATGATCTCTTGGTGGTCGTTGTGTACTGAGGAGAGGTGTGCGCGGTACCAAGGCAGGTCGAGTAGGGCTCCGACCGCCGCGCCGATACCTTCCAAGTCGTCCAGAGTTTCAAACAGAGGCACAACGTGCAGTGGGTTGGGGTCCCGCAGACGGGCGACCGGGCTGTCCGCAGGAACCGCGCTGCGCGCTTCCCGTTGGAGCAGCTCCACAGCCAGCACATCACTGGGAGCGGCAGCCATGGAGATGACATAGCAGCCGAGCGAACCTGCTGGAAGCAGCGCTGCGACTCTGAAGGTATCAAGCACCTCGCGCACCTCGGAGCTGGCTGGGAGATCGGCGGAGATGAGCGGGCGCTTGCCCTCGAGCTCAGAGACCAAGAAGGCCTGACGGCGCGCCTCGTCCCACTCCCCGGAGCGGCCCAGGCCGAGGTGCTGCGTGACCTCGTCAAGCGCCGCCGTGTGGCGGTCAGCCTCCTGGCGCAGGTCCACCTTCACCAACGTCAACCCGAAGCAGTCCAGTCTACGGATCAGGTCGAGCAGCGAGCCATCGGCGATCTCCCCAGCGCCAGTGGCATGCAGCGACTTGTACATGAGCATCATCAGTTCGCGCAGCTCAGCGACCTGGAGGTAGGGACGCGCTGCACCGATTGCAGGCTCCTCGACGGGCATCATCCAGTCGCCCGCTGCGGCCTCAGCCATGCGACGCGCGGCGAGCTCACGGGTGGCCCCCAAGCGGCTCACGACGTCCTTGAGCACGGCTCGATAGGGCTCCCAGGTGCCGGCGGCGTGCTGGCCCGGTGCAGCAGCGACCACGGCATCAGCGACGCGCTGAAAGTCCACCGTGCAACGATTCAAGGAGAGGCGGGCACGCAGATCAATCGTCTCTGCCAGGAGCAGGTCAGCAGCCATCCATCGCGCCATCCACGCCACGTGGGCGGTGACTCCAGCGGTGACGTTGGGATTGCCATCTCGATCTCCACCCATCCATGACCCAAAGCGTATCGGCACAGCGCCGGTTGGCAGACCCTCGCCCGTGTGGCGCCGGAGCGCGCCGTCCAGCCCGCGCAGCCAAGCCGGCAGCGCGTCCCAGAGCACCTGTTCGAACACAACCAGGCCGCTGCGAGCCTCGTCCATCGGTGTGGGCTGGCTGCGGCGCACTTCGTCCGTGAGCCAGATCGAGGCGACCTCCCGTTTAAGGGCAACGCGGTTGGCCACGCGTTCCGCAGGAGTCAAGTCCGAGCGGTCGTTCTCAGCGAGCAGGCTGGCGATGCGACCGTGCTTGTGGAGGAGTGTGCGGCGTACCACCTCGGTTGGGTGGGCTGTCATGACCAGACCAATGTCCAGACCCAGCACTACTTCGCGCAGAGTCTCAGGGGAGACCCCGCCTGCGAGCAGGCGCCCCATGCCATCGTCAAGGGAGCCCCGCTGCGGGGCTTGGCCTTCGGCCTGGTGGGCCTGTCGGCGCCGGATCCTGTGGTGTTGCTCGGCGATGTTTGCCAGCGTGAGGAAGTGGGAGAAGGCGCGAGCAACGGGCACGGCCTCGTCCACCGGCAGGTCGGCCAGGAGTCCTGAGAGCGCTTCCCGGTCGGCGGGGCCGCCCTCACGAGCGGACTTGGCCGCAGCTCTGACCCGCTCGACAGCCTCGAACAGCCGCGGACCGCCCTGGTCCCTGAGCGTCTCGCCGAGCAGGCGGCCCAGTAGGTCAACGTCTCGGCGCAGCGGGGCACGGGTGTCATTGAGTTCGGATGCAGTCACGGGGCTCCAGAAATGCGCAGGTCGCGTCATCTTGTGGTTTCTTGGTCGAACTGGGGGCAAGCAAACCTGTCGCCACAATCGAGAAGAGAACCTTCTCTTAGAGTAGGCCGGACCTGCTCAGACCGCCACAGAGACGAAGCCAGATCAAGCTCGCCCCTTCTCGTTCAGAGTCTGGTGCGGGACAGCAATCCAGCGAAAGAATGCAAGCCTAGCGTGGTCTCCAAAAGCCGGAAACCGCGGCGGCCTTGGAGCTTCCGTTCACAGAGCAATCCAACGCGTTGAGTCACCGCGGCGGCCCGGCTCTGAACACGCTTGCTGAATTCTCAACTTCTTTGCTCCCGCCCCACTGGAAGCGGCTACCCGGGTGCGATGAATGACACCGAATACCTAGACGCGGTCGAGCACGCAATCGGCATGCTCTACCTCTCCCGATTCCCTGATGCCAGCCGTCCCGACGGCTGGGTCTACACGGTCCACATCGACGGGGCGCTGCTCATGAGCAGCGTGAGCCCCCTCTCGGAGCGGGAGCTGGCAACCCGGGCAATCTCAGCGCATCCCGGAAAGCAGCTGAAGATCCTCATCGGAGGTTTGGGACTTGGCTACACGGCACAAGCAGCCCTCGAGAGCGATCGCAGCGCCCTGGTGCGCGTGGTGGACCGCATGGACTTCGTCATCAACTGGCTGCGCGAAGGCCTGCTGCCGCTCTCGGACCAGCTCATCAAGGATCCCCGGATGGAGTTCGTGCAGAGCGACGTCTACGCTGACTTGATGGGCCCTGCCAAAGAGACCTACGACCTGATTCTGGTCGACGTTGACCACGCCCCAGATGACCCCCTTGACCCTGCCAGCCTGCCTTTCTACACGGCAGCAGGACAAGCCAAGGTGAGCGAACACCTGGCTCCAGGCGGAATCGTCGCGGTTTGGTCGGCGTGGAACAACGATGCCTTTGCCGCTGCGATGGCGAAGGTCTACCCCAGGTCCTGGCGCGAGCCCATCGAGTGGACCACCCCGGTCGAGTCCGATGGCGGCCAGCGCCTGCACAACACCCTGTTCTTCGGCAGAAAGCCTCAAAAGGCTTGAGTCTTACGCCAAGGCACTCTCATGCCCAGAGTCACCCAGGAGCAAGCAAGCTGAGCGGGTGAGCCCAACGCTTTGGCGTACAAAACTCAGGTCCGTGCACCCTCGGCCAGGCAAGATGATCCGTGAGAGGCGCCAGCGGAGTGCGACTCCGCAAGGCGTGAGAACGAAGGAATGCGAAAGCATTTCAAGGGCGAAGAACGCAGCGGAGGCGTGCGAGCGCAAGCCTCGCATGTGGTCAGTCTGCCTGATCGAGGGTGTATCGGCTGGCAAGCCCATCAGGTCAAGGTCAGACTGAGGTGCGGCGGCGAGGCATGTTGCCAAGTCGCCCACCATGACCTCGGTCAGCAAGACCGAGGGCACCCGGACGAGGTCGACTAAGCTCCCGAGGTGCCTAGGAGCTTGCGGTCAAGTCTGAGACCCAGACACACCTCCGGCCAGTAGCCGAGTCCACAACAGCCGTAGGGCCGCAGCGGGCCGCAGCGCTACTCGAAGACCCGCTCGGCCTCTAGCAAATAGCTCTGGAGCACCAACACCTGAGCTTGCCCCTCTGGCAGTGTCTTTGCCTGCCCCAAGGCCTTCACTCCGGGAATCCAAGCCTCCAAGAAGCCATGCAGGACATCGTGGGGTTGCCCATCCATGGTGCAGCCGCGGATCAGCCGGTTTTGTTGCTCAGTCAGAGTCTGTGCCAGCCCATTGGCCTGCTCCACACTGGTGAGTTCCCCTTTCAGGCTGCTGCGGCTCTCTGCCAGGACCTCTCGGGTGTGGGCGTCCAGCGCCCAGCGGGCGCCAGCGTTGAGCTCCAGAGACAGGCCCTTCGCAGCGCTGTGACCCGCGAGCCCTGCATCAGCGTGACCTGCATCAGCGTGACCTGCATCAGCGTGACCTGCATCAGCGTGACCTGC
>JBLHMA010000404.1:0-5245 GCA_047621545.1 Cognaticolwellia sp. | reverse complement strand
ATCAGACAGATCAACCACATTTGAGGCTTGCGCTCGCACGCCTCCGCTGCGTTCTTCGTCCTCGAAATACTCGCGCATTCCTTCGTTCTTACGCCTTGCGGAGTTGCGCTCCGCCAACGCCTCCCAGGGGTCATCTTGCCTGACCGAGGGTATATTATACTTGTCTGGTAATCAGATAAATTTAATAGTGCTGTCCTGGCTTTCGGGTCCGAGCCGCACCGTGTGTTTCCGAGCCGCACCGTGTGTTTCCGAGCCGCACCGTGTGTTTCCGAGCCGCACCGTGTGTTTCCGAGCCGCACCGTGTGTTTCCGAGCCGCGCCGTCCCGTCGTGTGCCAAGCCGATCCAAGCCGCGAGCCGTTCCGAGCCGTTTTCATCCCGCAGTTCCGACCTGACTGCCTACCACCGACGTCACAACCACCCCGCTGATCAATCCCTAAACTGTCAGCTCAAACTCCAACATCCCCATACTCCGCCCATTGACCAGCAGCTCAACCTTCTGGACCCCTGGGTAGTAGCTCCGGACCGTCACCGCCTTGAGCGGATGGCGCTTGTTCAGCTCCAGAGCACCGGCCGGGGCCGTGAGCGTCCGCCACTTAAAGACCTTGCGGCCATGCGCCCCGTTCTTGTGCTTCAGGTGCAGCGCAAAGTCCACCACCAACTTCTGCTTCTTGGGGAGCTCAGCGCGTAGGTTCAGCTCCAAGTGCTCTCCCAGCTGAACTTGCCCAGAAGCCTGGAAGACCAGTCCGCTCAGCGCCGGTTCTGCGACCCCAATGATGGCCAGGGCGCGTGGGTCCCCTGCCTTGATCAGGCTGCGAAGCGCATGCTTGACCAGCCGATCGCGGTCCTTGGATGCGCCCACCGACCAGCGTTCGCAGATTTCCATGACCAGCGCAGGGTGGTCCTTGCTCAGGTCATTCAGGTTGTTGGCCACGCTGCGCCGCACATACTCCGCCTCATCGTCCTGGAGGGCCTCCAAGATGGGCAGGATGGGACTGGGATCCGCAATCAAAGCCCGCAGGTTGCCGCCCCAAGGCAGGCGGGTGCGGCAGCCCTCGCTGGCCAGCCGGCGGCGGTGTTCGTCTTCGTGGGTGGTCCACGCCAACATCTGGGCCATGGCCAGCTTTGGGTGCGCGTCGATAAAGGGACGCACGGCGAACTCGGCCGAGAAGAGGTGCGTGAGCATCCCCAGGGTCTCCAGGCTCTGAGCCGGGTATTCCAGGCCCTGTTTGGCCACCATCGTGAACGCCGGCCAAGCGGCGAAGGCCTTGAGAGGCGGTTCCGTGAGCGCGGCGGTCTTCAGCCGCTCCAACGCGGGCAGCAGCTCGGGCCCCAAGATTCCCCAGAGCCCCTGCGCCACGTGTTCGACCCGGGCCTTGAGCTCCAGGTCTGCCAAGGGCAAGGACGTTGCCTGCACCCACGCTGCGCTGCCACCAACTCTCTCCCCCCAGAGCGCCACAACCTGGGGATTGATCTCGTCTTTGAACGGCGCCATTGAGCCCTCGCGCGTGCGCATCTGTCTAAGGATGTGAGCCGGCTGCCCGTCCACCTTGCGCGTGCAGTGTAGGAGCATTCGGTGCCTGTCGAGTATCTTCAGGGTTGGCCCTTCGCCGCCAGTTTTTTGGAATGCAGCCCGTCACGGGCCGTTAGATCGCTGGTGTGACAGACCCCATCTTCATCGTCGGCAGCGGACGCTCGGGCACAAGCTTGCTCCGGGCCATCCTGAACGCACACCCCAACATTCACTTGGGCCAGGAGTCCGCGCTCTTCATGTGGCGTGGGCGCTGGCCGGGATTGAAGGCCGGGGAGTTCGAGAAGGCTTGGAAGAACACGGCGAGTGGGAGCCTGTTCAAGGCGGAGCCGGTTCAGGTGGATCCTGATGCGCCAAGCGAGCACTACATTCGTGCCGTGCTCCAGGCCAGGTCGGCCCGCTTTGCAGCCGCCCGCTGGGGCGACAAGACCCCCTTGCACGCCATGACCATGGACAAGATCCTGTCCAGCTTCCCCAGCGCCAAGTTCATCGCCATGACCCGCCACCCCGTGACCACTGTGGCCAGCTTGCGCCGGATGTGCTGGGGCACCGGAACGGTCTTGGGCGACTCCTTCATGGTCAAGCAGTCCCGGGCTAAGATCCGGGAGACCCCCGGGGTGCTGCGCCTCAAGCTTGAAGAGCTCCTCCAGGACCCGGAGACTCAGCTCCGCCGCGTCTTGGACCACATCGGTGAGGACTGGCATCCGGCGATGCTGGAGCACGAGAAGGGGGACTACTCGGCCGACCCTCGGCTGCCTTGGCTGACCACCGCAGAGAAAGCCCTGACCCCGTGGCGGGAGCCCAGGGTGAAGCTCGAGCCCAAAGAGGTGCGCATGATCGAGCGCATCAACCCGCCGGAGCTGGATGGCTACCCCAGCTGGACGGCGCCGGAAGGCGTGCGGGAGTTTGGCTACTTTGCCAGCCAGCTGGGTGCGCTGCTCAGCTTGGCCGGCGGCACCTTTGCCAATGGGCCGTCGATCAAACCCAACGTGGCCTCGGCTGCGGAACAGCTGGAGTTTCTGTTCACGATCAACGGGAGCGTGCCGCCACCAGAGGGTCTGCTGGAAGGCTTGCTCGAAGACCTAAAGACCGGCTGAGAGACCGGCTGAAAGACCGCCGCTACCCGCTCGCTTCCGGGGGGCCGCCGTATTCATGACGCTGCCGTCTGGATCCAATACACCCTGGACCAGACAGGCAGGCCACATGTCAGGCGAGCGGCGTCGCACTCGGCTGGCGCCTCCCACGGATCAACTTGCCCGACCGAGGCTACATCAGGGAACAGGCAGCTCGAGAGGACCGCTGTGCCAGGCGTCGACCGTGGTTGCGACCAGGGCTGCGAAGCCGCGCTTCTGCTCGGCAGGCATCGCCGCCCCAAAGTCGTCGAAGGCCTTTTTGGACTCCCACGTCTGAAGCAGAGCGATGGTGTCGTCGTCGGTGCCGGCCGAATACGCCATTGTGAGCATGCCGGCCGGCTTGATGACTTGGCCTTGTTGCAGCGCGCCCAGCATCTTTGGCCGACAGTCGGTGTGGCACACCAGAATTGCAGTTCGGTAGATCATTTTGTTTCCTTCGTCAGTTCAGGCCCACGTCGGACGGCGCCATTGAGTTGGATGCGTCCAAACCAGACCTTGGGGTTCCCAAACAACTTAGTCGGCCGCCGACGCCGGGTTATGCCCACAGATGGTCATGGGAGGCACAGTCATGAACGTCCCGACAAACCCGAGTCTCAATTGGGACGATGTGCGCGTCTTTCTCGCGATCGTGCGTGCCGCCAGCCTTAGACAAGCTGCCCTGGACCTGGGAGTGAGCCGGCCAACGGCGGGTCGACGTCTTGATGCGCTGGAGAAACGGCTCGGCCTGCGGCTCTTCGATCGCGGAAGACTGGGGTTGCAGCCTACGGCCCATGCGGAGAGATTGGCGGTCGCTGCGGAGAAGGTCGAGCAGTCTATGAAGTCACTCGAGCGCAGCGCCCAGGCCGCCTGTCCTGAGCTTTACGGTCCTGTTCGGGTCACGCTGCCAGACACGGTCGCCGCAGAGTTGTTGATGCCCGATTTCGCTGCGTTCAGCCGGCGCTGGCCGGCGATCGATCTGCAGTTCGAGACTGGGTACGGAATAGCCCGGCTTGATCAGCAACAGGCGGACGTCGCCATTCGGTTCATGGCGCGCGGCACGACCCCCGAGGGACACCTGACTGGCCGCTTGGCGGGCAATGCATACGTGGCCACGTATGGGTCCGGTGACTCATGGATCGGATGGCAAGGCGGGAATGATGACGCAGGTTGGATCGCGGAGTCTCCCTTCCCTGATCTGCCGGTGGGCCGCATCATCGTCGATGGCGCGCTTCAGCGCGCGGCGGCGGCGAACGGCATGGGCTTGGCGCAGCTCCCCTGTTTCTTCGCGGAGCCCATGCTGAAGCGGGTCTCGGAGCCCAGGCCGGGCTGGGACATCTGGGTCTTGGTGCACCCAGATCTGCGACATAACCCCCGACTGCGGGTCTTTCGAGACGCAGTCACCGCTGCTCTGAAGGGCCATCAGGCCCGTCTGGAGGGACGCTCCACTGCGGAACCATCGAGCCCGGGCGGCTGACCGGAGACGAATGTCCGGTTCGAGCGCTTCGTGCCGGCATGTGAGCTCGAAGACCTAAGGGCCCGGCGGCCGCTACCAGCTCGCTCCGTAGGGTTCGCCGTATGCACCGACGTCGCTGACGCTGCCGTCTGCATCCAGGATGTCTGGGTCGCCAGCGTCGTTCATCGGGGAGCCGCTGGCCAGGCTAAAGTCACCGTTGCTGGGGTCGGTGTAGGCGTAGCCGTAGCCGTAGCCCGTGAACTGGTTCTGGCTGATATCGAGAGTTTGGCTTTCGGAAATCTCCATGCCGCTCATGTCCATATCCGTGCTTCTTCCATATAAGAGGGCGCGCATTGTCGATGAGTTCCCCGGGTCGTAGGTGAATCCGTTGATCACGCCGTCCTCTGCCGTGAAGCTGCTGGCGTAGAGATAGGCCACGCCAGCTTTGCAGGCCCTTGTTGTCAGGTAGGCCGCGTCTTGGACCCGGACACGCGTCATGATCCGCTCTCCGCCGTAGCAAAAGTAGGCCACAGCGCCGCAGCCGCAGGTGTCTGAGACAACCGCGTTTCTGATCTCCAGGTCATACACCCTTGTGTCTTCTGCCCCAGGTAGGTTGAGAGTGCCGGGGAGACTCAGAGACCCTTTCACCCTTGATCCGACAGTGTCGAGATCATGCTCGAGCTTGGTCCTGAGTCTCCCATCGGTTGCGCCCGCAGCTCGAACGGTTGAATGGGCCCGATGTGGGTAGCAGCCTTGGGAGCCCGAACGCACAAGGGAGAGCCAGAGCGCGACCTTCCCGGCATCACCAAGATGTCCCAGGAGGCCTCAGATGGCAAGGATCGGAATCGGAATCGACATTTCAAAAGCGACTGTGGACGCAGCCAGCAGCGACGGCGGTTGGCAGGCCAAACACGAGCAGACCCCAGCGGGGCTGCAAGCCTTGGTGGATCACGCCGTGGAGCTGGCGCCGAAGCGGGTCGTTCTAGAGGCATCGGGTGGCGATGAGCGTGTGCTCCTGCACATGCTGCACACTGCTGGGCTGTCTGTTGTATTGGTCCAGCCGGGTCGCGCCCGGGTCCTGGTGCAACGTCGCCTGCAGCTGGTTCAAGCCATCGACTCGGAGCGGAAGAGAAAGCGCGGCGCCAGCCAGG
>JBLHMA010000403.1:0-5263 GCA_047621545.1 Cognaticolwellia sp. | reverse complement strand
CACCGACTTTATGACCCGTCACGAGATCTCCGATGAACTCTATCGGATGAACAAGAAGTTCGTGAACCCCAAGTGGATCTTCAAGGGCTTGACCTCGAAGGTGGACTACAAGCGGGACATGTACATCTGGTTTGCCAAGGTCTCCGCGATGATGGCAGCCGGAACGATCAAGCAGAAGCTGAATCCCTTCGATGTCGGTCACTACCAATCGCTGGTCAAACCGCACTGGTACGACGGCTGATGCAAAGGCGCTGGTAGGTAGTCGCAAGTGGCGCCTACAGCACCGACCGGTTGACTGGGCTTGTCCAGGGTGAGCAACCGCTCAGCTGGGTGGCTCAGTCCTGCTTGACCCGAAGCCGGGTGTGGATCCCACACTCGGTCTTTCCGCCCGCAAAGATTCGCCCTGCCCGCTCATCCTCTCCAGGCTTGAGCTTGCGCGTGCAGGGTGCGCAGCCGACCGAGCCATAACCCTGCTCCAAGAGCGGGTTTGTCGGGATTTCGTGCGCGTTCATGTAGGCGTTGACCCAGTCCCGGTCCTTGCGGGCCAAGGGGTTCACTTTGACGAAGCCATCCTGATCTCGCTGGATGTGGGCTAGGCCGGAGCGCATTCCACCCTGGTCGGCTCGGCGCGCGTTCACCCAGGCGTGCTTGCCAGCGAGTGCTTTGGCCAAGGGAGCGACCTTTCGGTGGTCGCAGCAAGCCAGCCGGTCCTCACGCCAAGTCGGCCCGAAGGGTTCCGGGTCTTGGGCCACGATTTCCACGTCCAAGAACGCGGAGACATCCTGGGCGTACTGCAGCGTTTCTGCAAAGTGAAAGCCCGTGTCCAGGAATACGCAGCGCACGCGGCTGCTGCGCTTGCGTGCCATGTGTAGCAGGACGATTCCGCCAGGTCCCAATCCGGTCGTAAAAGCCAGGGAATCACCCCAGTGGTCCATGGCCCAGTGCAGGAGCGGCTCGGGCTCAAGATTGGCCCTGGTAAGGCCTTTTGGGGTCGCAGCGCGCATAGATACAGCCTAACGGGTGACCCGTGTTGCGTACACCGACGAGCGTGTACTGACGGGGTACGCACTGACGGGGTACGCACTGACGGGGTACGCACTGACAGTGCGTGCCTGGATCAGCGCAGAGGGGCCAGCACCTTGGCCGTCTCGCCACCCACAATGGTCACCTTCTTGGTGTAGTCCAGGTCGAGCTGTTCGTTCACAACCCGCACGGTGTGCTGGCCGGCCTTGAGCTCGTGGTTGAACTTGGGGGTTCGGCCGATGTTCTTGCCATCCACAAAGACATCACCCCAGCCCTTTCCGCCGCTGATGTTGATGCTCACCTTGCCGAACTCCACGGCGACGGGGGGGCGGCCGATGGGCTCAGGATCGGGTTCCTTGACCTCTATGGGATCAAGGATTTCGACAGCGGGCGGCTCAGAGGCGGGCGGACGCCGCTCTGGAGTTTGCTCCTCTTCTTCGACTGGCACTGGCTCCAAACGCAGGCTCATCACGACGCGTTCTCCGGCCACAATGCCGAGGACTTCCTCCGATGGGAGGTAGCCTTCCGCCTCGATTCTCAGGGCCATCTCGCCGGGCTCCAGGTGGTTCAACTCCACCAGACTGCCTTGGGCCAGGAGCTCCGTTCCAGCGTAGACCTTGGCCGGCACATTTAGGCGTAGCTGTAGCGCCCCTTCCGTGGGCAGAACCTGGACCTCTCGCTCAACAACCTCCGCCGGCGGCTTGTCTCGTGACAGCAGCACGCCCACCACGCCCAGCAGGGCTAGCACGACGGCAATGGCCACCACCAGGGGCGCTCGATTGGGCTCCTGAGGCTCCTGTTGGATGGTCGCGCCGCTACCTGGGGACTCCTCCCACTCTGGGGAGAGGCTCAAGTCTGGCTCCGCCTTGTGCAATTCCTCGGCGATGCGGGATCCACGGGCCAAGCGCTCGCGCTCGGCGGCGCGTTCTTCAGCGAAAGTCTCCTTCATGAAGGCCGACAGGGACCGCTGAATTGCGGGAGGCGCCTGTGGATACATGTAGTCCAACAGGGCTTGGCCGAACTCCGAGGCGTCTGCGTAGCGCTCGTTGATGTCGGCGGTCAGCGCCCGCATGACAAGCTTGTCCATGCGCTCGCTGATGTTGGGGTTGACCGAGCTTGGCGGACCGATGTCCACCGCCTTGATCTTCTCCAGGGTCATCAGCTCCGACTCGGTCTTGAAGAGTCGGCGACCGGTCAGCATCTCGTAGAGGACGATGCCCACAGAGAACAGGTCGGACTGCTGGCTGACCGACTCTCCGTGGGCCTGCTCGGGGCTCATGTACTCGAACTTGCCCTTGAGCACGCCGTCCTTGGTCGTGTACTGGGACATCTCGGCTTTGGCGATGCCGAAGTCGGCTACCTTGACTTCGCCCTCGAAGCCCACGAGCACATTGGATGGGGACATGTCCCGGTGCACGATCTGCAGATTGTCCCCTTGCAGGTTGGTCTTCTCGTGGGCGAAGTAGAGCCCCTTGCAGGTCTCGTGCGCAATGTAGACTGCGAACTCCTCGGGGAGAAGCTTGCGGCGTCCGGCCAGCTTCCGCAGGAGCTGCTTGACGTCTTTTCCGTCGATCCACTCCATAGAGATGAAGTAATTCTCGCGGATCTTGCCGAAGTCGTAGATCTGGACGATGTTCGCGTGCTGGAGCGAGACCGAGATTTTGGCCTCGTCGATGAACATGTCGACGAATTCTTCGTTGTCGGTCAGGTGCGCGAGGATGCGCTTGATGACCTGGAGCTTCTCAAAGCCCGCAGTTGAGTAGCTCTTGGCCTTGAAAATCTCTGCCATTCCACCGGTCGCAATGCGATCGATCAAGTAGTATTTTCCAAATACTTCGGGCTCGAAGTGGGCCAAGACTCATCCAGGGTAGTTTCGGCGTCATCCTACCCCATCCCGTCGCAACAATGTTCAGGACGAGAGAGTCGCCTGAGAGTGGCCTGGCTGCAGGCTAGTCCAGACCCATAAAGCGTCCCGCGTCCTCGCAGGTCCACTCGTCTCGCAAAGCGCCGGCATTGTCGGTACAGACTTGGCGTTCTTCGCGGGTGGTGTCGCTACGCCCGTGGTCCTGAATACAGGTCTTGGTGGCGTCTTCCGGCACGGTGTACCCGCACTCGGTTGCGTAGTCTTCTAGTTCTCCGCACAGCTGTTGGCAGCTGTTTCGACAGCCCGTGGCAAAGACGGTCAACAGCAGCGCAGCAGCAAAGGCCCGGGACATTCGCACTCCTTTCGGCGGCGCTCAGGCTAACGTAGGCTGCTCGTTAAGGACAGCCCACAGCAGCCCATGCAACAAAACCCTAACCATCTTGGCGTTTTGCAGATCGAGCCAACGGACCTCTGCAACCTGTCTTGCACGATGTGCGCGCCGCATCATGAAGGATGGGCCCAAGTGCATGGGGTTCCCAAGGGGCGCATGGACCTGGGGCGCTACAAGCGCATCATCGACCACTTGGTGGCGGAAGATTGCCGCTTTGACCACCTGATCTTCCAGTGGCTTGGGGACCCCTCGGTGCACCCGCAGCTCGAAGAGATGCTGGCCTACGCTCAAGAACACTTGGCTGGGCGCGTGGGCTACTTGCGGGTCGACACCAACGCGATCCTGTTGACCCCGGAGCGCATGGATCGCTTGGTTGCCATGTACGCGCGTCGGCCAGATCTTCCTTTGTTGATGGTCTTCACCATCGATGCGAACACCGCCGCCACCTACGAGCGCGTGAAAGGCCAAGACGCCTTGGAGCGAGTGCGCCGCCATGTGCGCCGCTTCCTGATGCAGCGCTCGCGCCTTGGGCTCAAGGAAGTACGCCTCAACGTGGAGCTGCAGTTTGTGCTGCAAGAAGGCAATGCCCACGAGCTGGAGGACTTTGTGCGCTACTGGGACGGCACCCTGCGCTGCTACGGGGCCAAGGGGCACAGCGAGGTCATGATTAGGCGCTTGAGCGTAGGCGCCGGTGGCCAAGCCCAGCGAGAAGCGGACGCTCTGTTCGAGTCCACGGTGGCGCGGGCGGGGCTGCGTCCTGGAAAACAGCCTCACATGGAACTCAAGATGTGGGAGGCGTCCCCTTGGGAAGCTCCCAAGACGGCGGATGAGGACGCGCAGAATCAGGCCCCCCAGACCCGGCCGCCATGTCCTGGCCTGTGGGTCACCCCGGTGATTCGACACGATGGGCACCTGGTGATGTGCTGTGCCGACTTGGCCTCGGAGCTGGACCTGGGGCCTGTACATGAACATGGCTTTCGCGCGCTCTGGGAAGGGGAGCTGGCGGTTCAGCGCAGAGTCGCTCACCTCCAAGGCCGTCATGACGAGGTTGGGCCCTGTGGAGCATGCGGAGGGATCCAGTGGTACAGCCTTCGCCCTGAGCAGATCGCCAAGACGTTGGAGCGTGCTGGATGATCCTGCTGCTCCTGGCCTGTGCCGGGCCAGTTGTGCTCGAAGAGGATCCGGTCACCGGGACCCCCGACGCTTTCTCACTGGGGCCAATCCGCGCCTGCGAACGCCCCCAAGATCTCGCCTTCACCCAGGCCAGTGAGTCCCTTGGACTGCGCGGCCCAGAAGAGCCCCCGAGCTTCCACGGCGAGGGCGGCGGCACCCTGCTGGCGGACTTGAACGGCGACGGGCACCTGGATCTGCTCTATGGCCTGGAGCAGCAGTCCTGGTTCCACTGGGGCACTGGGCCAGCCGCTTTTGAGCCCGCAATCTCGCTCCCGTTCGCGGGAGGTTTGGCGCTCTCTCCATCCGGAGGCTCCAAGGTCTTGCTGGGAGTCGAGAGATTGGCTGAGGTGGACTTTGGCGCAGGTGAAGAACTCGGGTACACCGAGCTTATTCCCCCTAAAACGGGTGTTGTGCGTGCCCCTTCGGTGGCCGACTTTGATGGCGATGGATGGCTGGACCTGTATGTGGGGTTGGGGCACCCTAGTCTGGCCTCGGATCGGGAAGACATCCTTTTGTGGGGAGGCGAGCAGGGCTTCGTTCAGGGCGCCGCAGAGCTTGTGTCGCCGGAGCTCTCGGGCGAAGCCTTTGACAGCGTCATCTTGGACTTTGACCAGGATGGATGGACGGACCTTTACGTGGTCAACGATCGTGGCGCCGAGTTTGGCGCGAATCGCCTGTACCGGGGAAGCGCCCAAGGCCTGAGCTTGGTCCAAGACTGCGGCGCTTGCGCCCTTGTCCACAGTCCCATGGGGGTAGATGCCGGGGACCTAAATGGAGACGGCTGGGTGGATCTCTTCATCGCCGGGACCACC
>JBLHMA010000402.1:0-5269 GCA_047621545.1 Cognaticolwellia sp. | reverse complement strand
GGCTTCTACCCCGTCGATTCCCTCGCGAACCTCGGCCACGCTGCGGGCACTGGCCAGGCGCTTGTAGAGCTTGAGCCGGTCCTCGACACCGGGCAGGTAGTCCTCGGGGATGAAGCTGGGTCTTGGCACGGTGACCTCGACCTCGATGCGCTCCCGCTCGACCACACCGCCGGCCTCGGACATCGCCTCTTCCAAGAGCTGCATATAGGTCTCGAACCCTACGGCGGCGATCTGGCCGTGCTGCCTGTCCCCCAACAGGTTTCCAGCCCCGCGCAGCTCCATGTCGGCGCTGGCCACGGCGAATCCGCTGCCCAGGCGGGTGTTCTCCTGCAGCACCTGGAGGCGCTTCTGGGCGCCCGGGTTTAGGCGCTTGCCCTCGTCCACCAGGAGCACGCAGTAGCCACGGCGGTGGGAGCGCCCCACCCGTCCGCGAAGCTGGTAGAGCTGGGCCAGACCAAAGCGGTCGGCCTGGTTCACGACGATGGTGTTGACGTTGGGCATGTCCACGCCCGACTCAATGATCGCAGTGCACAGCAAAATGTCGGTGCGGCGCTCCACAAAGTCGATGAGCACCTGCTCCAGCTCCTTGTCTCCAAGTTGCCCGTGGGCAATGGCCAGCTTGGCCTGGGGCACAGCTTCGTGAATGGCGCGGGCGACCGACTGGATGCTCTCGATGCGGTTGTGCACGAAGAAGACTTGGCCGCCACGGCGAAGCTCCCGCATCACGTCCTCGGAGAGCCGCTCCGGACCGAAGCGGGCCAAGGTGGTCCGCACGGGCAGACGGTCCAGGGGCGGCGTGCTGATGATGGAGAAGCCGCGGATACCGCTCATCGCCATGTGCAGAGTGCGCGGAATTGGAGTGGCCGACATGGCCATGTAGTCCACCTCTGCGCGCAGCTTCTTGAGGGTCTCCTTCTGCTTGACCCCGAAGCGGTGCTCCTCGTCCACGATGACCAGACCCAGGTCCTTGAAGCGCACGCTGCGGCCCAGCAGGCGGGTGGTCCCGACGATGATGTCCAGCTCCCCATTCTTCAGGGCAACGTTGGTCTTCCGTGTGTGCGCAGTGCCTCCAAAGCGAGAGAGAAGGCCGACCCGCACACCGAAGGGCCCCATGCGCTCACTCAGGGTGCGGTGGTGCTGGTAAGCGAGCACAGTGGTTGGACAGAGCAGCACAACCTGACGGCCTGCCTCGACCACGACAAAGGCGGCCCGCATGGCGACCTCGGTCTTGCCAAAGCCAGCGTCTCCTACGATCAGCCGGTCCATGGGCTTTTCTTGGGCCAGGTCGTCCAATACCTCGTCGATGGCGGTGGCCTGATCCGGGGTCTCCGTATAGGGAAAGGCCGCCTCGAAGGTGCGGAAGTTCTGAGACCCTACCGTGTAGCCGTGCCCCGGGTTGACCTCGCGCCGGGCCTGGAGCTGAAGCAGCTCGTGGGCCAGCTTGATGACCTCGGCCTTGACCTTGGCTTTCTTGGCGCCCCAGGTGTCTCCCCCGAGCTTGTCCAGCTTGACCGGGCCGTCTCCCGTGTGACGGAAGGAGTAGAGCTGATCCAGGCGGAAGACCGGCAGGTACATACGGGCCCCGCCGCGGTACTCCAGCTGCACCAGGTCTTGGGGGCCCTGCCCCAGATCGAGCGTCTCCAGACCCAAGTAGCGGCCCACACCGTGGCGCTCGTGCACCACCAGATCGCCATGCGCCAGCTGACCGAAGCTCTCGATCTGGGCGTTGTCCCTTCCGATGCGGCGCTGGCGTGCAGCGCCGTGTCGCACGCGGTGCTTGGCCCCAAAGACCTCGTCTGCGGTCACCAATGCCAGAGCTTGGGACTCGGAGCGAAAGCCTCGCGGCAGGTCCCCTCGCAGCAAGAGCAAGGATCCCCTCTCCCATTTGTCGGGGTCGTGCTCGCTGATCTCTTTGGGCGCCAGACCATGCGGGGTGAAGAGCTGACGAATGCGCTCGGCGCGGGATGCGGAGTCAGCGACCAGGGCCACCCGCCACCCCTCCGCCAGCCAGTCCGAGAGGCGTCCTACAAGAGGGGCCAGCTCGGCGCCGCCAATGCGCAGGTCCCCGTTGGCCCGAAAGCCCAGTTCCTTGGAGCCGTCGAAGGCGACGGTCTGGATGATCTGGGCGCCCTTGAACTCCTTTTGCACCTCCTCCGCTGAGCGGAAGCGCTCCATTGGGCCAACCAGGGGACGGTCCGACTTGGGCATGCCGGCGTGGGCGGCACGGACACTCGCCTCAGCCTGCTGCAAAGTGTAGGTGCAGCCCTCGGGATCCAGCAGGATCACCTTCGGCTTTTTCCGATCTTCCCGTCGGTGAGCCAAGGGGGAGACCAGCTCTTGAAAGGCCGGCAGCCAGGCATCCATGCCCGAGAAGCGCAGCCCAGCCTTGGCGTCCTCGAGCACCTCACGCCGCAGACGCTCCCCGTAGCCCAAGCTCTCACAGCGATCGCGCAGCAAGCGACGCGCACGGGACATGGGCTCTTCCCCAAGGACCTCCTCTCGGGCGGGCAGGAGCTCAAGTTGCGTGAGTGTGCCTGTGCTGCGCAGAGTCTCCAGGTCCAGCTGGGAGATGCGCTCGATCTCGTCGTCGAACCACTCGATACGCACTGGGGATGGCTGCCCAGTAGGCCACACATCCAGGACCTCTCCCCCGCGGTGGTGGAAGGTTCCAGGGTCGTCTACGCGGTTGACCGGCAGGTAGCCGAGATCTTCCAGGCGACTCGCAAAGCCCCTAGGTTCAAGCTGGTCTCCGGCCTTGAGAACGCCAGCAGCCAGGGTGGCAGGAGACAGCACACGAAGGACCAACGCCCTGACCGGCGCAACGATGATGTCCACCGTCCCAGCGGCCAAGCCGTGCAAAGCCAGAATCCGCTCTCGGGGCATCTCTGGATGGGGACTCAGCCCCTCGTAGGCGCGCCCATCGTCCGCTGGAAAGTAGGCCACCTTGCGGCCGTGCCATGCCAGCTCCGCCACCAGACGCTCCGCCTCTTCCCTGTCGGGCGCAATCACCCAAGTGGGCCCACGGGCGACCTGGGCGATGTGAAAGGCAGCAGCCCCCTCGGGGAGGCCGGTCCAGGGGCGAGCCACGCGCTACTCCGCGTCGCCTTCCTTCTCTTCACGACGGGCCTTGGCAGCCTGTGCGTCCGCGATGCGCTCCTCGTACATAGAGAACATCACCATGCTCATGATGGTCAAGAGCAGCACGTCGACTGCGCCCAGACCAGCGACGGCCCACCAGCCCCAGGACTCGACCTGGTAGGTCGCGACCACCGTGTAGAAGAGGTACCAAGGTACATAGGCCAGCCACACAAAGGCGATACGGCCGCGACGGCCGTCGGTGAAGCGCTGGGAGCGAGCGAGCACACCTGTGGGCTTCTCTTCCATGGCGGAGATGGCATGCACAAAGGCGTACTGCAGGCCGAAGAGCACGCCGGGGACCACGATGATCAACCCTGCGGAGACCGTGATGAACTTGGCAGCGTGGGGCTTGAGCATCCGGCTGTAGCGTCCAATGGCCCAGTTCCAGGCCTTGCCGGCCTGAACCTCTCCACCACGGCTGATCTGACGCCAGCAGTAGATGGCGGTCGCATCCACGATGGGCTTGGCGAAGATGAACCAGATGATGCCTACACCGAGCTTGGTGAGCTCGCTGGTCCAGAGCTGACCCTGTCCGGTTGGCTGGATGACGCCCACCATCAGCGTAGCCCCCCAGCTCATCAGCAGGTGACCCAGGCCACCTACCAAGAGAATGAGCGGAATCAAGGCCAGGCTGGACTTGAGGGTCGCCGCGATGGCCGCTCCCACCAGCTTGAAGCGCCCGCCGAAGTTCGCGGTGGAGATGGGTGTGTAGGCGGCAACCGCCTCGCTCTTCTGAACCAGTTCGCTCATGGGTCGCACTCCGGCTCGCTGAATAACGCGCGGGCCCTTGAACCACACACCAAAGCACCTTGGGTTAGTCACTGGTCACTATGTCCCGCGACATCCTCACCATCGACACCAGCTTTGCCTCTGCCTTCCAGCTGGAGGACTTGGAGCTCCACGACATAGAAGCCATCCGGCTGATCCTGGACGGCACGTCGGTCATTGATTGGCACAAACTGGACCTGAACAGCTTGGACAAGGTCGATGAGTTTCTCCGGGTCAGCTGCGTGGATCCCGAAGACCCCGAGGACCTGGAGCGCCTGCGCTTCGTGCTGAATCAAGCGGTGAACTATCTGGAGGAGCACCAGGGCGTGCGCCTGCCGGACGACCTGAGAAACCCCGAGGATGTGCGCCAGGTCTTTGTCGCTGCCAGCACCTGGACCAGCCGCTTCCGCCGCCACCAGGCCATGGCTTGCATGATCTTGAAGTTGATGCACACCATCAACCACATGGAGGCCGCGGATCTAAAGCACCGGCTCCCCATCTCCGAGGCTGAGCTCATCGACCGCGTCGAGCGCAGCATCATCTCTCACGCTGATGAGATGCGCCGAGAGGGCTACCCCTTGCAGGCTTTCTACTCCTCGAGAAAGACACGCACTTCGGTGATCTCCAAGCTGCTCTCTAAGCGAGAGTCCATCGCGGCCACCCTCTACGACAAGATCCGTTTCCGCATCGTCGTGGACACCCCCGAAGAACTGCTCAGCTTGCTGGCTTACCTCTCCCGCAACCTCTTCCCGATGAACTACGTCATCCCGGATGAGAGCCACAACAACCTCTTGGACCTGAGAAATGCCCTCCAGCGCACCCCGCGCTTGGCTGAGCTCGCCAAGAACCTGCAGCGCTTGAGCAACGACGAAGTTGGCGACGAGCAAGCACAGCTCAACCCCTTCTCCTCGCGCAGCTACCGGGTCATCAACTTCATCGTGGACTACCCGATTCGCGTCGATGACATCCTGGAAAAAGAGGGCATCACCGCCACCTACCTGTTGGGCCGCATCGTGTACGTCATGGTCGAGTTTCAGCTCGTAGACCGCGAGACGGCCATGACCAACGAGCAAGGGGCCAACGCCCATGGGCTCTACAAGGAGCGCCAAAAGAAGGTGGTGGAGGAGCGGTTGTTGCGGGGGAGCCTGAAGAAGCGCTGATCAGGTAAGTATTTTGCAAGCGACTTTGCAGTGTACGGGATTCTGTGTACACTGGCGCCCTCGGACAAGGGGCGAGAATGTCGACGCTGCTACTGCTAATGCTAATGCTTTCGTGCACCGGCACGCCAGAGCTGGCGTTCAACACGCCACCAGGGTCCGGTCAGCTGGAGATCACACCCCAGCAGGCTTTTACCGATGCCGAT
>JBLHMA010000401.1:0-5274 GCA_047621545.1 Cognaticolwellia sp. | reverse complement strand
CGCAGAAGTTCTGGCCATCTCGGGCGACCTGATGAGCGCCCACCGCATCAAGGACCCAGCGGCTCTGACCCAACAGGCCAAGGATCTGCGTACACATCTGGCGGCCGGACGCACGGCGGAGGCGCTCAAGTCGGGCAACAGCCTGCGCGTGACCTTGCTCGATGCGCCCAGCGAGACCTTGGCGGGCAAGGGCCGCTACCTGCTTCTCGTAGACGGCGTGCTGGCTGTCATCTCACCGCAGCTCTTCCCGGAGAGCCAAGAGGGCCTGCGCTACTTGGCGGACATCCGTACCATCATACTGGCGGCCTCCTCCGGCCAGGCACTGCTGCCCCAAGGCGCTGGCCCGGAGCGCTACAACCCGGAGTTTCTCGGCATATCAGCCGTGGACCCGCAGGACGTCAAGGCCCCAGACGGAAGCCTAATCTCTCCGGAAGTGGTGCAGATCTCTCATCGCTTCGACAAGGACACGCGCATGGTGCTTCAAGGCGACGCCGTCCAGATCGCCCTGTTTGATCAGAATGCGGGCGCCAGCCGCTTCGTCCACTTGGTCCCAGACTCGGTTGGCGAAAAGGGAAGTTTGGTCTTTGGAGAGCAGCGCCTGGGCTTGGCGCAAGTTCGGGCACTGGACCTAAGCGCGGTCAGCGTCGTGCTCTCCACCACAATGGAGCCGGACCTGGCCTCCCGCTGGGTTCAGGCCTTCCGCGCCTGTGGCGTACGTTCCGTAGTGCTACGCAGTTGGGAGGTGGACACGGCAACTCGCAGCAAGTTCTTCTTCTCCGCCTACGAGGGCTTCATCCAACACGGCGACCCAATCCGGAGCTTCCAGCAGACCCGCAAGAGCCTCATGGACGACCAGGCCCTGCTCGGAGACGAAGGGCCTCGCTGGTGGGGCCCCTACCTGACCTTCGGGCAACCCTAAGGAACCATGCGCGCTCCCCTCCTCTTGGCTCTGCTAGGCCTCGCCTCTGCCAGCGCTGGAGCACCGGAGCCGCTGCTCGCCCCGAGCGGCCCGCTTTACCTGGGACCCTTCGACGGTCCTGGAGCTGCCCCCGCCCATGGAAAGGAGCGGGTGCGTGTGGATCCTGAGAGTGGCGACCTCTACATCCAGACCACCCTCTTGGAGCTGCCGGTCGCTGGACCGGATCTTCGACTGGAGCAGATCTACAGCCAAGGTCAGTGGAGCTGGTCCTTCCAAGACAGCCTGCTCTTAGAAGGACAGAGCATCACGCGCAGCTTCGCGGGAGACAGGGAAGTCTTCGAGCCAGATGAGCAAACCCGCCGCATGCGCTTGGAGTCGGGCGCCTTGGCCGCCTGGATGCCCGGGAGTCGGCTGGGAGGAGGCCGTTTGGTCAAGCAAGACGCCCAATGGGCGCTCCAGGACGGTTCCCAAACCCGCCACTACGACGAGCAAGGCCGCCTTCTAAGCATTCAGGATGAGGGTGGCAGTACTGAGCTGAGCTGGGATGAATTGGGTAGGCCGACCAAACTCCAAGCAGGCGACACCGTGATCCGCCTCTTTTTCGATGGAGAAGGACAGCTCTCGGTCATCTCCGGTGCCAGCGGCCAGGAGATCTATGTGCAGCACAAGGACGGCTTGCTGCTCGGGGTCTCCGGACAGGATCGTCCACGGAGCCGCTACTTTTACGACGAGCAGGGCCACCTGAGCGGCATTCTATGGGCCGACGGCTCCCGCCTACGCATCGACTATGATGATGAGCAGCGGGTCACTGAGCTGGCCGGCCCTGGGACCTGGAATCAGCGCTACATCTGGACCGCACAAGGGCTCAACGTTCAGGACGGCTTGGGTCTGAGTCGGCAGATCACCCGGAACAGCCGGGGCGAGACTCTGCGGGATGCCGCTGGCCGGAGCGTCAGTCTGCGCCGGGATGCGCAAGGGCAACTGATGGGGTGGACCGACCCCGCAGGTTTGGAGCTCCGTCTGAGCCGAGACGATGCGGGCAGAATCACTGCGATCGAAGGTCCAGGAGGGCGACGCTACCGCTTGGAGTACTCGGCCGGGGCTCTGGTCTCTGTGCGCGACGCCATGGGCAACAGCACCATCGCCACCCGAGGCCAGAGTGGACAAGTCAGCGCGCTCTCCGATGCCATGGGGCGCTCCACCACCTTCAGCCGAAACCCCCAAGGCCAGATCACCGCAGTGGGCCCCAGCGGCCACCCCACTCGCTTCTCACTGGACAGCGCCGGACGCATCACGACGCTGCACTGGCCAACAGGCAGCCGCTCCAAACTCTCCTACGACAACGTGGGACGCCTTCGCAGCATGGCGGACCCCGGTGGACAAGAGATCCTGATCCGCAGCCGGAACAAGGGACGGGTTCAGGAGATTCTCAGCCGGGGTGGCGCGCGGTGGCTCTTCAGCCACGACCGTGTGGGCCGACTGGTCGAGCTGGTGGAGCCTAGCGGCCGCACCTGGCGCCTGGATCGAGACCCCACCGGGCGCCTGCGCACTTTGATTCGAGACAACAGCGCCGTGCTCAGTTTGGGCTGGCGGGTCAACGGCATGCTGAGCAGCTTGACCGACGCGCTGGACGGTACATGGGGCTTGCCACAGGACCCTACTGGTCGACCCCGAGGTCTGGTCGAGCCGGACGGCAGCACCACCAAGCTGGGCTGGAATCCGCTCGGCGAGCTGGTCCAGGTCCAGGACCGGAAGATCCGCCGCGATCCCCGGGGTTTCCCCTTGGAGGATGGCCGCAACACTTGGTCCTGGGACGCCGCTGGAGCGCTCAGTGGGGTCAGCGGCCCCGGTGTGGCGCTGAAGCTACAGCGGCAGGCTGGGGGGCGAGTACGCCGCCTGGACATCGGCGAGCAGCAGATCCGTCTAACCCGAGACGCCGGTGGCCGTGTCATCGGCTTGGAAGACGGAGAGCAGACCCTGGCCATCCAGCGAAACGGCCTGGGCGACTGGGTCGCGCTTCAGGGAGAGCACGACGTACAGATTGAGCGTGATGACCGCGGCCTGGTCGTGGTCCGCAGCGTCGACGACATGGAGCAACGCCTTCTCCGCGACAGCGAGGGCGATGTGGTCCGCTACACCGCCAGCGACGGTCGCGCCCTCAGCGTTGCCCGCCACCCCGACGGCAGCCCCAGGATGGTGCGCTTCCCCGATGGACACATCCTGCGAATTGAAGAGGGACCGACCCTCTGGAGCCAGGTGCTCGAAGATCCATCGGGCAACCCTGTGCTGGATCAACGCATCCAAATCGACGCGATGGACCGCGAAGTTGCACGAGAGTCTCGAGGAGACTGGGGCTACAGCGAACGCAGCCAGCACCACAGCCCCCGTGGCCAAGTCGTGGCAGTTGAGGAGTCCAATGGCGCCTGGTTCTGGGCACCAGATGCCGTGACCCGCAGCGGCGGAGGGACCCTGAACTTGGATGCCCAAGGCCAAGCAGTGTCGATCAAAGCCGATCCAAATCCCCTGAGTCCCCACGAGCTAAGTCCCCACGAGCTAGGTCCCCACCCTCTGGGAGCCGCGCTGACGTACCAGCGGGACAGCGCTGGCTGCTTGCAAGGGCTTGCAGGTCCCGGCGGGAGCGTAGAGGTGGGGCTGGACGGCTTGGGCCGCGTACGCTCTCTCCAGACCCCTGACGGCTTGTGGGAAGTGGAGTGGAACCTGTTGGGAGAGCTTGCTCGCATCACCCCACCAAGCGGCAGCCCATGGGAGCTTTCCTGGGTGTTGGGTGAGCTGGTCCAGGTTCAGCAGGGCCAGGAGCGGATCGAAGTGCTAGGCAACCACACCCTAGGCTGGGTCTGGTTGGACGGCGTCGAGAGCTTGGGCCTGGTCCTGGACCACCAAGGCACGCCACAGCTGGCCCTCGGACAGGCAGATCCCCTGCGTTGGTCGCCCTTGGGCCATGGCTCGGTCAGCCCCCTTCCGTTGGGCCCCTACGGTACTTGGCGGCTGTACCAGGACACCCTGCTGGTGGATCGATACGGCGCCTGGGAACCCCAAAGCGGGGCCCGGCTCTGCAGCTTGGCGCCTCCGGCCTTTCCGGCCTCGCCTTCTGGATTCGCCTGGGACCCGGAGCCCTGGATGCCCTCCGGCCCCTGGGCAGACCCCTTGGCCTTGCTGGTAGCAATGGGCGAACTGGAGCCTTGGTTCGATGAAGAATGGGCCAGCCTGACCTTGCCGGTGGGAGTCTTACCAGGCTGGCCAGTGGCCACTGGCACCAAACCTTTACCACTGGCTCCTCCCCAAGATGCACTCCCCCTTTCGCTCAGTCCTCTGGAGACTGCACTGCTCTCGCGAGTACGGCCTCCAGTGTCCGCAGTAGATCCTAAGGATATCCTAAGGATACTAATTAGCAGTGAATACCAGGAACAACCTATATTTTCAACACCTTCAGGGGCCTGGATCCCTAGCCCAACCCCACGACTTTAGACAAGACTGGGTTGCGCTGTTTTGGCAGCGTATTAGAAACGTGGGGCCTTGAACGACAGGCTGGCTGAGACCACTCTCACCAACCCGCTGATTCAGGGCCCCGCGTGAATGACGTGGTGGGTGTAGCTCAGTTGGTAGAGCATCGGTTTGTGGTACCGAGGGTCGTGGGTTCAAGCCCCATCATCCACCCCACTCATAGAACGTGGGCCTATAGCTCAATTGGTAGAGCGCCGGACTCTTAATCCGTCGGTTCCAGGTTCGAGTCCTGGTGGGCCCACCATCTTATAAACCCCCTGCCTTACGGCAGGGGGTTTTTTGCCTCTGGGACAAATCGTCGACGCCAAGCATTGGCACGCTAACGAAATGTTTCCCCGCGACAGGCCTCCTGACTCGGTGAAATAACGGCAGAACTCGCTCCTTAGGCCAGTGACCCGACCACAGAACTCGCCCCCCTTCAAGCAATTGGTTATGCGTGCGGGCCCAGCGCTGGGATCTCCCCAGCGTAATGATTTTAACGTGGTCTTCGCGAGAGTGGCGGAATTGGTAGACGTGCTGGTTTTAGGCACCAGTGGGTAAATCCCGTGGGGGTTCGAGTCCCCCCTCTCGCACCACTACACTGCACCGACAGAGTGCTTGTCAGGAGTCGCATGGAATTCCAGTCCGAGCAGGTCAGCGCCATCAAGCGCAAGCTCAGCTTTTCCGTTTCTGGCCAAAAGGTCACCGCAGAGCTGAACCGCGCGTTCAACTCGCTGCAGAAGAGCATGCGTCTGCCCGGCTTCCGTCCTGGCAAAACCCCGCGCAAGGTCATCGAGCAGCGCTTCGGCGCCAAGGTCCGCTCCGATGTTGCCTCCGACCTGATCAACACGGCC
>JBLHMA010000400.1:0-5287 GCA_047621545.1 Cognaticolwellia sp. | reverse complement strand
TAGTACCTCCTCTTCAGGGCTTCATACTCTTCGGGAACCTCCCCCTCCATGCCCTGCATTAGCTGCTGTCGGTAACGGGCAATGTCCACGTCCCGCTCCGGCTCTGGCAGCTCCATCTGTGCATCGTAGTCCTCGTTCCAGTCCTCGCCCCCCTCACCCTCGCTGGCCTCCGAATCGCTGGGCTCCCCACTTCCCATCTCTCGCTGCATCTGACTCTGGGCAGCCGCCGCCTGCTCCAGGGAGCGAATGGCGAGCTCGAGGCGGTCTGCTGCGGCCTCCTCTGCTCCCTCCGCTGCAAAGGGTCTGCCGCTCTCCAAGGCGCGCTCGGCTCGGCCCATTTCTCGAACGGCCGCATCCAAATTCTCCTCCAATCCTGGCGCCCCCATCGGCAGTTCCTTGGCGATCTTGGCGGCCCGTGGCTGCACCGCTTTCGCATCCGCGCTCAAAGTCTCCTGCTTCGGCAGCAGCTTCTCGAGCTTGCCCGTGAGCACTGGGTCCCGGCTGACCGTCGCCAAGTCCATCGCGTCCAAGAGGCGCCGGACCTGCTGTGCCTCGTCCCCCGCCGAGTCAAGCTCGGCCACGTTGCTCGGGTCCCCGTCGTAAAAGCGCATCCCAATGGCGGCGTCTTGGATCGCCCGGCTGCTTGCGTCGGCAGACACCCTCGCTCCGCGTAGGTCCCGGGCTGACACCGAGTCGAGCAAGCGCTCAGCGGCAGCCTGGCTACGCTGCAGCACCCTGTCCTCGTAGTCGGAGCGAGGGCCTGGCTTGGCCGCCACTGCGCCTGTGCGGCCCAAGGAACTCCTGGCCAGACGCTCAACCTCCAGCCAGGTCCTGCTCAGCTGCGCGTCTCCTGCTCCGTTCATCTCCCGCACAGCCTGCGTCTGCCCCAGAAGCTCTCTCTCTCCCGCCTCCAGGCGCTCCAGTTCCTCAATGAGCTCCTTGAGTTCCTTGCTCTCGCCCTCACTCATCGCCTCCAGACCGCCACGCCAGCTTGCCAAGTTGGCCTGGAGGCGCTCCAGCTCATCTGCGCTCCAGCCCAGGAGCTCAGCCGAGCGCTCTAAATCATCTGCACCCCGCGCCTTCTCCGCTGCAGCAATGAGCTGCCGAAGGTCCCCGACGCTCTGCGAGACCATTCCGCTGATCGCGCCACTATCCAGTGTCAGAGCCAGCTCCTCCAGCGCGTCGATGTCCGCCTTGATCTCCGCGATTTGCTCCTTGAGAGACTCTCGCTCCTCGTAGGAGGCCATGCGCTCGCCGCGACGGGTGTCATCGATCAACCCCTCCAGCTCAGCATCGAGCAGCCCCATGCCTTGGGCGCGCACGATGCGGTCCAACATCAAGACGTAGGTCTCCAAAATGGCCAGCAAGTTCTCATGCTGCTCATCAAGGGCCAGCTGATCTTGCGGGTCCAACTCCCCGTCTTGCACGCTCAGCTCCATCACAAAGCGAAGTAGGGAGCTACCTTCTGCCTGAACCTCTTCGATGACTCGCCCCTCCAATGTCCGGAGGTCATCCCCCTGCCAGTTGCTGTCCACCAAGGTGTTTAGGGGCTCGAAGCGCTCCGCCGCTGGACGAGCCCACGCGCCCAAGTCTTGCGGGGTGTCTCCCAAGGGGTGCTCATCCAAGGAAAAGGGTGCCAGGACCAACACCAGCGCATCCCGAAGTTCCTTGCGGTAGCGCACCTCCCGCCTCTCCTCTTCGGCATCTCCGAGGACGCGAATTCGGACGGGCCCAGACAGGCCAGGCTTGGGGATCAACACCCCATCGTTGTCCAAAGCCGAGACCCGAATCACGTTGTCGGACCCGGCGCGCAGGCCAAGCTCGGCCGCGGTCACGGTCAACTCCCCCCGCTCTTCGCGCGAGGCAAAGGTTGGCTGCACCAGCATTCTAATGGGCTTGGAGCCATTCACCAGCTCCACATGGCTCAGACCAAAGTCATCGCGCGCGGACCAGGTCAAGGTGAATGGGGTGTCCAGGTCCACATCCAAGACCCGAGCCTCTGCGCTGAGCGACGCGATGGGTGGGTCGTCCGGCTCCAGCACAATGGGAAAGCTAGCGCTGCTCAAGGTCTCGGCGCCTCGCTGAAACACCGCCCGCCAAGTCCCATCGTCGAGGATCACGAAGCGCCCCTCAAAGCCCCTGTCCTCCTCCATCTCACTGGCCACAGGAGGCAGGTCGTAGGACTGAATAAGCACGGAATCAAAGCGGTCTTCTGTGCGCCCGGACACGAACACGAGCGTGCCCGGAGGACCGTGTACTTCCCCATTCGAGTTGTCGACAGTGAGCGGGGAGAGCCCCGTATAGGCCGGATACTCGTAGCGCAGACTTACATCACCAACACGAACCGGAGGCAGCTGAGCGTCGAGATCCTCTAAGGCGTCGAGCTGCGGTACAGGACTCCCTCCAGCCAGCCAAGCCAGCGTCTCCATCGCGCCCATCGGCGCCAGGGTGGACCCGACTCCGAAGACCAACAGCGACAAGAGCAGCCCTCCCGATGCACCCCATAGGCGGTGAGGATGAACAGAGGAAACGTCCAGGCGGCGAAGTCCCGCGCTGACGTTGTCTACAAGAAGCTGATGAATGGCGGTGCTCTGGTCCTGCTCCGGCCCCGAGGGCTTCTCTGCAAGAACCTGAACCAGACCGCGCAGCTCTGGCGCTGCGCGGGCCACATTTCGGGCCTGATACTCCAGCAGACCGGCCGCGCTCCAATGGAAGCTCACCCACCAAACCGATGCTCCAAAGACCAGAAGCAAGGCTGGAATGACCATCCAACGGGTGCTGGAACGGTCCAGACCCGCCCCGGCCGCCACGACCGCACCGAGCCAGATCAAAAGCACAAGAGCCGCGAACACGCCAACGGCGCGAAAAACAGCCAGCCGCCGCTCACGTCGACTCAGGGCGGAGAGGGCCGCCAATATGCGTTGCAGGTCGTTCATGAAGCCAGGGTGGTCATGGAAGTGTGCGCACGAGAGTCGCAGGGGGCCAGCCTCGCGGCCCCTCCACACGAAAGACGAGGGCAACGTAGCCGTCTTCTGGGTTGGTCACCACGGCCAAAGGCTCCAAGTCATAGAGGCGCTCCAAACGCAACGCGCGATCACGTACTGCCAAGGACGACCATCGGTAGTCCTGCAGACCCATGAGCCAGAGCACGCAGCCATGTTGCGCCTGCAGAGACGCCAGCTCGTCGGCGTCCCACAAGTTGAAGTGCGATAGCTGTTGCCCTTCAGGAGCGATGCGCGCATCCTCAGAAATCAGGGCGCACCCTCCTAAGTCTTTGGGTGACCAAGTAGGCAGCTCGGGACTGAGGGCCTGAGCGAAGACCTCCTCAGATGCATAAAAACGAAGACGCGTGTCCACGAGCGAGGACACCAGTCCCAGCCCGGCGATCGCCAGTGGCACCCACGCCAGCCTACGGGTTGTGCAGAGACCCAAGCCTGCGCTCAGGGTCAAGCCGGCCCCAAGCAAGTGCCTGGAACCGTAGTCGTTGAATCCCGCCATCGCGAAGTGGACGCTCAACAACAAAACGACCAACGGGAGCACTACCCGCCAGCGCTGCCGCAGCCCCAAGCCCAGCCCTGTGAGTACCGCCGGAAGGACCCACAGGCGCTGGAAGGGTTCGAAGTACACCAACAGGCCAGCGTTCATAGCAAAGCTGTTGGCCCACTCCCCGCTCCCCGGCACCTCTCCGCTGCCGCGGACAGCCAACAGCGAGCCCCCTGCGATTCCGGCCCCCAGGAGCAGGCCGGGCATCCACATTCGCCAGCCCCCGGGCTTAGCCAAGACGACCAGAAGCAGACCGGCAGGGGCGACCCATAGGGTATCTAAGCGTAGCGACACAGCCAGCCCCGCAGCGGCACCGGCCAGCAGGCCTGCCCCAACAGGCTCCTCTCCATCCAAGAGGAGGCTCAGAGCCCAAAAGGCCAAACAGACGAAGAAGAAAGGGAGCACCACGTTGTAGACAGAGCTCGACCACGCAGCCAGGTTCCCCCAAAGCGCCAAGCTCAGACCAGCAGCCAGCCCAACCCAACGGCCCGCAAGACGCCCGACCGCGGCCGACCAAGACATACAGGCAAGGCCGCCAAACAGGAGCGATCCGGCTTGAGCCCCCTGCTCTCCGACCCCCAGGCGCCCCAAGCCCCAAAGCAAGAACTGCATCCCAGGCATGCCCGCCGCATCTCCAGCGTCCAGACCCCGCTGCCCCAGAAGGATCTCCAGGTACTCCGCCTCATGTCCCTCAACAACGATCCTTGAGAGCGGCAAAACCACCGCCGAGGCGAGGAGCGCAACGAACAGAACCACACCATGGGTCCAGTCGGGCTTGAGTCCACGGAGCCGGAAGGCGGCCACAGTGAGCATCACGGCACCCAGAACCCAAGGAACCACGCCAAAGTTCAGCTCTCCCATCACTCGGCTGCAGGCCATGAAAAACGCAATTCAGCGCCCCCCTCCACCCGATTCAGCGCCTGGATCTGCCCGCCCGCAAGCTCCACGATTCGCTGGCAGGTCGCCAGACCAAGCCCCGTCCCCTTCCCTGCCTCCTTTGTGCTGACGAAGGGCTCGAATACCTGATCTAAGACGGCCTCTGAAAAGCCCTGTCCTGAGTCCACGCAGCTAAAGCGTAGGAACCCGTCATCTTGGAGTTCAGCCTGCAGGCGTACCTCACCTGCGCCATCCAGGGCATCCCTGGCATTGAGGAGCAGGTTGAGCAGAACTTGGTGCAGGCGGCCCTCCTCCTCGACAACCCACGGCAGGGCCGGGTCTGCATGAGCACTCAGCCGAACATGTTGGAATCCGGGGAGCGGCAGCACGGTGTCGAGTGCGTCTTGCAACACCTCCTGCGGCGCACGTTGGACTTTGCGTCCAGGCTGCGGCCGAGCATAGTCCAAGAGCTCTCGAATGATCCTGTGGATCCGGCCAACCTCCTTCTGGGTGCGCGCGAGCAGGTCCTGCTCCAAGCCCTGGTCCCCGACTCCATCAGCCAGCAACTCAACGTAGCCGACCACTGCAGCCAGCGGATTGCCCACCTCATGAGCGATTCCTGCAGCCAGCGCGCCAACGCTGGCAAGGCGAGCGGCACGGATCAGCTCCTCTTGTGCAGCCTGCAGCTCTTGATTGGCTTGCTCCAGGTCCTCGACCTGCGCCCGCGTTCGTGCCCGGTACCCCGCCAAGGAAACGCTCAAGACATTCAGAGCGCCCGCAAGGTCACCCAGCTCTCGAGCTGCCTTGAGCTCAGAAGTGTGACCAAAAGCACCACCGGCGATGCGCTCTGTGGTCGCCGTTATTTCCT
>JBLHMA010000399.1:0-5304 GCA_047621545.1 Cognaticolwellia sp. | reverse complement strand
CCTCGTGGATGCGGTGGGCGTTTGCTGTGGCGCGCTCAAGGCTCCAAGTAGCCCAGAGACCGCAGGGCCTCTTGCTCCCAAGCCGGGAGTTCTACGGCCTCGCACTCAAAGTCCTTCAAGTTGGCCTCGGCGCGGACACGGGCTGCGTTGACCGCGTTGTTTTGCTGGGATGCCAGGTTCTCCAGTTCCATGGGATCCTCGCCGAGGTTGTAGAACTCCACAGCACCCTCTGCGTCAAAGATCACCTTGACCCGGAGCTCTTCAGGATTCTGCTCCTCCCCCTCAGCCACCGCTTGGCGCGAGGTCGTGCGCAAGCCCACCAGACACCCACTGCCCAGAACCGGGCCGCTACGGCCCACCAAGTCGCAGACCAGGGACTTTTTGCGAACACCCAAGGCGTAGCCCAAGAGCTCGGCGCCTTCCGTAGGCTCCATGGGGTCCAGCTTGATGGTCTTGAGGATGGTCGGCGCGACGTCCATCACACGAACCTGCTGGGGGACGCGCTTTACATGGGTCTTTAGCGGCGGGTAGCGCAGGATGAGCGGCACCTGGATGCTCTCGTCGTAGAGCCCGTGGTGGTGGAAGAAGATCCCGTGCTCGCCGAGCTGTTCACCGTGGTCGCCGACCACAATCACCAGAGTGCGCTGGGCCGAGTCTGTGCGGTCCAGGAGCTCCATGAGCTGCCCCACCAGGGCGTCTACCTGCTCAACCTCTAAGGCATAGATGCGCTGAAGCTCGGCCACTTCCTCGGGGGTGAAGTTGTGGTGGGGATCCGAGAGCAGAGCCCGGTGGTCTACCAGGGCATCTGGGCTCTCATAGGGGGCATGGGGCTCGAAGAGGTGTACCCAAGCAAACCAAGGTCGGGTGCCGCGGTCCTGGATCCAGCCGCTGGCGAGATCGACCGTCTGCTGACCGGAGCGCTCCAGCAGCCAAGGCACCAAGTGTGGCTGTCCCGAGGCCATCACGCCGCGCAAGGTGTACTGGACCAAGAGGATGCGCGACCAGCCGCGCAAGCCGGGCACAAAGTCGTCGTCGTAGACCTGAAAGCCCTGGTCCAGGCCGCTGCGCTTGTTCACTGCGAAGCTGCTCAGGAAGGCCCCGGTCGCGTAGCCCTCGTCTTCCAGGCGCTCCGCCACCGTGACGTAGCCGCGCTCCAGTGGATCCGCGTTGCTCAAGACCCGATGGCGCAGAGGGTGCAGGCTGGTGAACATGCTGGCGTGGCTGGGGCCGGTCTCAGGCAGGGGCGTGACGGCGTCCAAAAAGACCACGCCTTCTTCACCAAGGCGCTTCAGGTTTGGGGTGTTCGCACGGGCGTTGTCGTAGGCGGAGATGTGGTCGCGCCGGGTGGTGTCCAAGGTCACCAACAGCACGTTGGGATCCCCTTCCAGGGCCCGTGCGCTGCCGTAGCTCTGGTTGGCCCCCGAGGCGCCGGCGCCGACTCCAATCACAGCGCCCACAATCAGGGCAAAGCCGGTCCAGCCGAGCTTGCTCTCCCCCCCCAGCTCCTCTCGACGCCCCCAATATCCAGCGTTGAACCAGACCACACCCGCAACACCGATGGGGCAGGCGGCCATGGCCAAGACGCTGGGCAGGCGGCCCATAGCGAAGAGGTTGCCGGCGGCATGCCAGAGGTAGAAGCCGCTCAAGAAGAAGGCCACCGCAGCACAGGCGGCCGAGATGAACACCGAGTCCCGCCAGTCCTTGGCCACCAGCTGCATCACGATGCCTACTGGCACAGCCACACACATGGCCACGATCGCGCCACTGAGAGAGCAGCCCAGGGCCAACAGAGCCCCCTCCCCCACGCTCAGAGAGAGGCTCAGAGTGGAGACGATCTCCACCATCTCAAAGGCGCCCGCCAGCCAGCCCAAGCCAAAGGACAGCTGGATGGTGCGAAGCCAGCGACGAGATGGGGCGCGAAGCAGCTCCACTCAGTCTTCCACGTAGCCCAAGGCGCGCAGGGCCTCGAGTGTCTGAGCGTCCATTTCAGGGCCCTTTATGATGACCTCTTTCCCGTCCAAGACCGCGTCCATGCGATCGGCGAGGAGATCTACGTCCTCGGGGCGCTCAGCAGAAAAGTCTCTGGATTCGTCAGGGTCCTGAATCAAGTCGTAGAGACGCACGCCACGGTCCTGGCCCATGCGGATGTACTTGGCTTCGGGGGTGCGCAGGGACAGGTCCACCGGAGGCTCCTCCACAAAGCGGGCCCCAATGGTACTGGAGAGCACCGGCCGGTCCGAGCACATCGTGCCTTGCAGCCACTCGGTGAAGGGCGCGCCATCGGATTCGTAGGCGGGCAAGACAGCGAGCTGGCGAATGGTCGGAATCACATCGATGGTGGACAGCTGACAGGGCACGACGGTTCCAGGCTCAACGCCAGGGCCACGCAGAATCAGGGGCACCCGCAGGGAGGGGTCGTACAGGTCGTCGCCATGATCGAAGAGCACGCCGTGCTCGGTCAGGGACTCGCCGTGGTCCGCGGTCATGACCACCAAGGTGTTCTCGAGCAGCGCGTGAACTTCCAGCCAGGAGATCAGCTCTCCGGTGAGCTGGTCGGTGTAGGCCAACTCATCGTCATAAGCCTGGGTCAGCCAGTCAGTGGAGGTGATGCGCTTGTGGGGAGGGGGCCAGTAGCCGGGCAGGTCCAGGGGCTCCCCGTCGGTGGGTGCCGAGGCGAGATCGCTGACCTCGTACGGGGCATGGGGGTCGAAGAAGTGAACCCACAGAAACCAACGACCGCGCTCGTGTTGCTTGAGAAAGCGCAGGGATCGGTCTACGGCCGAGTCTCCCTTCCGCTCTCGCAGCGTGTTCGCGGGCAGCAAGAACTCATCGGCCAACTTGACCAAGGTCAGGCGGTGCATGGCGGGCACGCTGCCAAAGTCGTCGTCGTAGACATCCCAGCCCTCGGACCAGCCGTAGCGTCCGTGAAGGGGAAAGCCGGAGACCACGGCACCTGTGCGCGCGTCCATCTGCTGAAAGGACCACTGGATCATCGCTGGCTGCTCACCGATCTTCGTGCCGTTGGAGAGGACGCCAGTGGTGGTGGTCCGGTTGCCCGTCAGCAACGCCAAGTGCGAGGGCTCGGTGAGGGGAGCCGGGGCGATGGCCTGCTCAAAGCGCGCACCCTCGTCAGCAAGACGTTGAAGGACGGGGGTCTTGGCCGGACCGCCATAGGGCTGCAGGCGATCAGGCCGGGTGGTGTCCCAGGTGATCAGGAGCACGTTGGGCCCATCCGAGGTCTGGTCGGGTCCAACGGGCATGCCCTTTATAAAGCCGCCCCAAAAACACAGCAAGCCGAGCAGCCCCGCCCACTTCACCCGTGGCGCGATGTGCTTGTTGAAGGTCACGCCGACCAGCATGCCCATGCCGAAGAGGGCCGCGAGCCCCAGCAGCAACATGGGGTTGCGAAGGGACTCATTGAGCGACACTGCGAAGCGGTAGTACAGAGCGATGTGGAGCCCGAGCAGACTCCCCACGACAAAGCCGATCTTTCGCTTGCCCAGGTAGGGCAACTTGGTGGTCAGAGCCGCGACGCCGGCCGCAAGCAGGGCCACGGCGAGGTTGCTGCCCATGGCCATGACGCTGAAGAGCAGCTGATCAAAGAAACCCAACCCCAAGCGCGGCTCGGTGCGTAGGAAGAACTCGATGGAGCCGGCGCTCAACCCCAGCCAGAGGCTGGCCTTGAGGAGGTCGGGCAGAGAGATGTCTTGGGCAATGGGCGTCTTCACCGCCGCCCTTTAACCAACCGCGGGCCATCGGCTGGGTGCAAAGGACGTGCACCCAGAGAGGGCTCCGAAGCGGACTCCAATACGAGGTTCCAGCGCGGCTCCACGGGACCGGTCAGTTCGGCAGCTGCGCATAGGCGGTGTGCACCGAGACGAGATGCCCGCCACCCTCAGAATACGGCGCCACGCTCACCCAGAACTCCCCCACTCTGCGCACTTCGGCCCCATTCAGGCGCCACCCGGGACCGATGGGTGTCAGCGGCAGCGCCGCTCCAGAGGCTTGGCCCTCCAGATGTCCGGCCATGCCCGCGGTCACTGAGAGAACTTCGGAGCGCGCCTTGAGCCGATCCCCGACCGCCTGCGCGACCGAGTCCAGCTCCTCCGTCTCCTTTTCGTTCTCGGCTGCCACAGAGCTCAACTCCCCCACGGGGCCACTCCCGTTGAGTGAGAGAATCGAGAGGGGCAAGGGCGCGGCAAAGAGGGTGTTGTCCGGCGCCCGCTCAGGCCCAACAGGTCCTGTGTCCGCCCGGACGCTCTGCCCCAAGAAGGCCTGCGCCGCTTTGGGCAAGGGGCTCGCCACGCCGTCATTCCACCCCTGCAGCGCCGTGCACCAGGCACCTGGGTCCTCGCCATTGCTGGGACACGAGGCCCGCCGAACCAGCGCCAGCGCACCCGCCACCGCATCCACACTCCCGTCCTCTCGCGTGACTCGTCCGGTCGTCCCAAACTCCAGATCGTCCACGACATAGCAGAGCGTGCTGCGCAGCAAGAAGACCTGTTGACCCGAGGTGATGGAGTCCGGAAGGGCCGCCTCGGAGTGGTAGTGGCCCTTGGGCAACGCAAAGGGAGCACTGCGCTGCATGCGTCCGGCGAACTTGGGGGCACTCTGGCCACTTCCGTACTTTGAGATGGACACATTGAGCGACATGAAACACTGGTCTTCAACCAGGGGAACGACCAGCTCGTCGAAGGGCTCCAGGGTGACACTGACCTGTGGGCCGCCCTCCACTGCGATGGTGTGGACGCCAGGCCCAAGGGACAGCCCCACGTAGGTGTCTAGAGTCGCAGGGTCTTCTCCATTCACCGTGACCACGACCTGCTCGCCCGGCGCAAAGAGGAAGGCCTTCGTCCCTGCTTTGGCTTGGGCCTCCATCATGCCGCAACCGAGCAGCGAGGGGAGGAGCAAGGAAGAGAGCAGCACTGGCATGAAAAATCCCGGTTCAAGGCGGCACTTGTCACGCAGCAACCCTGAACTGTCAAGCGCCAGCGAGGCCATGCTTTCTGGACGAGGCGCCCCCTGCGACATAGTTCCGCGCGCATCGCCCACAGGAGCCCGGATGTCCGAGCTGACCACCCAGGCCGAGCGCCGCCGCACCTTTGCCATCATCTCTCACCCGGATGCAGGCAAGACCACCTTGACCGAGAAGCTGCTGCTCTACGGTGGGGCGATCCACTTGGCCGGCTCCGTCAAGTCGCGCAAAGCCAGCCGGCATGCCGTCTCGGACTGGATGGAGATGGAGAAGACCCGCGGGATCTCGATCACTTCCTCCGTGCTTCAGTTCGAGCACCTGGGCCGGGC
>JBLHMA010000398.1:0-5309 GCA_047621545.1 Cognaticolwellia sp. | reverse complement strand
CTGGAGCAGCACTTCACTGAGCTGACGGCCTTGGACACCCCCGAGTGGGCCGCACGTGGCATCGTGCCGGTCATCGCCCCCCACGCCACGGACACCGTCTCCCCTGCTCTGTGGCGCCGCTGCCGGGATCTGGCGGTCAAGACCGGCTGGCCGGTGCACTTTCACATCGCCCAGAGCGCCGAGGAGTTGGAGCGCTCTTGGGCCCACCACGGCTGCGGCCCCGTGGAGATGCTGGCCCAGAACGGCCTGTTGGACGCCGACATCCGCCTGCTGATGGTGCACGCGCTCTACCTCTCAGAGGCTGAGCTGGATCTCCTGGACGGGGATCGACACACCTTGGGCTACTGCCCGGCAGCCCAGAGTCAGTTCGACTTTCCCAACCCAGTTGAGCGGTGGCGTACCTTAGGTCTGCCGGTTGTTCTCGGAACGGATGCTGGCTCTTGCAACGACACCATGGACCCCCAAGCCGAGCTGCGCATGATGGCCAGCGGGCCAGGATTTGGGGTCAGCCACGGACAGGCGCTGGCGGACTTTGTGCGCACGCCTGACCCGGCCAAGCTCAAGGCTCTGCGGGCAGCGCGCTCCGTGGCCCTGGGGCAGCGCTTGGGGAACGTCGAGCTGCTGGCTAGTGTGACCTCGACGCCGGGAAACCTGCACCCTGACATGCCTGTCGGCGTGATCGAGGCCGGGCGCTGGGCCAATCTGCAGGTCGTGGATCTCAGTGCTCCTTCCCTCTGGCCTGGCACCGATGCGCTCCAGGCGCTCTGCTACGGACAGACCCAGCCCGCACTGTGGGGCCTGATGGTCCGGGGGCGCTGGATTGGTCAACCGGGCAACCTGCGCAGGGGTCTGCTGGACACGACTTGGTGGCGGGAGAGTCAGGCGGATGCCCGGGAGCGGCTGGACGCTGTGATCAAGCGATCTGGAATCTGAGAGAGCGGAACCTGAGCACCCGAGCGCTCTACCCAAAGAGCCCCTCGATCTGCCGAAGCTCTCCGTACAACATCAGCTGGTCCCCTTCCTGCAGCACCAGATCGGGGTGTGGGACCGGGTTCACGCCGTCGGGGTTCTCTACGCTGAGCACGGTCAAGCGTTTGCCTCGAAGACCGCTCTTGCGCAGCTGTAGGCCCGCCAAACCAGAGCGTGGATTGATGGCCACCTTGGAGATGCCGTAGCCAGGCGAGACGATGAGCAGGTCATCGTGGCTGTGCACGGCTTGATGGGGAAAACGTTGGGCTATCCAGCGGCGAAGGGGCGCGTCCAAGAAACGGAGCAGGCCGCGGCGTACGACCAGGAAGGAGCCCACCGCGACCACGATGAGCACCGCAACATTCAACGCGGTCTGCCCAGCCGAGTCCACGTCCACGGAGCGCACCAAGGTAGCCACCACGGTCGCGGTCCCTGCGTAGCCAAAAATGATCAGTCCAATCGTGATCTGGCGCCGCAAGGGATGGCGGATCACACGCTCGGATTCCCGAGTCGTAAAGCCCGTTCCCGTAAAGGCAGAGAGTGCCTGAAAACGCGAGGTATCGCGGTCCAGACCGGTCATCTCGTAGGCGGTGCCCCCAGCGACGACGATCACGTATGCAACGAAGATCATCACCATGAGTGCAAGAACAGACCCCATGTGGGCTCCTTGACCTGTAGGCCCTTGGGACTATCCCAAGAAGCCAGTCGGCCCCACCATTGGGATACAGCCGCCCCCCCCTTGCAGGAGCCCGAAAAAATGGCCAAACTCGACCTGAGCACCCCAGTCCGCACCCTCGCCGGCGACACCACCGATCTGAGCGCCTACCAAGGCAAGGTGCTGCTCATCGTCAACACCGCGTCCAAGTGCGGCCTGACTCCCCAGTACGAGGGCCTGGAGGCGCTCTACAAGCAGTACGCGGGCCAAGGCCTGGAGATACTCGGTTTTCCCTGCAATCAGTTCGGCAGCCAGGAGCCTGGCACCGAGTCGGACATCCAAGAGTTCTGCCAGATCAACTACGGCGTGAGCTTCCCCATGCACGCCAAGATCGACGTAAACGGGAGCGGCACCCACGCCGTCTTCGAGCAGCTCAAGAAAGCGGCCCCCGGGCTCTTGGGATCTAAGGGGATCAAGTGGAACTTCACCAAGTTCCTGGTCGCCAAAGACGGCACCATCGTGAACCGCTTTGCGCCTCAGACCAAGCCCGAGGACATCGAGAAGGACATTCAGGCGCAGCTGTAGAGAAAACCCTCAGTCAGAACAGTCCGCAAGAGCGGTAGCTGGAGTCGCAGACAGGTCACCACGATCGCGAACGTGCCGGGATTGCGTCCAGATCTTGAACGTGAGAACGATGGCTTCAAATGGTGGATTGTTTGAATTGGACGGAGAAGGATTGGCCCAGCATGGGGGGCTGGACCCTGGCCTTGGGCGAATGCTGGAAGTGAAATCCGTGAGGCTCAACGAGAGCCTGGGGCCTGCGCACTACAAAGCAGCGGTAGACGCTGTTTGGGACAAGCCAAGGCGGGTCCCGACAGAGACCCGCCTGTTCTTTCATGGCGTTTAACGCACGTTAAGCGACACCCCATCCATTGGGCAGACCACCGACCACCCACAGACCAGAGACCGGACCGCCCATCCTTCAAAAAGGCAGAATAGTGCTGTCTTTCCGTTGATACGACTCCACCCAGCATAGAAGAAGAGATGGCTTGATCGAGTGCGCAATCGGCTGCGGCTTACTAAGAAATGGACCATGAGAATCCCTGCTCGATTCGGCGCCGGCTGCGTTCCCTTGGTCTTGCTCCTATTCACCAGCTGCAACACCACGAATGAACACGCTCGACAGTGCGAGACCGAGCTCGGGCCGATCCCAAGCTTCCAATGCACGGACGGCGCGGTCGTGCCAATCTTGCTTGACGGGATCGAGGTCGACCAGCACCAGGCGGGCACTCAATGCGACCAGCCTGCCATCGCAGACGCCAACTGCCGGGTTGGCACCCGTGTCGGTCGGATCGACACCGAAGACGCTGTGTGGACATTCCTGTGTCGCAACGGCGACGACATGGTCCAGCTCATAGGGCACAACCCCGAGACTGGCGCGACCTGCTTCTTCGAGACGGTGTTCGAGGTTTCCCAGCAGAGCGACGCGTTGACAGTCGAAACAGGCACGGTTCAGGGCCTGCTCCCCGCTCCAGGAGACTCCGACTATGCCGCCGTCTGGAAGGCTCCCGGCGCGGTCGCATTGCAGCGCTGCTGGAGCTGCCATGGCGCAGATGCCTTTGTCCACAGTCCCTACATCGACGGTGCCATGGCCGATGACGGCGAGCGCGTCGTCCCCGAGGTCTCTGGTCCCGACTCGGCCTACTATTTGATCGGCGACGCGTTTGAACGGCGCACGCGTGGCAACGACCGCCTGCGCAGCATCCACATTGAAGGCAACGGCTGCCTGGAATGCCATCGCTACGTCGACGTGCGGCAGTTTGGCGAGGACTTCGCAGAACCCTGGGACATCAACGCACGCATGCCGCCCGACGACCCCGGCAGCATGGAGAGCGACTACCAGGCGCTGTGGGAGTGCGCGCTGGACGGCCCGGAAAACACGCAGGGATGCAGCTGGCGGGACGTTCCTGGCGAATGAGGGCCGGAGCGTCTGCAAGGGTTGATTCAGCTCCGTGAACCGCGTTGAACCCAAGTCCAGCTGTGTCATCGTCAAACCAGCCTCTAAGTGTGGCCTCACACCACAATGCGAGGGCTTGGAGGCGCTCTAAAAGCAGTACGCCGACCAGGGGTTGGAGATTCTGGGATTCCCCTGCAACAAGTTCAGAAAACAAGAGCCGGGCAGCGAGACCGACATCCAAGATGTTCTGCCAGATCGACTACGGCGTGAGCTTCCCCATGCACGCCAAGATCGACGTGAACGGTAACGGTACCCACGCGGCCTTCCAGCAACTCAAGAAAGCGGCCCCCGGGCTCTTGGGTTCTAAGGGGATCAAGTGGAACTTCACCAAGTTCCTGGTCGCCAAAGACGGCACCATCGTGAACCGCTTTGCGCCTCAGACCCAGCCAAAGGACATCGTGAAGGGCTTCCAGGCGCAGCCCTGAGCGTCGCTGAGAGCGGCAGCCTCACCCTGTTCGATCAACGGCGACGATGCACTCCGCTGCCCGGCGTGCGCCAACGATGTTGCGAGAGACCGGGCCCAGCGTGAGCTCCGCCAAGGGTCCGGTGACCAAGACTGCGGGATGCCATTGCAGGCGAGAATTCAAGACCGGATACCCACAGGCGGCGCAGGGCAAGGCGTGGTCCTCAATCAAGCTGTCTATCAAGTCTCCCCCGGGGCGAGCGCTCTCAAATCCGGTAGCCAGCAGAACGGCGTCGACGCCCGTCGAGTGGCCCTTCACCGTCATCTCGATGACGTCCCCACTGCCCGAGGCTTGCAGTTCACCCAGATGCCAGTGCACCTTGCCCGCTCGAATCGCAGCACGGACCTCCCGATAAACATCCGGCGGCAGCGACCCGGTGTGCCGAGCCTTCTGGATAATTGCCCGCCTTTCGGCTAGATCTTGGGTCTCGGTGAAGCGACGCATGTTCTTGGGCCCAACCCACCCTGAGTCGCTGTCAAACTGCTGCTTCTCGAGTTCGTGTCGAGAAAAGAGGTGCACCTCATGGTCACCATCCGCAAAACGGAGCGCCACCTGCGCCGCAGAGATTCCCCCTCCAATGACAGCGACCCGCTTGGGCCAGCTCTTGGGCCGCAGGACAAAGTCCGCCTCGAAGACATGCTGGACGCGGTGCCCTTGCTCTTTCAGCGCTCGGGCCCACGCAGGCCAACGGGTCGGCCCGCCCCCCATCGCCAGGACCACCCGACTTACCTGCAGAGCGGCACCAGACTTTAGATGCACCAATGCGTGATCACAGCCCAACTCGATCCTAGACGCCTTGTCTTGGATGTGGAGCTTGGAGAGCCCATAGTCGTCGATGACCTTCTGACAGTGCTTGGCGAAGAGCGCGACGGAGGGGCGCTCGTAAGGTGAGGCAAAGAGCCCTTTAGCCGCCCCTCGTCCACGTCGGTTCGCTCCCGCGAAGCTCAGAAGGCCCCAGGGATCAACGTCGAGGTGGTGCACCGCTGGGGACCGTAGAAAGCGCATCCCCGTGTTGCGAGAACGCCTCCGCCAAGACTCGAGCAGGCGCGGAGCAGGATCGAGAATTCGAATGCGCTCCGCCTCCACACCGGCCTGCGAGAGCAGCTGAACGGTGAGATGGACCCCGTGAATTCCCCCGCCTACGACCAACCAGTCCAAGGTCGTGGCGCTCACGAGATGGCATCCATCAAACGGAGCCGAAAGG
>JBLHMA010000397.1:0-5314 GCA_047621545.1 Cognaticolwellia sp. | reverse complement strand
AATGCGCAGCTCCTGCCACGTATCTCGCTCGGTGTCTTGATTCACCGACTCGCTTGAGCGCTCCTCCAAGACCGTTCCTGCGGCGTCCCGGTAACGCACAAAAAGTCGCGCAGCGCTGCCCCCGTCCACTCCGTCATCGCTCGGAGTCAGAGCCTGAATGCTGAACACATGGCTGTCGCCTTCGCTCAGCTCCCCCAGGCTCAGACCGTGCTCGGCGTCATTGGGAACGGACCCGCTGTAAAAGCCCCAGATCTTCTGGGCACGTTCTCCCTCCAAGGCCTGGAAAGTCGCGGAGCTTCCGTGAATGGCATCGCCATTCTTGGACCAGGCATGGTTGGCATAGCCCGAGGGCCGCCACCAGCTCTCGCCTTGCTCAAAGCCGCCGTTACTCAGACGGTTTTCCAGAGTTTCCTCCTCCGGAGCTTCGCCGGAATCCGTGGGTGTGGATGGCCCTGTGGTTACGGTTCCAGACCCAAGAACACAGCCCAAGAGGCCAAGGGCAAGAAGAAGTACAGTGTGTGTCACAGGCTCTCCAAGAAGCGCACGATAGCAGCGCGCTCATCATCATCCAGGTTTAGGTAGGCCGAGCGGGATGAATCCCCTTCTCCACCGTGCCAACGAACAGCCTCGTCTAGGCTGCGGGCCCGGCCGTCGTGCAGGTAGTTGGCGTCGGGCACACAGACCTCGCTCTGAGCGGACCCTTCCAAGCCTCCCGTCACGCAGGCGCTCCGTCCAAGCCCCCAGAGCGGGGTCGTACGCCACTCAGACCCGGTGGCCTGCCCCTCCCCCAGGTTGTCGGCCATGTCCTGCCCCATGTCGTGCAGCAACAGGTCGCTGTAGGGGTGGATGGTCTGGCTGCGCAGCTCGCTGTAGGGGTGGTTCTCGCTGGTCGTCATGGTCGCGCGGTGACAGCTCTCGCAGCCCACATCGCTGAAGAGCGCCTGACCGGCTTGCACCTCGGCGTTGTCGATGTCCTGCTGGGCCCCCACGCCCAAGAGCGCGATGTAGCGGACCAGGTTGTCGAAGCTCTCCTCGTCCAGCTCGGCCCCAGTCTCATTGCCACAGTCCTGCTGGTCCACCCCGCAGTCGGGGCTTGGCATGACCGAGGTCATCACGCCCATGTCTGTGTTCAATGCCGAGGCGATCTGGTGCCGTAAGCTGCTTGCAGCGGCCTTCCAGCCAAAGCGTCCCAGGCGCAGGTCGCCGGTCTCTGGGTCCGTGACCACCTGTGCGCGTCCGGAGATGCCGTCGCCGTCTTGGTCTTGTGGGTCCTCCCACTCCAGGATGGTGGACTCAGCCAGGGCCTCCAGCAGCCCCAGACCGATCAAGGCAGGGCTCAGGCGTGGAGAAAAGTGGCTCGGTTGAGCGCCTTCAAAACCGTATACCGGGCGTCGAAGGCCATCGTCAGTGCCCAGCCACTGTTCTACATAGATGGTGCCCTCGCTCTCGGAGCTGGTGCTGGCGCTCTGCAGGACGCGACCGATCAAGGGGTCGGGGGAGCCGTCTTCAGTGCCCACCTTCACAACCCACTTGTCCAGAGACTGCCCCTCGCCAACGATGGACGCGCGGCCGTTCCGAGTGTGACACGCATCGCAAGATTCATTGATGTAGAGCGGGCCGGCCAACCCCACAACCTCGGTGAAAATTGGATTCTCGTCGCTCTCGTCATGGCCACCATCGACCATACTGCTGTGGTGAACCCGTCGGCCCAAGACGAAGGGCTGCCCGTTCCAAGGAGCCAGGTTGGTGGCCATCTGCATGTAGGGGTTGTCGGGCTCATCCGAGTACTGGTAGGGCAAGGTCGTGCGGCCCCCCAACCAGGCGCTCTCGTCCAGCTTCTCGGAGTTCTCACGCTTGGCAAGATCGGCGTACCAAGGCACCAATCCGCCCACGCCCACCTCGTACAGGATGGCGGTTCCGTAGTAGTTCGCCCGGCCGCTGGGCACGCCTTGGAGGAACTGAGAGAGCTCCAACTCCATGAACTGCCCGGCCGCCAAGTCCACCACAGCGCCGTCCACCGTGATGGCGTGGTCGATGCTCAAGGTGTAGCGGTACTGCGTGCCGGTATCGCTGACTTTTTCGTGGTCATCGTCGTAGGTTCCAGGCCCCTCTGTGACCACCGAGTTGGCGTAGTTGCCGCCATAGGTCGCCACGGTTCCGGTGCCCAAGTACCAAGCACGAAACTCAGGAACGCTGAGCTGCCACTCGCTGACCATGGAGATCTCGATGCTGCCGCCCCCGGCCGGCAAGGTGTCCACGATCTGCACCCGCGCGGTCCGATACTCCCAGTACAGCGGCAGGTAGTGGTCGTAGCTCTGGAACTCGTCCTCGCGGGCGTGTCGGTCCCGACCTCGGTCGGCAAAGCGCGTGACGATGGCCCCGTCTTCACGCACGAAGGTCAGCTCCCCCTCCAGCGTGGTGTCCGCGTTGAAGAGCGGCACGATCCCAGCGCTGAGATCGGTCTGAGCAGCCGTGTCTGAGTCAACCGGCGTGGACTCCTGATCCTTGCAAGCCAACACACTCAAGAACCAAAGCACCGACATTGTTCAACCTTTGAACGAAGTATGACACCACTCAGGTCTGAGCTCCAACTTGGATGGCCCCTCAATCGGAGAAAATGGCGTATCCGTGACCCATCAACCCAAGACTAGCACCTGCCCAGCGGCCGAGATCAATCGCTGCCTGTGGGTGCTCACAACAACCAGATCCCCTTTGTTCCCCAGCTCTGCCAAGATCCCCAACAGACCCTGCAGGTCCGACTCGTGCAGCCCCCGGCCCGGCTCTTCCAGCAGGTGCAGAGTTGGATGCGCACCAAAGAGCAGGCTCTCCGCCAGGCGCAGGCGTTGGGCCTCTCCGCCAGACAGAGTGCTGCCGCGGCGTCCCAAGCTCAGGTGTCCCAGTCCCACGCGCTGCATGGCATGGGCGCCATCCCGCAGAGTCCCCACCGGCAAGACCTCGACGAGCTCTCTGGCAGGCAAGGCCAAGAGCCGATCCACGCTCAAGCCCTTCCACTCAACCGCGAGCACCTCGGGCCGGTAGCGGCGCCCATCACAGACCACACAGCCAAGCTCCAGGTCTGCCAGAGCGTCCATCGCCACCCGCTCCACTCCACGGCCATGGCAGGCGGGGCAGCGCCCGGCAGGACTGCGGAAGGAGAAGGCACGCTTGGCCACCCCCCCCTCTGCCCCGGCTTTGGCGAAGGCCTTCTGCAAGGGCGCCATCAAGCGCAGCGTGTCCAACGGCGAGGTCAGACTGCCCGTGAAAACACCGGGCGAACGCAGCGCTGCAAAGCGCTCCAGTCCTTTGATCTCCGCACACCCCACCGCCTCGCCTGCCAAGAACGACGCCTGCAACACCCGCTCCATCAGGCTGCTCTTGCCGCTGCCGCTGGGCCCGGTCAGAGCCACCAAGCCCCACGCCGGCAGGCGCACATCCAGCCCATTCAAACCCGGCGCGGTGCAGCCCCGAATCCAGAGCCCGGGGGCACCCACCCCACCGCCAACAGCCTGGGGTGCGCGCAGCGCTTGGGCAGTGGGCCCCTGACCTGCGAGCACCTGGCTGGCAGGGCCTTGCAGCAAGAGCTCGCCGCCCAGCGGACCGGCCCCAGGCCCAAGCTCGATGATGTGGTCGGCCGCCGTGATCAGGGCGGGCCGGTGCTCAACCACAAGCACTGTGTTCCCCTGGGCCACCAGGCCACGCAGGCGTTGGATCAGAGCCAAAACACCCTGCTCATCCAGGCCTGCGCAGGGTTCATCCAGCACCAGGGTGAGCTGCGTGAGTCCAGACTGGAGCACCCCGGTCAGACGCAGTCGCTGCAGCTCACCCCCCGAGAGGGTGTCGCTGCGCCGGTCCAGCTGCAGGTGTCCCAAGCCCAGGGCCACCAGGTCATCCAGGGCATGGCGCAGCTCCGGCAGCAAGGCTTGAACCACTGGGTCCTTGAGCTCTGAGAGCAGGCCTGGCAGCTGCTTCAGAGGACGGGCCATGCACCGCGGCAGGCTGATGCCGGAGAGCGCGACCGCCCGGGCCTGGGGACCCAAGCGCTGGCCACCGCAGTCTGGGCAGGGCTGGTCTTGCAGAGGCGCGCTCCAGGCTGCGCCGCTCTTTCGCTGGCCGCGCACACTGGCCTCGTTCTCGACCAGCTGGCAGAGCCCTGGCCAGGTGCCTTCAAAGTGGTGCTCCCCGGCCCGATCTCCGCGCTGGAACTTCCAGCTCACCGACACCTGCTGCTCCCCTGCTCCGTTGAAGGCGATGTCCTGGGCACTGGTCGGCAGGTCCTTCCAGGGAACGCTCAGATCCACATCGGGCAACACGGCCTGGAGTGTGGCCATGTATTGGCCGTCGTGCTCCCCAAAGAACTGCCCGGGTTTGGTGCCCTGCATCGCGCCGTGAGCGATGGGAAGCTCGGGGTGGGTGAAGAGGCCCTGGGGGGTGCAGCGCTGGACCACGCCCAAGCCCTCGCACATCGGACAGGCGCCCAGAGCCCGGTCCGGGGAGAAGTGCCCTGCGCTGAGTCCGCTGGGCTGTCCGTCCACCTGGCCAGCCCTGGACCAGAGCAGGCGCAGCAAGGGCCCCAGGCCGCTCTGGGTGGCCACAGTAGAGCGCGCGCCCAGCTTGGGGAGTCCCTGACGCAGCGCCACGACCGGGGTCAGCCCCTGTGCGCTGTCCAAGTCTGGCTGCGGCAAGCGCCGCATGAAACGCCGAATCTGGAAAGGCAGCGTCTCGGAGAAGCGTCCCCAAGCCAGAGCCGCGACGGTGTCGAAGGCCAAGGAGCTCTTGCCGCTGCCCGAAGGCCCCACCACCACCGTGAGCTGACGATGGGGGATGTCCAGATCCAGACTCTTGAGGTTGTGGGTGCGCACCCCACGCAAGCGGATGCTGTCCAGCGCCTGGCTCAGGGCACGAGGTCCTTGACTGGCATGCAGAGGAGCGGTGCTCAGCGGCTGGGTGGGAACGACGTGGCCGGACCGCAAGGTGACCCGATGGTCGGCGGCAGCCCAGAGCGCGCGGTGGTGAGAGATGGCCAACACCGTGCTGCCACGCTCCACCAAGGCGTCGATGGCCTGTAGCAAGCGCACAACATCCTGGGGATGAAGGCCCCGGTCCGGCTCGTCCATGAGCAACAGTGCTGGGCCCGACTTGGCCAACCAGGTGGCCAGCTTGACCCGCTGGGCCTCGCCTCGGCTCAGGGTGGTGGAGGACTGCCCCAGGCGCAGGTAGCCCAAGCCCAGATCCACCATGGCCTGGCAGAGCTGGGCGATGGGTGGGTCCTGGGCGAATGCTTGCAGCGCTTGCTCCATGGACAGGCGCAGAGTCT
>JBLHMA010000396.1:0-5388 GCA_047621545.1 Cognaticolwellia sp. | reverse complement strand
CGCCCGATTTGAAGGCGACGGCGGCAACGTCTGGTTGATGGAGTGAGCGTGGAATCAAGCGAGACCCAAGCGAGTGAAGAGAGCAGCGCCTTGAACTGGATGCGTCGTGGCCTGGGCCTGGCGGCGGTCTTGGGGCTGCTGATCTGGGCCACCGGGGTCTCCGTGCGCGAGGGCAACGCCGTGCTGATCTCACGCTTCGGCAAGCCCGTGCGCGTCGTCCAGGACGCAGGATTGGCCTGGAAGATGCCCTGGCCCATCGATCAGGCCACCGTGGTCGACCAGCGCACCCGGGTCTTTGAGACCTCCCACACCGAGATGCTCACCGGAGACAAGCGGAACGTCATCCTGCTCACCTTCGCCACTTGGCGCATCGCGGACCCTCTGCGCTTTGTACAGGCCGTGGGCAGCACGGAGGGGGCCGAGCTCAAGCTGGACGGTCTGATCACCAACGCCAAGATCGGCGTGATGGGTCGCTACGATCTGGCCGCACTGGTCTCCACCGACCCGGCCACCCTGCAGGTGGAAGCCATAGAGGCTGAGCTTCTGGCAGCCACGGCACCTACCGCGCTGGACCGCTACGGCATCGAGATCACCCAAGTGGCCTTCCAGCGCCTGTCACTGCCTGAGGAGAACGTGCGCTACGTCTTTAAGCAGATGCGCGCTGAGCGCGACCAGTACGCCGCCCGCTACAAGGCAGAGGGCCAGGAGCAAGCCGACAAGGTGCGTTCGGAGACCGACTTGGAGGCCGCACGCATTCGCGCCGAGGGCCAGGAAAAGGCCGCAATGATCACGGGCAAAGGCGAGGCCGAGGCCGCGTCCATTTACGCCCAGGCCCACAAAAAAGATCCCGAACTCTACCGCTTCCTGCGCGGCCTGGAGACCTTGGACGTGGTTGTGGGCGAGCAGACCACCGTGATCCTGCGCACCGACACTGAGCCCTTCAGCCTGTTGGAGTCCAAGGAGTGAAGAAGGGACCTTCCGAAGCGGGCCGACTCGCTGCACCCGTCATTGCGGGTCTGGACTGGATCCATGGCCGTCTGCACTGGTGGCTGGGGCTGCTGCTGATCGCCTACCTGGGCAGCGGCGTACGCATCGTAGGCCCAGACGAGGTCGCATTGGTCCTACGGTTTGGCGCACTGGCCGGTGCCACTCCCGCCGAACAAGTTCACGGCCCTGGCCTGCTCATCGCGCTGCCTAAGCCGATGGACGAAGTGCTGCGGGTACCCGTCGCGCGCGTCTTTGAGCTGGAGATGCGCGCGCTGCACTGGGACCGCGGCGAGGGCGGCTATCGCTCCCCCAGCCGGCCCAGCATCGACCCTGAGACCGAAGGCTACCTTCTGACCGGGGACAACAACCTGCTGCACGCCGTGGTGGTCGCCCGCTACCAGATCTCCGATCCGGTGGCTTGGTCCCTGTACCAACCTGACCACGAACGCTTGCTGCGCAACACCGTGATCTCCGCCCTGGTGCGCACCGCAGGTGAGATGCCCGTGGACGCCGTGCTGGCCGAGGGCCGCAAGCAGCTCTTGGATACCACCCAGCTTCGTGCCCAAGCTCGCTTGGACGCCGTAGGCTCCGGGATTCAAGTGGTGGCCGTAGAGCTCACTGATCTGTCTCCACCCACGCAGGTGCGGGAAGAGTTCAGCGCCGTGCAGTCGGCGTTCATCCAGTCCGAGACCCAGCTCAAAGCCGCCAAGGAGTACCGGGAGCGCACACTCCCCGCAGCCAGGGCTGAGCGGGACGCAATGGTGCGGCGGGCCGAGGGCGAGGCGAACGCACTGCTGGCCCAGGCGCGAGGCGAAGCCGCAGCCTTTGAAGGCTTGGTGGCCGAGGCCAGGGGCAACCGCGACGTGGTCACGGAGCGTCTGTACCGAGAGCGCATCGAGTCCACCCTGGACGACGCCGCCAAGGTGCGCTTCATCCCGCCGCCCGTAGGTCGGGAGTACACCGACTTCCGTGTGACCCTCTCGGGGCCACGATGATCCAGCCAACCCTGGACGCCAACGAGCGCCGTCAGATCCAGTCCCGTCTTCTGCTGAACTTGGCCGGCGCAGGCCTGCTCGGCCTGGCTTTCGTCTTGGACGCGCTGCGCGGCGACAACCCCCAGTTCACCGAAGCCATCAAGGCCTTGGCCGCAGCCGTTGTCGCTGTTCCCGTGCTCTGGCGCGGACTCAAGGGCCTGGCATCCAGGGACCCCAAGTCCTTCACCGACCAGCTGGTCAGCCTGGCGGTGCTCGCCGCCGCGGTCTCCGGAGACTTTGTCACCGCCACCCTGGTCCCCTTGGTCCTGGAGATTGGACGTCTCTTTGAAGAGCGCAGCGCGCTAGGGGCGCGGGCGGCCATCGCCGGTGTGCGCAAACTTCGGGCCTCCCAGGCCACCCGCTTGGACGGCTCTCTGGTCGACCCGGCAGATCTGCAAGCCGGCGATGTGGTCATCGTACGCCCAGGCGAGGTCATTCCGGCCGACGGCACCGTGCACAGCGGTACCAGCGCGGTAGACCAAGCCCCCATCACCGGCGAGTCCCGAATCGAAGACGTGGGCCCCGAAGACACCGTCTTTGCCGGTACCATCAACCTGCAGGGACTGCTCCAGATCCAGGTCACGGGCGCCGGGCAAGACACCGTTCTGGGCCGTGTCGTGGCTCTCCTACAAGACCTACAGAGCGCCAAGGTCCCCGCGCTGCGCCTGCTGGAGCGCTACTCCGGCGCATGGTTGCCCGTGGTCTTGGTGCTGGCCGCCAGCGTGCTCTTCTTCACCGAAGACGTGGCCCGAGCCATCGCTGTACTGGTGGTCGCTACGCCTACCGCGCTGGTGCTCGCTGGTCCCGCCGCCATGGTCGCCACGCTTGCTGCGGCCACCCGGGAGCAGATCCTCATCAAGGACGCCGGCTTTCTGGAGCGCGTGGCCGATGTTGACACCCTGCTCTTGGACAAGACCGGAACTCTGACCGAGAACCGCCTGCGCGTGGTGGCCATTCAGCCTGCCGCCGGGGTGGATCCGGGGGATCTACTGACCCAGGCCGCACAGGTCGCTGCTGCATCCCGACACCCCGTCAGTCAGGCCTTGGTAGAGCATGCACGGGCCCAAGGCTTGGTCGTGGACCCACCCCCTGAGAGCCGGGAGCTTCCGGGTCGGGGGGTTCAGGTCGGTGAACTCTCCCTGGGACGCTCGGACTGGCTGCAGAGCCTGGGGGCCGCCCACGAGCCGGACCCAAGCGGCGGTGTTCACCTGGCCAAAGGAAGGACCTACCTGGGCTCCTTCCAGATCGCCGACACCGTAAAGGAGCAGGCCAGCGCCGTGCTTCAGCAAGTGCGCGACGCCGGCATTGAGCGCATCGTTCTGGTCACAGGCGACCGGGAGCACATCGCCCAAGCCATCGCCACCGAGCTGGGAATCGAAGAGGTTCACGCCCAGGTGCTGCCCGAGCAGAAGCTGGATGTGGTGCGGGCCGAGCAAGCCAAAGGCCGCGTGGTCATGATGGTTGGCGACGGCGTGAACGACGCACTGGCACTCTCTGGAGCCGACGTAGGCGTGGCCATCGGTGCACGCGTGAACGAGGTCGCCTTGGGAGGGGCCGACGTGGCCTTGCTGACGGAGGACCTGGACAGGCTGCCACGGCTGCTCACATTGTCCGCCCAGAGCCGAGCGGTGATGACGCAGAATGCCGTGCTCGGGGTCCTGTTCTCGGTAGTGATGCTGGCACTGGCCGCGGGCGGCGTGATCTCTCCGTTGCTCGGGGCCCTGCTGCACAACCTGGGGGCGATTGGGGTGGTGCTGAACAGCGCAAGATTGCTGTCTACAGTTCCGGTCCACATTCCCCGACAGGAGGAGTAGCCGGAGCCGCCCCCATGGCACTGCCGTGCTACTTCAACCCCGGAGCTGCTCATCCGGATCAACATCTCATACATGAGTCGCGCCGTCCCTGCGGTATTCCTCTCGGTTCTCTCGGTGCTCTGCTTCAAGCAGCTTGAGCTTGTCCAGCTGAGCCGAGCCGTAGACAATTGGCACAGCAGCCCCATCGTCTCGCTGTTCATCTTCTTGGGGTTGGTCTCGGTCTCCGCGCTGCTGACAGTCATCTCCCACGAACTGCTGCACTATTTTGGATTCAGGGTGGCCGGAGTGGACGCGAGCAAGCTGTCTTTCAAGCGGGTGGCGGGTGTTTTCCCTGCGACCATCCTGCAGGCCGGCCACACCGCTCAGGCACTCCGAATCGGTCTGGCCAGCCCGATCATTCTCCCGCTCGTGATGTTTCCGATGCTCTACACAAGCTGGGGAGCCTTGTGGTTGGCTCCATTTACAACAGCGACGGTCGGGCTGGCGGGCGACTTGGCGATGCTCTGGGAGATGCGCAGGGTGCCCGCCCACTATCGAGCGGTCGCACCCGAGCCCCCCGATTCCGCCGCCCTTCATTTCGAAGCGGGTCGCCCCCTCGATCAACCGGCAGAGTAGCGCCAGAAGTCAGGACTCTGGCCGTGCCTTACCAGGCATGATCATCGCTGCGCCCCCACACTTGATGGGCTGCACAATCATCATGTAGGGCCCATCTTGGATGATGAAGACGTCTACACACAGCCCCAAGTTCACCCTGCAAGCCTGGGGTCCAGGCACAAGCGCGGCCTCACAGGCCAGGACCTCTGCTTCGCCAACCGCGTCCACCACAAAGTCGCGGTCGACATAGGCCAAATAGGTAGAGTTTGTGCCTTCGTCCGACGTCGCAGTGCTGCGGAGCATCTCCGGCGGGGATGAGGCACAGGCGATAAGGCCGAGGACAAGCAGCATCTCTGACTCCATGGATGCTTGGACCTTAGCAGGTCCTTAGAAGTTTTCTGGCACCCAGTGTCAATTGGCACTAAGTGCCAGTTGTGACCCGAGACCTCAAACGCCAGCACAGCCGCGCCGCCATGATTCAGGCCGCCACTCAGCTCTTCTTGGAGCAAGGCTTTGAGTCGAGCACCATGGACCAGGTAGCCGATGCCGCGGGTGTGTCCCGGCGCACTCTGTTTCGCTACTTCCCCTCCAAGGTCGACCTGGTCTTCCCCGAGCATGACCGTAGGCTCTCGAACTTTGAAGAAGAGCTGGCGCTCGACCCTGCGGCTCCAGCGATGACCCGGGTACAGCGCGCCCTTCTGACCCTGGTAGCCGACTGCGAGGCGGGCTCCGAACAGCTGCTCCAGCAGGCCCAGATCGTCGCAGGGAACCCCGCCTTGCTGGCCGCAGAGCTGGAGTTGGACTCCCAGTGGGAGGCGGCCATGGCCCGCACCCTGTCCCAGGACATGAACTCTACCCAAGCCCGGCTCATGGCCGGCGCCCTCTCTGGTCTCACCCGCGCCACGCTGCGTGAGTGGCTGACCAGTGGAACCACCATCGCGTTGCGGGAGCTCGCCCTG
>JBLHMA010000395.1:0-5416 GCA_047621545.1 Cognaticolwellia sp. | reverse complement strand
TGCGAACTTCGATTGCGTGATGTTGCGACTGATCTCGGAGTCCTCGACCAGGACAGAACCGAAGCTTCTTAGGTCGGCAATATCTCGCGTCTCAATGGGGCCTTCGAAGTCGGTGATCTCCACTCTTCGTATCTCGATGTCCTGCGCTCTAATGCCCAATCCGGTGCCTTGGAAGATCACGTCCTCGATCTGGACCAAGCCCGCGGACTCGATACTTACCCCTCCCAGTTCGTTGTCTTGGAAAACGTCACCTGAGATGCGGACGCTGTCGGCGTCTAGGTCCAACAGACTGCCTGCATTTTTCAGCCAGAGAGTGTTGTCCAGTTCCACAACATTGTCTTGGTCTCGAGCGTCTCTTTGCCGCACCAGACCATAGGTTTCTGCATTCCCCTCCAATGTGCAGTCTTCCATAAACAGAGAGCCTTGGACATAGACCGCATAGCCGGCGTTGTTGGAGAATTCGCAAGAGCGAAGGGTCACGCTTCCACCGCCGATGGACAACAGCGTTTCACCGCCGGTGTTGCCTGAGAACACACAGTCCTCGAGAGTCAGCTCCCCGCCGGTTGACGTGATCAGCGGGGGCCCCCATCCGCTGCCTGGGTGGTCCGAAATCTTCAGTCCGCGGATGATTGGTGAGGCTTGGTTGATCGAGAGGGCCTGCTCTCCCGCTTCGGTGATCAACTCAAAGCCGATCATCTCCGTCGCATCGGTATTCCAATACATCGTGACGGTGGGCTCGGAGTAGCCGGAGCTGTCGATGACAGCGCCGCCGCCAACGCTCACTAGATCCACATCGTGGGTGGAGAAGTACACAGGCTCCGCGTACACCCCGTCCGCCACCTCGATCACATCCCCATCCGACGACGCCAGCATGGCCTCGTTGATGGAAGTGAAGTCGGCTCCACCTGCGACGTCCACCGTCCAAGTCGCTGCCTGTGCCAACCCAGCCCAGAGAATCAACATGCCCTCTCCCCAAAAACGAGAACGGCGGACCAGTCTCCCGGCCCGCCGTTGCTCAAGTCACAGAGCCCACAGCAATCAGCTGTAGAACTTCTCGATGTGCTCAGCGTACTTGCTGTTCACGATGCGGCGCTTGACCTTCATGGTCGGAGTGAGCTCGCCGCCTTCGATGGTCAGATCCTGCGGCAGGATGAAGATCTTCTTCACCGTCTGCACGCGCGCCAGGCCACCGTTGATCTCGTTGACCTGCTCCATCAACCAGCTGTGCAGCTTGGAGTCGGTCGACGCCTCGGCCATGGTCTTGGCGGAGGAGCCGCTTGCTGCAACCACCTCTATGAGCATGGTCTCGTCCAAGGTCACCAGAGCGGCCAGGTGCTTGCGGCGGTCACCGACCACCACGAACTGACTGATGGCCGGAATGGCCTTCATCTTGCCCTCGATGAAGTTGGGCGCGATGTTCTCACCACCAGCGGTGATGATCAGCTCCTTCTTGCGGCCCGTGATGCGCAGAAAGCCCTCGCCGTCCAGGTCACCCAGGTCACCCGAGTGCAGCCAACCTTCGTCGTCCATGGTCTCGGCGGAGGCCTCTGGGTTCTTCAGGTAGCCCTTAAAGACATGGCGGCCGCGCATGCAAATCTCGCCGTCGGTGTCGATCTTGACCTCGCCGCCGGGAAGCACGAAGCCCACCGAACCGGTGCGGTAGCGGTTGGGCAAGGACAAGGTGGCTGGCCCGGTGCACTCGGACATGCCGTAGACCTCCATGATGGGCAGGCCCAGGCTCAGGAAGAACTCCAGGGTGTCCTTGGAGATCGGAGCAGCGGAGGTGATCTGAACCACACACTGGTCCAGGCCCAGCTGTGCCTTGACCTTGGAGTAGACCAGCTTGTCGGCCAAGCCCCAGAACATGGGCATGGACTTGCCTTGCTGGGAGGCGTAGCCACCCTCCAGACCCTTGGCGCGGGCCCAGGCACTGATCTTCTTCTTGATTCCGGTGTTCTTGGAACCAGCGGCCATGATCTTGGCCTGGATCTTCTCCCAGACGCGGGGCACGGCCAGGAAGATGGTGGGGTGCACCTCTCGCAGGTTGTCGCCCAGCTTCTCGATGCTCTCAGCAAACCAGGTCTCACCACCGTTGATCACCGGGCAGTGCAGGGACACGATCTGCTCAGCGATGTGGGAGAAGGGCAGGTAGCTCAGAAAGCGGTGCCGCATCTTGCCGGCGTAGCTGTCGAAGGAGTCCATCGCCGCTTGTGCGGTGAAGGTCATGTTGTCGTGGCTGATCATCACGGCCTTGGGATCACCGGTGGTGCCCGAGGTGTAGATCAGGGTGCAGATGTCTTCGGGGGTCTGGCCGGCGATGCGCGCCTCCAGCTCCTCGGGGGTGGTCTGCTCGCCCAGAGTCATGAACTCAGCCCAGCTCAGAACGCCATCGTCGTCGGACTCGCCTTCGATGAGCACGATCTTCCGGAGCTCGGGGAGCTGGTCCCGGATCTCCAGAAACTTGTCGAGCTGCATCTGGTTCTCGACCACGGCCACGCGCGAATCGCTGTGCTCAGCGACGTACTTGCACTGGTCCGGGCTGTTGGTTGTGTAGATCCCGGCCGGAAAGCCACCGGCGTAGATGGCGCCAATGTCTGCAATCGCCCATTCTGGGGAGTTGTAGCCAAGAATGGAGACCCCGCGGTCCTTCTCCACGCCAAGCTGCATGAAGGCCCGTGCGGCGGTGCGCACTTGGTCTCTGTATTCAGACCAGCTCCAGGTCTTCCAGCTTCCAGCTCGCTTTACCTTGAGTGCAGCACTGGACGAGTTGGCGGCGGCGGTCTTCTCGAAGACCTCCATTACGGTCCGCTTGGGAATCATTGACGCTCCTAAAGAGATGATCGGTTGCGCATTCTACAGGTTGCTTGTGCAGGCGCAAAGCGCTGTCTTAGGACAGTTGGTCCAAGGTCTTCTGGGCCACACGTAAATCGTAGGCACCCTTTGCGAGTCCGAGCGCCCCCGCACCCATCAAAGCCTTCCAGCTAAGAAAGCTCAGTTCGTAGCCAGCAATGCCTGCGATGCCCCCCAGGAACATCAACGCAGCCGTGGCCATGAGCACCATTGCGACCTTTTTCTTGGTCTGCATCTGCTGAACAAGCAGCTTCTCTTTCAAGTCCATGGGCAATGCTACCCGAACCGACCCAATGCGGGGTCAAGGTGCCGTCACGCGATGTAGACTCTGCCCCATGTTCATCCAGTCTGGCCCCCAAGTCCCTGATCTCTTCCTGGTCGATCAGCCCCTCCACGCAGAGCTAAAGCGCCGGCTGCCCCAGGAGGTGATCTCAGACCTTGAACCCCAACTTCGTGCGCTCGGCAAGGACACCGCCGGCGCCCTGTTGGAGCTCTCTTCCGCCGCCGAGGCCAGTCCGCCCGTGCACGTCCCCTACGATGCGTGGGGCCGCCGGGTGGATGAGATACAGACCAGCGCTGCCTGGAAAAAACTCAAGGCCTACGCGGCTCAGAAGCGGCTTGTGGCGTGTGGTTACGACGCGGACTTGGGGACACATCGAAGGGTGGCGCAGGCCGCCAAGCTCTACCTCTTCTCCGCCAGCTCCGCGATCTATTCCTGTCCGCTGGCCATGACCGACGCCGCGGCCCGGGTGCTCCTGGATTCCAAAGAAGAGGGCCTTCGCCAGCGCCTGCTGCCCCGTCTACTCAGCGATGACCCTGAGACCTTCATTACGTCCGGCCAGTGGATGACGGAGCGTCCGGGTGGCAGCGATGTGGGGCGAACGGAGACTCTGGCCCGACCGGCTCTAAATGGCGGGTACACCCTGCACGGGGTCAAGTGGTTCACCTCTGCCACCACGTCGGAGATGGCCTTGACTTTGGCGCGCATCGACGACGGCGTGAGTCCACCCGTCTCCGGCTCCCGCGGCCTGACGCTCTTCTGTGTAGACGTGCGCAGAGATGAACACGGTCAGCTCGAGGGTATCCAGGTCAACCGCCTCAAAGACAAGCTGGGAACCCGGGCCTTGCCGACCGCTGAGCTCACTCTGGACGGCGCCCCCGCCACCCAGATTGGGGACGTTGGCCGTGGGGTGGCCACCATCTCCACCATGCTCAATGTCACCCGCTACTACAACGCCGTCTCCAGCGCCTCGAACATGGCCAAGGCGGTCTGGATGGCCCACGACTACGCCCAGCGGCGCCAGGCCTTTGGCAAAGTCATCGCCGAGCATCCGCTGCACGCGCAGACCTTGGCCGAGCTCCAGGCCCATCTGCACGGCGCGTTGTCCATGTCCTTGGAGGTCGCCGCCCTGCTCGGCGCCGTGGAGAACGGCAGCGCCACCCCCCAGCAGGTTCAGGTGCTCAGAGCCCTGGTTCCCCTGGCCAAGCTCACCCTGGGCAAGCAGGTGGTGGCCGTGTCCAGCGAGGCGCTGGAGTGCTTTGGAGGGGCTGGCTACGTCGAGGACACCGGACTCCCCCGTCTGCTCCGCGACGCGCAAGTCCTGCCGATCTGGGAGGGCACCACCAACGTGCTCTCTCTGGATCTGCTGCGCGCCGAGGCCCGAGACGGTGCCTTTAGCGCGCTGCTCCTGGACCTCTCTGAGCGCTGCGTGGCCCTGCCCGAGCACCTGGAGTTGGCCTGCCGCAGTTCTTTGAGTCGGAGCCTGGCGCGCGTCGGAGCCGTCGCCCAAGCGCACGCCAAGACGGGAGACCGAGGCGCGCTGGAGCGGGACGCCCGGCGCCTGGCCTTGACCTTGGGGCGCTGTGCTCAGGCGGTGTTTGTGGGGGAGACCGCCGCCCAAGATCCCGCGAGTGTCGGGCGCTTCAACCTGCTCGTTCGCTGCACGCTGATGGCGCCGCTTGCATAGGTTGGGCTCCTCACTGGCATTTTGGCTCGGCGCGGTTGTGGCGCCGACGGGCCTGGGCGCGTCGATCTATGTGCTCTGGCGCCCCACGCGCCTCCGGGTCTTCTCGTGGTTGGCCAACCTGGGCCTTGGAGATGCGGTTTCGCGCGCCCGCCAGGGAGCGGTCGGACTTGGGGAGCGCCTGCCCGACCACGACCTCGTACATGAGCAGCAACGATCTGCTCAGCCCTGGCGAGAGCATGCGGGCGTACTACGACTACACCCTGGAGCTGGACAACACCGAGTCCGCTTGGGTGACCGACCAGCGCGTGGCTTATCACTCAGCGCCCAGCACCACCTACATCATGCTCACCGACATTGACTCCATCGACACCCGCGATGAAGGGCTGATGGGGCACATGATCGACGTGCGCAGCAAGAGTGGCGAGCTGATGCACATTGAGATTGCGGCAATGAATGGTGGCGAAACCTTCATTAGTGAGCTTGAATTCGCATGGGGCAACGCACAGTAGTGCTGCGGTAGAATCTCGGGGTGACCTTTAGAAGGGGGCTCCGATGTTCTTGTTTTTGGCTTGTTTGACATCTCCTGCGGAGTACGACGC
>JBLHMA010000394.1:0-5429 GCA_047621545.1 Cognaticolwellia sp. | reverse complement strand
TGTGCACCGTGGTGCCCAGGCCCGCATCTCGGGCGCGCTGGAAGATCTTGGCGTACTTCCCGACCTGGTCCGTGAGCTCAATGTTGTTCTTCTCGGTCCCTGCCAGGTCAATGGCAACCACACCGCGGTGGGCGTACTTGATGGCCTTCTCCAGGATAATCTCGTTGAGCTCGGCGTCGAACTCGCGGGCCAAGCAGAACATCAGGCCCGCCTCCACCCCGTACTCAAGAGTGGCTCGGTCCATGCCGCGCAGAGCGGCGTGGATGATGTGGTCCAGGTCGCGCTCGCCCTTGAGGTTTCGCTTCATCGGGTTGAAGCGCAGCTCAATCTTCTCGACCCGGGAGCCGCGGTACTCCTTGCCGATGATCTCGTAGACCGAGCGCTCGACGGCCAAGGGGCTGGACTGGATGCGCTCGGTCCAGGTGTGCAGGATCTTCAGGTAGTCGTCCAGGCTCTTGACCTTGGACGGATTCGCTGTGATCAGGTCGACGAACTCCCAATAGTTTCGGGTCGGGAGCTTAAAGCCCTGCTGGTGGGCCATGGACCACATGACGTGTGGGGCGACGCTGGAGCCGACGTGGATGTGGAGGTCGCAGTAGGGCTTGCTTGGGATTGTTTGCATCCGCCGAAGTAGCCCGGCTGCCTCAAGATGCAAGCGCTCCAGCCCTTCAGCCGGCTCACTCTGCCCCGTATACCGCCTCCATTGAGTAGGGCCAAAGCACCCGTAGCTCTCCGCCGCTCTCTTGAATGCGCAGGGTGCAAGCCAAGTCTCGATCCCCACCCTCAAGCCCGTCAATGCCGGTGGGCACGATGACCTCGATCGCACACAGACCGCAGCTATGGTCCAAACAGGGGCGAGCATAGGGAAGCTCTCGGAGCAGCGAAATCAACGGGACACCGGACACCCCACTCAACACCCGATCTTCTCTGCCCAACACCGAAACCTTTACCGCCACCAAGGGCACCTTCGGCGCAGGCTCCGGTCCGAGTACCCGATTTTTCATGCGAGAAGCCAGCCGCCGCAGTCGCCCAGCCATCTACTCGCCGGTGATGCTGTCGGGATCAAAAAGGACCGGAATCTGAACACGGGCGCCCGCGCCACGGATCTTGGTGTGGCAGCCCAAGCGGGTGTTGGGGTTGGCTGGAGGACCCGGCTCACGCTCACGCCCTTCGTGCTCCGTACCAGCGATGTGGTCGGCGATGACCTGCTGCTCGGCGTCCTTCTGCTCCGAGAGTCCAGAGGCGTCCAGCACATCCACCCGGCACAGCCCACACTTTCCGTCTGGGCAGGTTCCCCCAGCACGGCGGCCCGTGGAGATGGTAATGCCCACCGCGTCGGCGGCCATAAGCAAAGAATAGTGCTCTTCGGCCTGCACCTTTCGCTCGGTGCCATCCGGCAGCAAGTAGGTCAGCTCATGGCTCACAATCTGTGGCCCTTGGCCCAGGCCCATCGCCTTCTTGAGGCGGTTTCGGATTCCGAAGCGGGACATGGACTCTCCTAAGCAGACGAGCCGTCTGGCCCGCACAGCCACTGTATCAAGCTGCCGCGCACAGCGCGCATCGCCCGGAGACACGCAGCTTGAGCTGGGCCCCTTGGAGAAGCTCCGGGAGGCCCCCCTGGCGGGCGACGAGCCGCACCGGTGGCAAACAGCGCACCACGCCACAGTCATCGCACAAGAAGTGCGCATGATCTGGGGAGATACTGCGACAAGCATCGACCAGCTCGTAACGCCAAACCCGATCCCCAAGGTCCATGCGCCGGAGCATGCCCTTGTCGCTGAGCTCCGCCAGAGAGCGCCACAGGCTAGCTGGATCAAAGACGCCTTCGGGCAACGCCGCCAGAACCTGCTCTTGAGTCATCGGTCCGGCATGCTCGTGCAGGACCTGGAGCGAGGCCAAGCGCAGGGCAGTCGCACGCAGCCCATGGGACTTGAGCACGGCTCTGAGTTCCTGACGTACGGCCTCTTGGGAAAGGGTCTCACTCACCTAAAATCTCCAGCGGGAAACTCACTTGTACATCGTTGTCCCCCGGCAACGCCACAAAGCCTTCTTCTGAGAGGAGTTCAGCCAGGTCCGCTTCCTTGGATGGCGTGTCCCCGACAGGGGGCATGTGACGCAGGGTCACCACCAGCTCTCCAGCTCCAATGTCCAAAACCGTGAGGGTGTTCTCCAGGCCGAGAGGCAGACCTGAGCTGTCCTGGTCTGCATAAACATGTTCGACCAAGCCGTCTTCGGCGTCCGTCCCGGGCCCTACCAAGTCTCCCGTAAAGAAGATCTGGTGCTCCTCTCCGGCCTCCAGGACCTCGGAGCTGAGCTCTTCAGCGGGCTCCTCCAGCTCGTTGAAGAAGCGCACGGTCAGCGCAAAGTCGCCGTCAATGGGCAGGCTGAGCCCTTCAACCACCGGGTTCCCATCCATCTCGGAGTCCGACCAAGAGGCCACGATCAGGTCGCCCCCCGCCACGGGCTCCAGCTCCAACTCAACCCGCGTAATCACTTCATGGTTGTGGTCTGGAAGGGTGCCGTCGTCTTGGACATCGGTGCAGGCAAAGAGGCTAAGAAACAAGGTCATGGGAAAGTCCTAAAAGTCGGTACTGAGATGAAGACGCACACCGCGTCCAGGTTGTTCGGCATAGGGTCGTAGCAGCGCGTTGTAGTCGCGGTAACGGGCGTTCAGCAGGTTGTTTCCCTGGATTCCCACCCGAAGATCTCGCTGATTCAGGACCAGCGTCGAGGTCAAACTGGCCCCGAGCAGCGCGTAGCCACCCGGCGGCGGCGCCACATCGCGTTCACCGGCGCCTTGGGCTTGATCGACCGCCAACAACGAGACCCCAAGCTCCGGCGCTTGGGCCCAAGTCAGCGGCCGTGGCCGGAGTAGGAATTCAGCGCGCAAGCGGTCTGCAGGCAGGCCCACGACCCCGCCGCCGTCCACGCTCTTGGCCCGCAGCCCCGAGGCCATCAGGTTGAGCCCCAGAATCCCCTGCGGGTTCAGGCTCAACCGGCCTTCCAGGCCACCCATGTTCACGTCTTGGGCCACAGAGTCCACGATGGGCCAAGACCCGCGAATGGTGACCTTGTAGGCGGGGTCAAGCTGAGGATCTACGCGCTGAACCTGGCTGATGTAGCCCTGGATGTGATTGGCGTAGGCGGCCACTTCCCCATCCACCCACGCGCTGAGCAGGCCCAAACTGGCGCTCGCACTCCAGGTGTTCTCCTGGCCCAAGTTGGGGTTTCCTTGGGTGTACAGCGGCAAGGTCGGGGCCACACCAACCAGGTAGAGCTCATCAATGCTGGGGTTGCGCGTGCTCTTCGCCAGCTCGAATCGGGCGTCCAGATGCTCGGGCAGCAGGTGCACCAAGGCCCCAATGGACGACGAGAGCCCACCATATCGGGCATCGCAGCGCTGCAGGTCTCCCTGGGCTTGGCAGGGCAGTTCCTTGTGGCGAGAAGCCTCTTCCTGGTCCAGATAGGTGCTGCGAGCCAAGGCGTCGTAGCGCAGGCCCACGTCCACATCCAAGCGGCGCATCGAGAGGCGCTCAGCCAAAAACAGGCCCCCGCTCAGGGCCCGGAAGTTCGGAATCAGGGTGTAGCCGGTGTACACGTTCTCCTGAAAGCCGGTCTGCACGCCCATGCTGCCGTCCAACTCCCACCCGCCTGGCCCAAGCTGGGGATGCTGCCAGACCAGATCCAAAGAGTGGGTGCGCAGCACAAAGTCGTACTGAGGACCCTCCGTTCCAGGGCGGACCCGGTCGAACTCTTGCCGCCGGTTGCGCTGAAATGCGTACACTCCTTCCACGGAGCCCCAGGCCCCCTCACGCTCTCCATGCAGCGTCCAAAGGTCGTGACGCACCTTCTGAGAGGCCCGCTCGATGTCCCAGTCCGCAGCCCAGTCCTGGGCCCCAGGAGGGGCATCCATAGCCAAGAGCGCCTTAAACTCCGCTGGACTCGCGGTCTGCATGCCCGCAAAGACTCCGGCGTCCAGCCCGTAGTGGTCCCAGCCCACCCGCAGGCTGCCTCCAGGAACCAGCGCCTGGCCAGCCACAGCCCAGTTCTGCTGTCGCGAGGCGGTGTTCGCCAGCACATAGGTGGGGGTGCTGAGATCCCGTCCCATAGAGCCGTCGGCGTGCGCTCTGAAGCTTAGCTTTGGCGCCCCCTCTGGAACGGCATCCACCGTCAAGGCCAGACTAGGCCGCAGTCCATTGCTCGCCCACCCGGCCGATGCCCGGCCCCCAATCCCCTCCGCGCTGCGCATGTCGGGCGACTCCACGACAATGACCCCACCCACTGCGTCCGCGCCATAGCGGGCAGACGCGGCCCCCCGGACCACCGAGATCTGTCCGGCCGTAAAGGGGTTGATCTCCGTCCCATGGTCCGGTCCCCAGCTCTGGGAAGCATGGCGTACCCCATCGTGCATCACGACCAAACGCCGCTCCGTCTGCCCACGCAGGATGGGCTTGGAGCTCGCTGCCGTGCCGGACGCTACTACGAGCCCAGGCACCTGCCTCTCCAGCGCCACCGCCAGGTCTTGCCCGGCGCTCTTCTCCAGGTCCTCCTGGTCCACCGTGTTCTGCAAGCGCGCTGCCTCGGCATCCCCATCCTGGGCGTGAATGACCAAGCGCATGGACGCTTCGTTGGACAGCTTGGGCGGCTCGAAGTGAAAGTGCACCTGGGTGCTCGCTGTGACCGGAACACCCCCAGCCCGCGCAGGCTCAAAGCGCAGCGCTTGGGCTGCAGTGAGAGCCGCCGGGTGAAAGGCCTCTGGCCCCGAGAGCACTTCAACGGAGGCGACCTGCCCCTGGGCATCGACCTGCACCTGGACGCTCACGTCACCATGCAGACCCCGCGCGTCTGGCGGGTACACCAGCTCGACCTGCTCCAGCAGCCGGGGAGGCTGGGTAGCTTTGGCAGGTTCAAGGCCGAGCAGCGGTGACAGAAGCAGCAGTGACAAGAGTGGAAGCATCATGGGCCTCCTAATCCAATCACAACACTAATGCAGTCAACTTGCTCTAAGCGAGCCTTACTTCGAGACTGCAGTGGCCTCGAAGGCGGACAGAGCAAAGACCGGCCCCTTGAAGGAGACCGGCCCATGTCCGCATTCAGCGTGAGACGCCGGAGCGATCAGCCCCAGGTCTTGCGCAGTCCCTTGGTCACGAACTCATAAGCTTCGTCCACCGAGTCGGTGGTGAAGAACATGCCCATGTCTTCCTTGGCGATTGTTCCGTAGTCGACCATGGCCTGGAGGTTGAGCACCTTGTCCCAGTAAGCCTTGCCGTAGAGAACGATGGGCACCTGCTTGGTGACCTTGCCTGTCTGGCGCAGGGTCAGCAGCTCAAAGAGCTCGTCCATGGTGCCAAAGCCACCGGGCAGCACGACCATGGCCTTGGCCAGGTACATGAACCAGTACTTACGCATGAAGAAGTAATGGAAGATGA
>JBLHMA010000393.1:0-5442 GCA_047621545.1 Cognaticolwellia sp. | reverse complement strand
TCGCGTGCCAGAGGAGCACCATGGCATTCTGGAGACCGTGGTCTGCTCGGACTCTTGGGAGGCACTGGCGGTGGAGATCCAGGTGGACCCGACGGGTCTGGTGAGAACCCTGGAGAACCTGAAGGGGAACCGTATGGACCCCAATGGTAAGCCCTGCGCCTACCCCCCCGGACTGACCGCAGTCAAAGGGTACGGCGGCCTGCTCGTAGATGATCAACAGCGTGTACTCGACGCGGGCGGGACACCGGTCCCTGGGCTCTACGCGGCGGGAGAGGCCAGCGGAATGGCGGTTCCGGGAATGGGCGGACTGTACGGATTTGACGGCAGCCTGAGCGCGGTCGTGTGGAGTGGTTGGCGGGCTGCTGAGTCGATCAACGCAGCCAATTAGGACTTTCAGGGCAAGCCCGTCGAGGCACCAGGCCAAGCTCAGCCCTGACAGATCGCTTCGACTTCCTCGATGCTCTTCGCACAGGCCGCGGTGAGCACATCTGGCTCGCCCGAGGTCACCAGAATGTCGTCCTCGATGCGGATGCCGATGCCACGAAAGCGCTCGGGTGCATCGCTGTCTGCAGCCGGTACATACAGGCCAGGCTCAACGGTGAGCACCATGCCAGGCTCAAGCGGACGGCTCTCGCCCTTGGCGACGTAGGAGCCCACATCGTGCACGTCCATGCCCAGCCAGTGGGAGGTGCCGTGCATGTAGTACTTCTTGTAGGCCTTGCTCTCGATGAGCGCGTCCACCTCGCCCTTGAGCAGCTCCAGGGTCACCATGCCCTGCGTGAGGACCCGGATTGCGGTGTCGTGGACATCCTTGAAGGTGTGTCCCACAGAACACGCCGCGATGCACTGGAGCTGAGCGTCCAAGACCAGTGCGTAGAGCTCCTTTTGAGGAGCCGTGAAGCGGCCGCTCACGGGGAAAGTGCGCGTGACATCCGCTGTGTAGTTGTCCAGCTCGCAGCCGGCATCGATGAGCACCAAGTCCCCGTCGCGGACGGGGGTATTGTTCACAATGTAGTGCAGGATGTTGGCGTTGTCCCCGGCCCCAACGATGGTGGTGTAGCCCGGCCCACTTCCGCCGTGACGCCGGAAAGTGTAGTCCACCAGCGCCTCCAGCTCGTACTCAAAGACCCCGTCTTTGGCCATGGCCATGGCAGCCTGGTGCGCCTCGGCAGTGATATCCCCTGCCCTGCGCAGCAGCGCGATCTCCTCCGTGGACTTGAACAGACGCAGCTCATGGAGGATGCGCCCCGGCGAGATGAAGGCGTCGGGCAGGACCTGCCCCTGGTCCCGGGCCTTGCGGCGCACCTTGGCAAAGGAGCCCAGCACCTTGGTGTCGTAGCCGGCGTCCAGTCCTGCTGCGTAGAAGAGCTCCCGGGTGCCAATGAGCAGCTCACCCAGCTGCAGCTTGAGCTGTGCAAAGGGGAAGGCTTGGTCCGCCCCAAAGTCGCTCGTGGCCCCCTGCTCGCCTGCCCGGCGGCCCGTCCAGACCTCGCGCTCGGGATCCTTGGGCTGAACGAAGAGGGTGAAGGGCTTGTCAGCGCCCTTGCGCAGGAGCACCGCGCACTCCGGATCTTCCCAACCCGTCACATAGAGCACATCCGAGCTCTGGCGGTAGCGGTACTCCGCGTCCCCGTTCCGCAGGAAGTGGTGAGCTCCCAGCAGAAGCATGGCCTGTCCATCCTCCATCTTGTCCAGGACGGCTTGACGGCGGGCGGCGTAGACATCTGGGCTGAGCATTGGGGCTCCGTTGAGGGAAGAAGAAAAGGCTAACCGCGCGGGGCCGAGGGGCAACGCCAGGGGTTTGACAGCGCCGGCTCCGGGAGTGAGGATCTCCCCAACAAGGAGGCCAGTGTGCCCCGCGACATCGTCCTGGCCATCGATCAGGGAACCACCGGCAGCACCGCCCTGCTGCTCTCTCAAGATCTGCGGGTCTTGGCCACCCAGAACGTGGAGTTTCCGAACCACTACCCCAAGCCTGGGCACGTAGAGCACGACATCGAGGAGATCTGGGCGTCGATCGCACAGGCCGTCTCCGGGGCCATGGCCAAGGCGGACATCGGTCCCGAACGCATCGCCGCAATCGGCATCACCAACCAGCGCGAGACCAGCCTGTTCTGGGATCCAAAGACCGGTCAGGCCGCCAACCGCGCCTTGGTCTGGCAGGATCGACGCACCGCCGACCGCTGTCAGGCGCTAAAAGATGCCGGCCACGAGACCCTGTTCAAGGAGCGCACCGGCTTGGTCTTGGACCCCTACTTCTCGGGCACAAAAGCGTCCTGGATGCTGGAGAATGTGCCAGGACTGAGGGAAAAGGCCTACTCGGGCCAGGCCCTGTTCGGCACCATCGACTCCTGGCTCACCCACCGGCTCACGGGGGTGCACGTGACCGACACCTCCAACGCGAGCCGCACGCTGATGATGAGCCTGCACTCCCTGGAGTGGGACCCTGAGCTTCTGGACATCCTTGGGGTGCCCGCGGCCTGTCTGCCCAAGATCTGTGACTCCAGTCAGGTCTACGGCCACACCAAGAACGTGCCTTTTCTGCCGGACGGCATCCCCGTCGCCGGACTGATTGGAGACCAGCAAGGTGCGCTCTTTGGCCAAGCCTGCTTCTCCCAGGGCATGGCCAAGTGCACCTACGGCACAGGCGCCTTCGTGCTGCTCAACACCGGCAGCACCATCACGCCCAGCCAGCACGGCATGCTGACCACCGTGGCCTGGCGGGTCAACGGCGAGGTTCAGTATGCCTTGGAGGGCAGCGCTTTCATCGCTGGCGCCGCGGTGCAGTGGCTGCGAGACGGACTGGGGGTCATTCGGAACGCGGCGGAGATCGAGGATTTGGCTGCCACCGTGCCCGACTCCGGCGGCGTGGTCTTCGTTCCTGCGCTCGCCGGCCTGGGCGCCCCACACTGGAAACCCGAAGCCCGTGGACTGCTCTGGGGCCTGACCGGCGGCACCACCAAGGCCCACATCGCGCGGGCCGTCCTGGATGGGATCGCGCTGCAGATCGGCGACATCCTGCGGGCCATGAGCCAAGACCTGGGTGCTCCTCTGAAGGAGCTACGGGTGGATGGGGGCGCGGCACGCAACGACATGCTGATGCAGCGGCAATGCGACGTACTCGAGACCCCGTGTGTGCGTCCCATGCAGCTGGAGACGACCGCGCTGGGCAGCGCCTTTTTGGCGGGTTTGGCCGTGGGCCTGTGGAAGAGCCAGGATGAACTGGCCGCCACTTGGCGCGAAGATCGAGTCTTTAAGCCCATAATGGACGCGCAGGAAAGGGAGGCGCTGATCGACCTCTGGACCCGTGCCGTGGAGCGTGCCTGATGCTGTTGGTGGTCTGGACCCTCTCTCTCGCTGCTCTGGCGTCCCCGGATGTGCCCAAAGACGAGCCCATCTCGAACGTCAGCCCGTGCCCTACTTTGAGCGAGAGCCTGGACGCCTTGGAGACCGCAGGACTCAAGCACGCCTACGACTGCGTGGCCGAGAGTGATCAAGCCTTGCCAGACCTGCTGGAGCGCATCGCCGCCCAACCGGAGCGGGAGACCCTGACCCGGGCCCTGGCAGTGTGGCGGATGCACCGCCTGGACGAGGGGATCACAGACGAAGAGTCCCGCGCCTACAACGGTGGCGACCGCCGCCTGCTCACCGACGCTATCAAAGCGCGAAAGGGACGCAAGTCCGTGGTCCAGGCCAACGAGGCCATCTTCACGCAGATGGGCTGGTACGACCCGGCAAGCTCCTACACCGACGGTCGCCTGGACGACATGGACCGCGGCAACATCGACCTGCTGCGCACCCCAGCAGCCCTGCCTGAGCCCGAAGAGGCGCCGGACCTGGGCTTGGTCGTCGCCGAGAAGGTGCATGACACCAACGCTTGCGGCTGCAGCAGCCAGCCTGGCGCTGGGAGCCTCTGGGGGCTTGTAGGGCTGGTGGGCCTGCTCGCGCTGCGCCGACGGGACCGCTAGGGCACGCTCAGAGACAGCGCTTCGACTTTGGCGCTGTCCAAAGCCCAGTCGGTGTGCTCGTGGGCAACCCCAGGGGTCAGCCCAAGGGTCGCAAGGGCCAAGAACCCGAGCAGCAAGGACAAGGGGTAGACCCTCCCCCCGTCCTGCTGGAGAGGCTCCGCCACCTGAACGACCAGCTTGGGCCCCTCCCAGCTGGAAGTGTCCTGCTTGAGCAGGATGACGCGTTGGGTGCGGGTGACCCGCGAGGAGAAGCGCCAGGTCGCCCCTACAGGGACCTGCACCCGGGGATCCGCGCGGTCCTCCACCACACTGAACGGGCCCACGTCGGTACGCAACATCATGGGTCCCCGCACTGCGTAGAGGGAGTAGGAAGCACCCCCTAAGCGCGCACTGGGTACCGGCTGATCTGGGATGGTCCAGCCCTGCACGTCTTCAAAGCTGCTCCCAGTCGAGGTCTCCAGGTCGCCCCAGCACGGCGAGAACCGGCACGGCGAGAACCGGCAGATCCGCCCACCGAGTCCATCGAATCGGCTGCTCGGGGTCTCGCTCGGAGAAGCGCAGCCAGGCCTGGACCCCGGACAGAGCCAGAGCCAGCCAACCGAGCACACCGGCCGCGAGCACGGCACTCTTGAGCCGTGGAAGTGCCCACATCAGCTCCCCCACCTGGACACTGGGGAGCGCCACCCCAAAGGCAGCCAAGCCGCTCAGTCCCCACAGGATGCGCAGGACGATGGACTGTTTGCTCTGCACGGCACCAGCCAAGGCGGCGCGGGTCAAGACCAAAGCCAACAGGACGAGCGCCAGCCCAGCACCGGACGCCAACAAGCCCACTGGCTCCGCAGGCAGCGTGAGCGTATGACCGTCGATGGTGGCGCTTAGGGGCTGCATCTCAACAGTCTACGCTCTGTGGTGCGGCCTTCTTTCCCTTTAGAGCCCAGGAGTTCAGTTCTTGGGGAGCCCCAGCACCGGAGGCATGTTCTCAAGATGGTCGTCGGCGAAGCTCCGCACGCCGGCCCCCAACTTGGCCGCCCCTTTTACCGGAGCGCTCAGGACCTTGGTCGGGTCGAGGTTAAGATCCAAGGCGCTCGCGGTGACCTTCATGCCCTGGCTGTAAGTGGCATGGGCCTTGAACAACCCGGCTTGAAGCTTCTTCTCGATCACCATCTGCCAACCAACGGAGACATCAGCTTTGACGATCTTGCCTTGCTTCCAGGTGATGGCAAGGGACAACAGGAGCTCGTTCTTCTCCTCCAGTCCGGAATACAAGCTCTCGTAGCCCTTGTCCGTCGGGTCGTACTTCTCCAAGAAGCCGTCCCAGTTCTGGTCCCACCAGTAGTCCTTGGCGGACTCCAGCACGGACTTGCCTGACTTGCCACGGATGATCTCGACCAAGCTGCCACCCTTCTTCTGGATGGATTCCTCCAGGTCCTTCTTGGCGTCTTCTCGGTCCGGGACCGTGGTCTCGATGGCGAAA
>JBLHMA010000392.1:0-5489 GCA_047621545.1 Cognaticolwellia sp. | reverse complement strand
TATGGATGCCGCCGGTCTCAAAGGGCTGGGCCTCCCAGCCGAAAGTACCGAGCAACATGGTCCAGCGCCCCTTGCCGCTCGGGTCGACCAGCTGAATGGCCTCGCCCCCACACTCAAAGCGCTCTCCGTCTGGGGTCAAAACATACGCATCGCAGAGCAACTCGATGCTGTTGGACTCCTGCTTGAGGGCCGTCATTCCGGAGAAGTAGGCGCCTGTGCTGGATTGGCAGCCAAAGGGGGCATCCAGCATCGAATACGCCTCCCGGTCTGGACACTGCTCGTCCCCGTACCTGTCGACAAGGTCGATCCAGCTTTGGGTCACGGGTGCGGCTGTTGGTAGTCCGACATCCAGGATCGTCTGTGCCCGCGCTGCGACTTCGCTTCCGTCAAGCGCGGGCAGGCTGGCTGCGTAGGGCATGGCGGTGTCACGATCGCCGCCGCCGAGTCCCGGTTCGCTCACTGAACAGGCCAGGAGGGTCAGGATCTTCGGGTCTGCAGCCAGCGGCGGCCACGTCGACTCGGCAAGACCTCGCCTGCGGGATCTAGCCAACGGGCCCGGTTTGCGGCCACCACGCGGTAGCGGCGGCGCCAAGTCAGAGCGGGACCCTCTCTAAACTCCAGCTGGAGCAGGAGCTGATCGGCGGGCGGCTGAACCTCTGGATCCTGTCCTCGGGAGAACACACCGACGGCTAGGGTCTCTGGGTCTTGGGCCAGCTGCAGGGCCAGATCTGTCGCCTCGGAGTCTGCGGCGCGCTCTGGCATTAGGCGGGCCTCGATCACCCCGCGTCCGTAGCGCAGGACAGCATTGGGCAAGCGGCCCTTGGCCACAAACCAGCTCTCCATCAGGTGGCCAGCCATGCGAGCCACGTCCTCTGGAGTTGCGCCCTCTGGGACCTGGACGATCGCCTCGGGCTGGAGATCCGGGGTGTCGGAGACCAAGCGCACCAAGTCGGTGCTCGGTTCCACGAAGAGCTGGGCCAACCGGCCGCCCTCGGGACCCTCTCCGTCGCTGCGGGACCACTCTGTGAGCCATGCAACGCCCTGGGGGTGGGTGATGAATGCCCGCGTGTGGACCTCCCAGGTGCCGCCCGGAAAGCTTCGGCGTACGAACAGGTGTCGCAGCATGCCCGCGCCCCAGGCCAATACGGCCTCGCCCGCGGTCACGACCCATTCCACTTCCGGCTCGCAAAACAGCGCGGATTCGGCGGCTGCGCACTCCGGTGGGGTCATGTCCGCCCTAAGAATCGCCAGGCGTTCCCGTCGGGAACCTCCCACGACCATCCAGGGCAAGCCACGGTGTTTCTCTGCGTTGCGCTCCGCTTCCGCCAAGAGATCCCTGATGGGATCTCCGGGTGTCAGGGGGAGTCGCGCCAATGCTAAGACAAGTTCAGCCACGCCCAAACCGTAGCAGAACTCTGCGCCGCGTTAGTCAGCCCCATGCGCTTGCTGCTCGTACAGCCCCCCCTCACCCAGCTCAACACGCCCTACCCAGGCACCGCTTATTTGGCGCGCTTCCTGGGGCAGCGGGGCGTTCAGGTCTCCCAGCGAGACTTGGGAATTGAGTTAGTGCACAGTCTGTTCTCTTGGGACGGGCTGACTCAGATCTTTCAGGAGATGGAGCAACAGGAGGAGCTTCCCGAGCCGGCTTGGCGGGCTTTGGCCCTGGCGGATGCCCACCTGGCGGCGGTTGGCCCTGCCATGCGCTTTTTGCAGGGGCGGGACAGCACGGTGGCCCACCGCATCTTGCATACGGCCTTTCTTCCGGTCGGTCCGCGTCTAGAGCGGGCGGACCTGGAGGGCTTTGGACCCCTCGCGGCCCAAGATGCTGCGCGGCATCTGGCGACCCTCTACTTGGCTGACTTGGCTGATCTGGTCACCGCCTGCATCGAGCCGGGCTTTGGTTTGGCCCGCTACCAGCACCACTTGGCCCTGTCCCCGGCCCCCTTCGACCCCCTCTGGGAGCGGCTCCAGCACGCCAGCTTGGTCGATCACCACCTCGACGCCTTGATAGACACCCTCCCCCTGGACGCGCCGGTGGGTCTGAGCGTGCCTTTCCCGGGCAACCTTTATGGGGCCTTGCGTATCGGCCGCGCACTCAAGGCCCGCGGTGCGACGGTGTGGATGGGGGGCGGGTACGTGAACACCGAGCTGCGCGAGGTGAAGGAGCCCCGGCTCTGGGAGTGCGTGGACGCTCTGAGCTTCGACGATGGCGAGGGACCCATCTTGGCGCTCTTGGAGCACTACAACGGTGGAACGGACCGCCGACACCGAACCCTGACCCAGTCCGGCTGGCACACGGCGGAAGTTGAGCGTCCGCCCATGACGAGCGCCGCGCACTACGGCGACCTAGATCTCAGCCTGTACCTGGACTTGCTCGACACCCTAAACCCCGCCCACCGCCTCTGGTCCGAGGGCCGCTGGAACAAGCTCACTCTGGCCCACGGCTGCTACTGGAAGCGCTGCGCGTTCTGCGATGTCAGCCTAGACTACATCGGTCGCTACGAGCCGGCGCACATTGCGATGCTGCTCGACCAGATGGAGGAGCTCATCGAGGAGACTGGGGTCAGCGGCTTTCACCTTGTGGACGAGGCCGCCCCTCCCAAGGGCCTGCGTGACCTAGCCCTGGGCATCCTGGAGCGCGGACTGAGCGTCACTTTCTGGGGCAACATTCGCTTTGAGAAGGCCTTCACGCCCGACCTGTGCCGCTTGCTCTCCGCCGCCGGAATGGTCGCTGTCACCGGTGGACTAGAAGTCGCCTCGGACCGGTTGTTAGAGCGCATGGCCAAAGGGGTGACCGTCGAACAGGTTGCCCGCTGCGCCCAGGCCTTCTCCCAGGCCGGTGTTCTGGTTCACGCCTACTTGATGTACGGCTTTCCCACCCAGACCGAGCAGGAGACCGTCGACTCCATGGAGCTGGTGCGGCAGCTCTTCGCCGCTGGCCTGTTGGACTCCGCTTTTTGGCACCGCTTCACCCTCACCCGCCACGCCCCCGTGCACGCCGACCCCACCAAGTTCGGCGTTGTGATTCCTAAGTACACCCCGGGTTTTGGTGCCGGAGACGTGCCACACCTGGATCCCCTGGGCGCTGACCACGACCGCTTCGACAAAGCGCTGCCCTTGGCCCTGGAGTCTTGGCTGCGTGGCCGAGACTTGGAGCGTCCCGTGCACCGTTGGTTCACCGGGCCCGTCTTGGGCACCACCGAGCCTGCTCAGCGCATCGCCCAGGCTCTGATCGCGCCTCAGCCCAGGGGCCAGCGCCTGCTCTGGATCGGCGGTGGGGTCTGGGAGGAGGACGGGGAGCTGGTCGTACACACCGTCGGAGGGGTCTCTGAGATCCCCCTGGGCAATGCCGATCTGACCCAGTGGATCACCGAGGTCATTGAGGCCGCATCCCCATCCCAAGGCCCCCTCTCTGTGGAAGATGCGCTGGCTGCCTGGGAAGGGGAGGCGATCCTAGCCAAGGGGGCCCTGGAGCTCTTGGGGGAACTGGGGCTTTTGCAGGTCTAAGGATAGTCTCCTGGAATGCGGCTTCTCCTACCTCTGGTCCTCCTCCTCTCCTGCATCCCCATGAACCGCCGCGGCTCCTCGACAGGAGGTGGCGCCAAGCTCCAGATGGAGACCTTCGAGTACGTCTGGGAGCGTGTCGGCGCGGTCTACCCCGACCCCGACATGGACGGTGTCGATTGGCAGGGAGTCCACGACGAGCTCTATCCCCAGGCCAAACGCGCGCGCTCAGCGGAAGCGCTCCGGCCCGTGCTCAACGACATGATCTCCAGACTCGAGGTCAGTCACTTCGCGGTCTTCCCTGGTGGTAAGGGCGAGGATCTCGAGTTCTCGTCGGCCCCAACGGGGGCGCCGGTGGTTGGAGCGGGCATCGATGGGGCCGTCGCCCAGGCCTCCGATGCAGATGTGGGCTTGGAGGTGCGCTACATCGGCGGCGAGATGGTGGTCACCCGGGTGCGCGGCGGCAGCAGTGCGGATCAGTCCGGAATCAAGGCGGGTTGGGTGGTGCTGAGCATCGGTGAGACCGACGTGGCCTTGCAGGCAGCACAGGTCGATCCCGACTCCGCTCAGGACCAAGGGGACATGGCGCGGGCCGCATCGGGTGCGTTCTTAGGAAGTGCTTCCTCTTCCCTCTCCCTCTCGGCCCGAAGCCCAGAGGGGGAGGCCCAGGACTTCAGTCTGGAGCGACAGGCCTCCGCCGGCGAGATGGTGCAGGTGGGTTTCATGCCGCCGATGCGCACCGAGTTCGAGTTGGCCCGGGTTCGGGGCGGTGTTGGGGTACTGCGCTTCAACGTCTTTATGCCTCCCGTGGCTCCTGCTGCAGAGGCGGCGTTGACCGAGTTGGCCTTGGAGGGCGCGCCTGGCGTAATCTTCGATCTGCGGGGAAACCCAGGTGGGGTGATTGCCATCGCCAGCGGACTGGCCGGATACCTGGTGGACGAGCGCAGCTCTCTGGGGACCATGATCTCCCGGGACGCCGACCTGAACCTGACCGTCTTTCCCCGGCCTCCGGACCAGCGTATCCATGGCCCAGTGGCCATCCTGGTAGACGAACTCTCCTACTCGAGCTCGGAGATTCTGGCCCACGGCCTGCAAGCCACCGGCAGAGCCCGCGTCTTTGGAACCCCCACCGTGGGTGCTTGCCTGCCCAGCACCGTAGATATCTTGCCCAACGGTGACCGCCTCCAGTACGTGCTCGCGGACTTGGTGGGTCCTAGCGGCCAGCGCATCGAGGGCGTTGGCGTGACCCCAGATGTCATCGTTCCTCGGAACGCCGAAGCCTTGGCTGCGGGAAGGGATGACGCCTTAGACGCCGCTGTGTGTTGGATCTTGGAGGACTGCGAATGACCCTGCTCTTGATGCTCGCCTGTGCTGGCCGTAGGAACCCGAATGGCGTGGAGTTGCCCGACATTGCGCCCCAGGACTACCCCAGCTTTGAGCAACTCGTTGCGGCCCACGAAGCGGCCGTTGGAGGGGAACGGGCCACCTCGGACAACTTCTATATGAAGCAGTTGATCTCGGCCCCGGCCCAAGGGTTGACCGGCGAGATCGAGATCTGGGCGCACCAGGGACAGGTCTACACCCGCAGCTTCATCCAAGGCATGGGCGAGAGCACCTCCGGCTGGACCGGGGAGTATGCTTGGGAGAACGACCCTAATCAGGGGCCTAGAATTCTGACCGAGGAGGAGATCGGGCCGATCAAGCTGATGGGCATGGGTAACATGTCCATGACCGAGACCTATCGCAGCGCGACAGTCGACGGTCTCAAGGTCTTTGACGACCAGGCCTGCTGGCAGGTGACGGCTACCCCGATCGCCTACGATGAGCCCACCAAGCTCTTCTTCCTGGTGGATACGGGCGTGAACATCGGGACCAGCGGAAAAGTGCCCACGCCGATGGGGAAGATTCGTCAGCAAAGCGTCATGAGTGATTGGCAAATCATGGACGGAATTGCCCTGCCTACTATTACCGAAACCACAATGCTG
>JBLHMA010000391.1:0-5499 GCA_047621545.1 Cognaticolwellia sp. | reverse complement strand
CATAGAAGGTGTCGTAGACGGCAGCATCACTCGGCCGCAAGCAGCTGCTTGGCTGGCCTTTGTGAACTGCCAAGGAATGAGCGACAAGGAGACCACCGCCTTGACTCAGGCCATGACCGAGTCGGGCCGCGTACTGTCCTGGCCCGGCTTGTCAGGTCCTTTCGTGGACAAGCACAGCACTGGAGGGGTGGGGGATAAAATCAGCATCATTCTGGCGCCGGTCTGGGCTGCCATGGGCATGCGCGTTCCAATGATTAGCGGGCGCGGCTTGGGCATCACGGGCGGCACCTTGGACAAGTTGGAGTCCATCCCTGGTTTCCGCACGGATTTACAGCCCGAAGAGCTGCGCCTGGTTTTGGCGGACGCAGGCTGCTTCATCAGCGGCCAGACCGCTGAGCTCGCGCCGGCCGACCGCGTTCTCTACGCCCTGCGGGACGAGACGGGGACCGTGCCCTCGATCCCGCTGATCACCGCGTCCATTCTCAGCAAGAAGCTGGCCGAAGGGCTGGACCGGTTGGTTCTCGACGTCAAGTGTGGCTCGGGTGCCTTTATGAAAACCCGAACCGCGGCACGCAAGCTCGCCGACAGCTTGGTTCGCGTAGGCCGGGCTGCTGGACTGCAGGTTGAATCTGTCATCAGCGACATGTCTCAGCCACTTGGAGTGGCAGTCGGAAACGCAGTCGAGGTCCAAGAGAGCATTGACTGTCTGCAGGGTGGGGGGCCCAAAGCAGTGCGCGACTTGGTAGCAAAGCTCAGCGGAGACCCGGAGGCGTGCAGGCAGGTCCTTCGCTCCGGCGCCGCCTATGAGCACTTCGAACGCATGGTGAACGCCCAAGGTGGTGATCTGTCCAAGCCCCTGCTCGGCGCCAACGTACAACAGGAGGTTGTGGCCTCTGGCCGCGGCGGTCGTGTAGAGCGCTGTGATGCCCTTGGGGTGGGCCAAGCGGCCTTTGTCTTGGGCGCCGGACGCTGCAAAGCCAGCGATTCGGTACACCATGGAGTTGGGGTCTTGGTACACGTCTCCAAAGGAGATGTGGTAGAGCCCGGCCAGAAACTGGCCACCCTGCTTCATGACGGGGGCAAAGGCCTGGACGAGGCCCTGTCGGCCATCCGTGACGCCATCGGTATCCAGGAGGCCTGAGTGCTCCCCATTCTGCTTTTGCTCTCTTCGCCAGCGAGCGCGGCCACCTTCGTCTCGGAGCCCACCACCTTCCTGGAGCGCTCAGTCAGCTTCATCGGCATCTTTGTGATGATCGGTCTGGCTTGGTTGATCTCGGAGAAGCGGTGGGAGATCAAGTGGCGTCCGGTCATCTGGGGCGTTGGCCTTCAGCTGGCGTTCGCCCTGGTCGTCCTCAATCCGGTGCTCCAGGAGTTCTTCTTCAAGGTAGTCGACGGCGGGGTGCGCCAGCTGCTCTCCTTCGCAGAAGCCGGCGCAAACTTTGTCTTCCAGACCGTGGAACCCCACCAGATTGAGACGGGTTTTGGTGGTGGGACCAGCGAGACCTTCATCGGCCGGATCAGTCCGCCGGTCAAGACCTTCGCCTTCTGGATCCTGCCGACCATCGTCTTCTTCTCGGCCCTGATGAGCGTGCTCTACCACCTCGGAATCATGCAGGTCCTGATCAAAGGGATCTCCTGGATCATGCAGCGCACCATGGGCACCTCCGGCTCAGAGTCCTTGGCTGCTGCCTCCAACATCTTCGTGGGTCAGACCGAGGCTCCCTTGGTCATCAAGCCTTACGTCGACAGCATGACGCGCTCGGAACTGCACGCCTTGATGACCGGTGGCTTTGCGACTGTCGCAGGCGGCGTCTTGGCGGCGTATGTTGGTTTTCTGCGGGACATTCCCGGAATCGCAGGCCACCTTGTGACCGCATCCATCATGTCGGCACCCGCAGCCCTGGCGATCTCCAAGATCATCTTGCCTGAGACGGAACTCTCTCCGACTGCGGGCAAGATTACGCACCAAGTGAAGAGCTCAGCTGGCAACGTGCTCGAGGCCGCCGCCAACGGCGCCAGCGAAGGCGTGAAGCTGGCCATCAACGTGGCGGCGATGTTGATCGCCTTTGTGGGCTTGGTCGCGATGTTCGACTTTGGCCTGAGTCTGGTCCCGATGTCCTTCACCAATGGCGGCTTTGCCTTTGGCTGGGCCATGGCACAGGACCAAGCTGACCTCTTGGTCGCTGCCGGTGAGCAGATCGGATCCATGCAGGTGGTCGGCGCAGAGCCGCTCTCCCTCTCCCTCATCTTGGGTTGGCTGTTCTTCCCCATCGCTTTGGCAATGGGCGTTCCCTGGGACGAGGCCGCACTGGTCGGCACCCTGCTTGGTGAGAAGATCGTTCTCACGGAGCTCTTGGCCTACATCCACCTGGGTGAACTCATCAACAGCCCGGTCCCATTGCTCTCCGAGCGCTCCGCCATCATCGCTAGCTACGCCCTGTGTGGATTCGCCAACTTCGCGAGCATCGGCATTCAGCTCGGCGGCATTGGCGGACTCATGAAGCGGGAGGACGGCATGCGGGACCTGTCCTCGCTCGCGCTCCGGGCCATGGCCGGGGGTAGCTTGGCGGCCTTTATGACAGGGACCATTGCGGGAATCATCCTCGGCTAAGCCGGTGATGTTCCCGCCGCTGGGTTCAGAACCCAGACCGGCCGTTGTTTGCATCGTCGACCATGCCTGGCATCAAGAAGGCATCTACGATGGTGCCGATGCCGCACAAGCCGCCGGTGAACAGCCAGATCAGGCCGCTGCCGATGCGGCCCAGGTACAGCCTGTGAAGGCCAGCGATGCCGAACCAGCTGGCGACCCAGAGAATGTAGGCGGTGGGGGTCTCTCTTTTCGTGGGGGCCATCTCGGACATGTCACACTCCTTGAAGTTGCTTACGGCTTTAGCACGAGGAGTATTTTGTATGATCGAGCGTTTCAGAGACCACAGCCCCAAGCTCGCACCTGGGGCCTGGGTCCACTCCGCTGCAACCGTCATTGGCCAGGTCAAACTCGGCAAAAACGTTAGCGTCTGGCCCGCCGCCGTGCTCAGAGGGGACATGGGGCGCATTGAGATTGGCGACAACTCCAACATCCAAGATGGAGCCGTCGCTCATATGACCGATGGGGCCAGCGACTGCATCATCGGGGAGCGGGTCACCGTGGGCCATCGCGCCATCCTGCATGGCTGCATCGTTGGCAATGACTGCCTGATCGGGATGGGTGCCATTCTCCTGGACAACTGCGTGATTCCAGATGGATGTGTCGTGGGTGCAGGCGCCCTGGTCACCGGGGGCAAGACCTTCGAGCCTGGCTCCCTCATCCTAGGTTCTCCTGCCAAGGCTGTGAAGAAGACCGGCCCAAATCATGCGCAATGGGTGGCGTATAGCTGGAAGCACTACCTGGAGACTGCTGTCTACTACGACGGCCATCCAGGTCTCGCGGGCAGCTGAGCTCAGGGGCAGCGGATCTCGCTGACACGTCTTGACGTGTCAAAGCCTTGATCTTCCAGGAGCTTACTTCTCGTAGTTCCAGCTTGCCCCCGGCTCTCTGGCTCGGTAGATTTGCCGCGCCTCCCTCCGGGCCCCTTCCCATGGGCCCGCCCCTCCGGTGACTCCCGCTATGCGCATCCGCAAGCTCGAACTGCAAGGCTTCAAGTCCTTCGTAGACCGCCAGACCTTCCATTTCGGCAGTGGGATTGCGGGCGTGGTTGGGCCCAATGGCTGCGGTAAGTCCAACGTTGTGGACGCTGTCAAGTGGGTCATCGGTGAGCAGTCGGCCAAGAGCCTGCGCGGTGGCGCGATGCAGGATGTCATCTTCTCTGGCAGCGCCGTGCGGAAGCGCGTCGGCCTGGCCGAAGTTGTAGTTACCTTCTCTTCGGACGGAGAGCCCTTCCCTGGAGACTACGCACGCTTCGAAGAACTCCAGATCGGGCGGCGGCTCTATAGGGATGGCACCTCCGAGTATCTGCTCGCAGGCGTGCGCGTGCGCCGCAAGGATGTGGTGGACCTGCTCATGGACACGGGCGTAGGCAACAAGCTCTACAGCTTCATCGAGCAAGGCCAGATCGGGGAAATCGTCCAGGCTAAGCCCGAGCAGCGCCGAGGCCTGCTGGAGGAGGCAGCCGGGATTAGCCGCTTCAAGGCCCGAAAGGCCGAGGCGGAGCAGAAGCTGGAGGCGACAGCAGCCAACTTGGAGCGCGCCACCGACCTGGCCGAAGAGATGGGCCGCCGTCTGCGCACGCTGGAGCGCCAGGTTGAAAAGGCAGCCCGGCACAAGCGCTACTCCGCCCAGATCCGCCAAGGTGAGATCTTCTTAGGCTTGGTCCAGTTCAACGAGATGCTTCTGGATCGACGTGCTTTGGGACAGCGCTCTGGAACCGAGTCGGCACGGGCACGGGCTCTGGCCAAAGAGCTGGAGCAGCGCGAGCATGAGCTGGCCGGTCGAAAGCAGGAAATTGGCGTATTGTCTCGTGCGGTAGGACAGCTACGTGAGCGCCTCTCAGAGCTCGAGGCCACCCGTCGAGAGACCGAGAGCGCGCGGCACTATCAAGACAAGGAGACGCGAGATCTGGAGACACGGCAGCAGGTCTTAGAGCATGACTTGGCCGATGCCAGAAAGCAGGCCGAGACCGGAACGACAGAAGCTGACAGGTTGAAGCTTGAACTCGCCGACACCCAAGCCGCACTCTCAGACCGCTCGGCTGCTCTGGCAGACCTGCAGCAACGTGCCGACACCGAGGCCAAGGAGCTCGCGCGGATTCGCGCCCAAGTCGAAGACGGCAAGCGCAAAGTCATGTCCCTGGTCACCGGCTTGGTTCGCTCGCGCGCCAGGGTCGAGGCGAATGAGCGTCGCCGCCAGGAGTTAGGCGAGAGCCTCACCCAATTCCTCAAGGACCAGGCTCGGGTAAAGACTGACCTTGGCGGCGTGCAAGAAAAGCTCGCGGCTGCCCAGGGCAGTGTTGGTTCGACCCAGGAGCAGAGACAGCTTGCCCAGGCCGCCGTTGACGAAGCGCGGGCCCTGGCCAGCGAACACAAAGCGGTGGTCGACCGCTTGCAACGGGAGCAGCGAGACGCCGACCGGTTGGTCACCGAACGCGAACGGTCCTTGGCCCGAACAGAGGCTAGACACCAGTCTCTGACCGAGCTTGCCTCCAGCCACGCCGGGGTGGATGGCGGAGTTCGCCAAGTCCTCTCCAAAGCGCGGCACGAAGGGGTTCTCGCGGAGCACTTAGACGTGCCAGTGAGCCTGGAGACCGTGCTCACGCAAGCCATGGATGGCGACCTGGAGACGGTGCTCTTCTCCTCGCAGGCTGCGCTAATTGCTGCGGCCGCTCAAGCCCGGGGCGGTGGACGGGCAAAGCTTCTTCTGGTTCCCGACGCTCCAGATAGTATGGGGTTGGGGCAAGAGATTGGTGGCTCGGAGCAGGGCCAACGGGCCTTGGCAGCACTCCTGGGTGACACCCGCGTCGTGGAGAGTCTGGAGCAAGCGATGGCGCTGCCTTTGGGCGTCCA
>JBLHMA010000390.1:0-5506 GCA_047621545.1 Cognaticolwellia sp. | reverse complement strand
GGCAGGGCTGAGCGGGAAGAAGTGGCGCTGCGTTCATTTACCCGAGAACCCGGAAGAATAGAAGGTGCTGGTGCTGCTGGTGATGGCACCGCTCAGGACCAGGTTGCCGTCCAAGTAGACCTTGGAGGGGCTGAAGCTGAGGTCGAAGGGGCTGCCACGAATGGTGGTGTCTCTGGCGTAGGAAGCGCTGAAGTTGGAGGCGTTCAGGAGTCCTGGACACGCTCCCGTGGAACGCAGACCTGTGACGCTCACGTTCTCGCGAAACCCGAAGGAACTTTGGTACTGGCGCAGCTTAAGACGGCTTGCGGACGAGGAGCAGCCGAAGGCCGTGGAGCTGTATGGCAAGCCTGCTCGGAGCCAAGCATCGTCATCACAGGTGCTGCTTTTCTTGCTGTCTGCGCACAAGCCAGCAAGAGAAGCAGGCTTATGGGCCGAAGATCCAGAGCTCTGTGAGCAGGGACTCGATCTGGAAATAGGTGCGATGCCAGCCGATGGAGCCCCAGCTCGTGTGGCGGTGTATTCTCGGCACAGACTGGCTGCAAGCTGCAAGCTGCAAGCTGCAGTCGGCATCCGCGTAGTCCGTGTCCCCGTCTCCGTGGTTGTCCAGACCGTCGCGGTAGTCTTTGGTGGAAGGGAGCTCCTCGCAGGCCGGATCTTCCTCGCAATCGGGCAATGAACAGGCCTGGGAGCAGTCCAACAAGACCTCCCCGCTGTCGAGGTCAGACTGTACACATGCCAACAACAACCAGAGCATCTGTCACCCCTCGGGTGACGCTCTACGGGCTCGTCTCCGTGCTCTCAAGCCCAAAGAGCTGTTTTCGCCCGGTTCAGCTGCGGGCCACCGAAGCAATCCCCGCAACGCTCGCCGGAACCACACCCTTCTCGGTAATAATCCCGGTCACCAGCTCAGCCGGTGTCACATCGAAAGCCGGGTTCCTACCTTGGCTCTGCTTCGGAACCGTACGCACCCGCATGAAAGTGCCGTCGTCCGACCAACCCCAGGTAAAGCGCACTTCGTCTTGGCTGCGCTCCTCGATTGGGATGTCCGCACCTGTTGGACAGTCCGGGTCGATGGTGGTGGTGGGTGCGGCGACGTAGAAGGGAATGCCGCTGGCTTTTGCGGCCAGAGCCGAGGTGTAGGTGCCAATCTTGTTGGCCACGTCGCCGTTTGCCGCGATGCGGTCGGAGCCGACGATGACCATGTCGATCTGGCCGGTGCGCATGTAGTGGCCCGCAGCGTTGTCGCAGATCACGGCGTGGTCCACGCCCTCCATGGCCAACTCCCACGCGGTCAGGCGCGCACCCTGACTGCGGGGTCGGGTCTCGTCCACCCAGACAAAGGGCTTCTTGCCTGCCCGATGGGCCACGTAGACAGGGGACATGGCGCTGCCCCAGTCCACAAACGCCAGCCAGCCGGCGTTGCAGTGGGTACTGATGCGTCCCTTGTCCGGGATCAGCGGTGCACCATGATCGCCGATGGCGCGGCAGCAAGCGGCGTCGTCGTCGGCCAGATCCATTGCGGCGGCGACTGCGGCGTCCCGAGCGGCTTGGAAGTTGTCGCCCTGGGCTGCAATGGCCGAGAGGATGTTCTTCACGGCGTAGAACAGATTCTGTGCCGTAGGCCGGGTGGCGTGAACCACGTCGGCGGCCGTCGCCATCTCCTGGTGGAAGGTGGCCGCGTCGGCGCTCAGAGCGGCCTGGGCCATGGCAAAGCCAGCGGTGGCCCCGATGGCCCCGGCGCCGCGCACCTGCATGTTGGCGATGGCGCTTGCAGTGTCCCGGTAGTCGTTCAGGTCCAGGATCTCAAAACGGTGCGGCAGGAGCGGCTGGTTGATCATGCGGACCGTGCCGCCCTCCATCCAGACGGTGCGTGTAGGGGTGCCGTTGACGTTCACAGAGGATCCTGTCCTGGGGAGAAGAGCTCGCCGACCACTTGCCGAAGGAACGCCTGGGCTAGCCCCTCGGAGGCCGCATCGGCCGCCTCGCGGAAGGCTTGGTCTGGCAAGGTTGGGCTGGAGAAGCCTTGTGCGCTCAGAGGGCTGCCCTGGCGCTTTAGGCTGGTGTACTGAATCGGTCCGCTGGACACGTTCAGAGTGATTTCGTGGAAGTCCATCCGGCTGGTGCGGCGAATGCTGGCACTCTGGTTGCCGCTGACCATGAAGTGGATGCTGGAGTTGGCAGCGCTTGCGTCGTCCGGGAGGGCCACTTTGAAGCCCATGTCCCCAATGTGACGGCGCAGCAGCTCCTCGACCATATCGGCGTCGTCCACCTGCAGGTCTTCCACGCGCACGGTCACGGTGCGCACGGCGTCGAGATTCTGTCGTGAAGAGGGATCGGAGATCAGGAGTAGCCAAGCCACGCGCAGATCGGAGATCGGGAGCAGAACATCGGGACTACTGGCCTCGATTGCGAGTACAGCGCGGGCGTGAGTGATGGGGTCCCGCTGGGCCAGCCCGGGGCTCTTCTGTTCCAGCTCAACCAGGGCTCTCTCCCCCTGAATCAAGGGAATAGCCAAGGTTAGCTCACGCGTCTTGGCCTCTCTCAGGCACACGTCCCAGACAGAGAGTTCCTCTTCGGGAAAGCCCTTGAACTCGGCCGCTCGCGTCCGGCAGATCAGCAGCTGGCGGTCGGCAACCTGGCGCTGCTCCAACACAGAGATCGGTGGCGTGGCCTGTGGTGTGGGCGCTGGTGTGGGCTGTACAGAGAGCAATGTCAGGAGCAGAGGGATCACTTGGCCTTCCTGGATTGGGCCGATTCGGGAGTGGGTTCCGCCACACGGTACCGCAGCCAGCCCATGTAGTTTTGCTCCCACCAGTCATCGAAGCTCAGGTTGTCAAAGTCGCCGCGCAGGAGGGGCTGGTAGAGCTCGTCCGCCCATTCGCGTCCGGAGATCCAGTCCCGCAGCCCAACCTGATCCCCTTCGATGCGAAGAACGGTGGCTGAGCGGAAAGTCCAGGAGCCGGTGTTGGCGTATCGGCGACCGCCTGGAAGATTCACGATGCCGGGCAGGTGGCTGTGGCCGCTCACCACCAGCTCATAGGGGCCGGTCTCCACCGCGTGGCGCGCCTGCTTCCAGATCCCGCCTGGGTCGCCCACTTGTCCTAGCATCCAATAGCGAATCTGGGCCTCCACCGCAGAAAGACGGTCTCCTCCCAAGAGCTTGTCGGTGAGCTCGGCCCGAAGGCGCTGGAAGAAGATCGCCTTGTGAAACACCCAAAAGCTCAGGCGATTCCACCGAGTGTAGAAGTGCTGGATGGGCAGGCGAATCCAGGTCTTGAGCAGGCGCTCGACCAGATGGTGCATCTTGGTGCGCCACTCGCTGCCGTCTATGTCCACGCCAATGACCGGGTCGAACTCGTAGCCGTGTAGAATCAGGGTCTTTTGACCGATCTCTACGCCGTGCACGACCGGGATGCGCAGCATGTCCGTGTAGAACTGCAGGTCGTGGTCGTGGTTGCCCAGCACATAGAAGAGGCGATCCTTGGCCGCCATGGCCGAGAAGGCGCCAAGCACCTTGCCGTGGGCCCGCAGGATCTTGGTGAAGAACCAGGCTTGAGAGAAGTCCACGGCGTCGCCAGCAACAACAAGGGTGGCATCTTCGCTGTCGACCTTTTTTAGAAAGTCAAGTAGGTACTTGTCTTTTGCCGCAAAGGTATCGGAAAAGGTGCCGTCACCGAGGTGCAGGTCGGAGATGACGTAGACCACCCGCTCAGGGTCGATACGCACATTGCGCCGCCGGACGGCGACTTGGGACCACTCAAAGGCGTGCATTACCGTTCCTGTAGCGCTAAACCGCGCCCTATGACGAAAGCATCTTCCAAGTTAAGGCCGATGAAGACATATGGCGGCGGACGGGTGGGCCTGTTGGGCAGCTTTCCGAAGCTCTCTTCCATGCCACGTACCACCTTCCCAGAAATAGCCTTTGCGGGCCGTTCCAACGTTGGCAAGTCTTCAGCCATCAACCGACTCCTGGGGACTAAAAAAGTTGCCCGGGTCTCGGGCACGCCGGGTCGCACCCAGCTCATGAACTTGTTTACGATCGAGGAGCGCCTGATCTTCGCAGATTTGCCTGGTTATGGCTTTGCCAAGGTCCCCGCTCGCGTCAAGGCCAACTGGAAGGCCATGATCGAGGGCTACATGGGCGGTCGTGAGCACCTCAAGCTGGTAGTGGTCCTGGTCGACGCTCGGCACGGTCCGCAGACCTTGGATGCCGAGATGCTCTGGGGCTTGCGCCAAGCCAACCTGCCTATCCTGGTACTCGCGACCAAGGTCGACAAGCTCAACCGCAGCAAGCGTGCCGCGGCCATGAAGGCGCTCCGGGAGCCGCTGGGGTTGACTACCAAGTCCCTGATCCCCTTCAGCTCGGTTGAAGGATGGGGTGAGAAGGAGGCCTGGAAGGTCTTCAACGATGTGGCCGCAGGCAGAGCCCTGGAGATCTGAGTTCATGTCGCGAAAGAGAAAGGGTGGTGGCGGCAGCGCCTACCGAGGCGACCGCTTTACGAAACAGGCCAAGGCACAGGGCTATACGGCGCGCTCCGTGTTTAAGCTGGAGGAGATCGACCGAAAGGTGGGTCTGATCAAGCCGGGCATGGCCGTGGTGGACCTGGGCTGCTTTCCGGGCTCTTGGACCCGCTACGTCGCCCAGCGGGTGGGCGTGAAGGGGCACGTGGTCGGAGTAGACCTGGAGGAGCCCCAGGGGATCGTGGGCAACTTCATCGTGCGCTCGGTATACGAGGTGGAGCCCGAGGAGCTGGTGGCTGCCATTGGCGGAAAGGCTGACGTTGTGCTCAGCGACATGGCCCAGAGCACCACCGGCCAAAAGGACACCGACCACCTTCGCCAGATAAGCTTGGTCGAGCGCGCCCACTGGCTGGCACAGCGTGTGCTTAAGCCTGGTGGTTCCATCGTCTACAAGATCTTTGACGGCGGCGATGCCAATGCATGCATCGCCTCTATCAAGCAAGATTTTGAGACGCTCAAGCGCTACAAACCTGAGGCTGTCCGTAGCGTGAGTCGAGAGTTCTTCGTGGCGGGGACCGGGTTCAAGGGCTTCTCTGAAGAGGAGTAGGGGCTGCGTACCCGTTCAGCTGTTTGATCTGGAACCTGCTACAAGCTTGGGGACTATTCAGGAGCCGCTTGGGTGGATTCCCTTGGGCCGGCGTTGAGTTTCTGTCCATCCCAACAACAGAATGCGTTCTGAAAGATCTGCATTCCCTGGGGATACTCGGGCTCCGAACAGGTCTCGCCTGCAGCGAGCAGGGCAGGTCGCCTCGATGCCAACGTCAGATGGCTTGGCGGGAGGGGCAACGGCAAGCAGTAGGTCCAACTCCACCCTGGCCTGGACTTCACCGATCTGCCAGGCCTGAATTGGCCCATGTTGCCCTTCGCAGAGGCCGTCATTGTCCGACTGGAGCAGGTAGTTGGCGTCGGTCGAGTCACCGCGGCGACGCTCCTCAGCAATCTCCCTGAGCTCGGAACTCTGTCGAGAAAGCAGATCACGGCCTTA
>JBLHMA010000389.1:0-5522 GCA_047621545.1 Cognaticolwellia sp. | reverse complement strand
TGCTGACATTCGCCGCATTGCCCAAGACTTTGCCAAGGCCGCACCCCACTGCACCACCCTGTCCAACCGCGGCTCGGCCAAGCACTACAACGGCGTTCAGGCCGACCGAGCCATCCGAATGCTGGATGCCCTGGTGGGCAACGTCGGCCGCAAGGGAGGGTTTTGCCTGAGCACCCTGCGCATGTGGAAGGCCGGCCGCTACGGCCAGTGGGGTCTGCCCGAGATCGACCAACCTGCGCCCAAGCCGCCCAAACCCCAGGCCTGGAGACCCGGAACCCGAGAATTCGACACCCTGCCCAAGCACGTGCAAGAGCGGGTCGCCGCCTTTCCAGAGATCTGGAAAGACAAGTACTTTGGCGAGCTGGCCACCCCGTCGCTGTACCCCCTGTCTTGGCACTGGTACAACATGCGTGTGGGCCAGCTGATCTACGCCTACATCAAAGAGAAGCGCCACAAGGTTGGGGTCTACTTCAGCTACACACTGGGCGCGTCTTTTGGCTACCCAGAAGCGGCTCTGGCACGGGAGGTTCTCAAGGATGAAAGCCTGATCCCCTTTCACGTCGCCATCGACATTAGCTATTCGGAGCAGGCGGCCCTGGCCGACTACATCTTGCCTGACGCCACCAGCCTGGAGCGCTGGGATGCCCACTCCACGAACAACTACGGTCTGCGTCCCTACACCGGAATTCGGCAACCCCTGGTGGAGCCGCTTGGGGAAGCCCGCCCGGTTCAGGTCATCCTGCGTGATCTGGCCCGTAAGATCGGCGGAGACATGCCGCAATACTTCGATTTCGAGGATCTGGAGGACTACTACAAGGAGTGGTACAAGAACCTGCCCATCCCCTGGGAGGAGTTCAAAGCCAAGGGCATCTGGCAGGACACAGAGCGGCCCTTGGACTACGAACTGTACGAGCGTCCGGTGCCTCCCGAGGAGCTGGATGACAGCGAGATCGACGATGAGGGGCTGATCCGAAAGAACGGCAAGGTGGTCGGCATCCAGATGGACGGCAAGGCGGTACGCGGCTTTGCCACCCCCACACGCATGCTGCAGGTCAAGGACCCCATCTTTGCAACAGCCGCCAAGTACACCGGTCTGGATCCGAGCGATTTTGCCGGGCAGGTTCTCCCCACTTGGGGCGCCGTACCCGAGCACGAAGATCTGGCAAAAGACCGTTTCATCCTGACCACATTCAAGTGGAACGTTCACACCCAAGGACGCAGCGGGTACTGGAAGCACCAGTCGGAGATCGTGCATGACAACCCCGTGTTCATGCATCCAGACACCGCCAAGTCCTTGGACCTGCTGCACGGGGACCACGTCAGACTGACGGTCTACCGACCCGCCAAGAACACCTACCGAGCCGGCGAGACGGCGCCTGTAGGCACCTTCAGCCAGCGGGTGCATCTGCTGCAAGGCATGCACCCAAAGGTGGTCTCGGTCAGCCACCACATGGGCCACTGGGAGCACGGCAAGGTCGCGCGGGCCGACATGGACACAGACTCTCCAGCGAAAGCTGGTCTGTCCTCGCGCACGGACACCGACACCAGCGAGAAGGTGTGGTGGTCCAAGTCCAAGGGCGGGGTAGGAAATGGCAAACACCTCAACGATGCTCTGCCCATCAACCCCACCCCTCTAGTCGGCGGACAGTCCTGGTTCGACAACGTGGTGTCCATCGAGAAGGTTCTGTGAGCCCGGCTCAGAGGGCGGCTCTCTACGGGCTGTTTGCAAGGCTGCTCACGGAGTCCCCCGGACCCGCTCTGCGTGCAGACCTATGCCAGCCTGGGTTGGGCCAGACTCTGGTGGCCATCCAGCCTGCTCTGGCCGATTGGCTCACCTCGAAGAACGATGGTCCAGTGGCCCAGGAGTACGCGCGTCTGTTCCTGCTGCCCAAGGGCACCCCACCCTTTGCCAGCGCATGGATCGAGGGTGACTCCCACAAGGTGGCGGAGCAGTTGGCCACGCTGATGCACCGAGCCATGACCGCCTTTGATATGAAGCAGACTCAGCTACAAGGCAGACTCTCCCTGGACCACCTGGGCTTGAGCTTTGCCGTGTTGGCCCAAGTCTTGGTCCATGAGCGCCCGGAGAGTCAGGCACTAGCAGCGCATCTGGAGACCCAGCTCTTGGGCCCCTGGGTGCCGCGCTTTGGCCAGGCCTTGGCTGACCAGGCCCAACATCCGCTTTATTTGGCTTTGGGCGAAATGATTGTGGAGGCCCGCAGGGTATAGGCAGCTCGGAGGACCACATGTCTAAACGTCTGTTGCCGCCGCTCTCCCTGTCTCTGCTGCCGCTGGTTCTCCTGCCCTTGGTGCCCGCTACTGCATTTCCTCCAAACGGTGCCGCTGATCTACCTTGCCAAGCCACATATAGGAGGGGCTTGCCCAGATTCCATTTGCTATGAGATCGGTAGGAACTCTGGAAAGCTGATCTTTCGCGCGAAATCACTACGCGGCCCCCTCCATTCTCTCGCTGGATTCCGCCGAGCACTCCTGCCAATCTGGTTGGCACTCCGAGCACACTTCCGAGCTCTCAGGAATCCTTTGCGGGGACTCCCTGCGGGAGTTTATGCTCCACTCCCTCAATGCAAAGGGGGCGCGGCCTGCCTACGAGACATTCCCTGCGGGAACGTCGTCTCCCGCTGGACGTTAGTTGAAGCGTCCACCCACAGTCAGCATCACGCCCTGTAGCCGGGACTGAGAGATGTCAAGGTCGTTCAGGTCCACGATGTCTCGGTAGTCGTAGCTCAGCCGCACATAGGCCCCAGGGGTCAAGCGGTAGCTGGCACCGATGCGCAGGTGGTAGTTCCACTGCTCGTTGATGTAGCCCAGCATCGGGTCAAAGTGACCCATCAGCTGCCCGGCGTACAGGGTCGTGTAGCTTCGCACCCCAAAACCATACTCAGTCTCCACATCGTTGCCTTGGGAGATCAGCAGCGAGGGCTGCAGGCCGTACATAAGCATGCCGCCGGCGATATAGCCTGCCGGCCCAACGTCGGTCTCAGCCAGCCAGTCCGAGCCATCGTTTAGGTAGCTGGTCATGCCACCCACTCCCACGGGACCGAAGCGCGCTTGCACGTTGGCAGTCCCGGCCCCCATACCACCCATCAGAAAACCAACGCCGCCTTCGGCGATGAAGCTCGGAGCCATGTAGTAGATGGTGTAGGGCCCCGCCTCTCGGGTGTCCTCGGTCCCGCGGCGCTTCAACACAGTATTCGTGGCTGCCACCGCCACTCCGCCAGCCGCGACCGAGCCGCCCTTGGCGACAACCCCAGCAGTCTTCTTGACCTTGCGCTTACGACGCTCCTCACAAAAGCCAGGAGCCTCCTGCTTGCACTCGGAGAAGCAGCTCTCGTCCCCCTTCTCGCACTCGCTCCTACAGCGCTTGATGTACTCGGACTCACAGGTGTCGCTGGTGACGTTCTTGCTCTCCCCGTGTTTTTGGTCCTTGTAGTCATCCAGACCACCAGCCAGTGAGACAGAGGAAAACAGAAACAAGAACAACGTGAGCATCGTGCACTCCGGAGACAAGACGGGCCCAAGCAAACGATGCTCGAGCCCATCTATTCAAAGCACGCTCATCTTTTCTGGCGCTATCGAACGCCCATCCAGAAGCTGCCGTTGCTGGTCTGCGAGCCCGCGCAGATGGGGTACTCGATGCTGCGAGAGTCATTGGGGCTGGCATGGCTGCCATAGGTCGAGTCGGTGGAGTTGCAGCCCGTGCTTGTGGAGCAGTGGTACATGCCGTAGAGCATGGTGTTGCAAGATCCGCAGGTACACCCTCGGTCAGGCAAGATGATCCGTGGGAGGCGCCAGCGGAGTGCGACTCCGCAAGTCATGAGAACGAAGGAATGCGCAAGCATTTCGAGGACGAAGAACGCAGCGGAGGCGCGCGAGCGCAAGCCTCGCATGTGGTCAGTCTGCCTGATCGAGGGTGTAAGTGAGCGTCCAGCCACCCCTGTCACTGCCTATGTCGCACTGGACCTGGAAGGAGTCGCTGCTGTCGCCGCCCGGAGGGCCGATCCATCAGGTGCCGCTGGGCGCGGTGGGTTCGACGGTGAGGATGTCCAAGCAATCCACGCCGGGGGAGATGGGGTCCAAACCCGGTGTGCACTCGTCAAAGTTGCTTGCATCCGCGTCATGGCAGTCCTGCCCGCCACAAGCCGCATCGGAGTAGCCGTCCAGGTCCTCGTCGTTGTCGATGTTCCCGTCACAGTCCGCGTCCACTTCGTCGTTGCAGTTGTTGTCCACCGCATCGCAGATCTCTTCTGCGTCGGGGTTGATCGCTGCATCGGCGTCGTCGCAGTCTTGGGTGACAAAGCCATCCCCATCCAGGTCGGTCTTGTCTGGGTTGTTGCAACCCACCAGGGCGGCGAGGGACATCAATAGGTCGGTACGAATCGACATATGGGGCCCCCGAATTTCTACTGCTTAACCCTATCCGAGAGACAGGCGGGTCTTGCCAACCTGTGGAATCGCTGAAAGGTCCGCTACACTGCGGTCCATGTGGCTCCTCTCCTTGGCATGCTCCCCTGACCCAACGCCTGCGCTCCTGGATAGTGATCCAGCGTTGAGCTGGGAGTCCGCCGAGCCCGTCTGGTCTGCGCAAGACGTCGAAGCGGCGGCTCTGACCCTGATGCAGTCGCCCATTCCCCGCGTGGACCACCTCACCCAGGACTACCTGGTCCTGATGGCCCAAGGCACCGCAAGCTGCCCGGGCCTTAGCAACAGCATCAAAGACAACGCGGTCTACGGCTGCGAGACCGACGCCGGTATGTACTTCTCCGGTGTCAGCGACTACTTCGATGAGACCAGAGACGGACAGGTCTACCGGAGCTTGGCCGGGGACTTCTTGATCCGCGACACCCTTGGAAACACCCTGGACTGGGGCGCTGGCTGGGAGATCTACTTCGGCGACGGGGCCTCTCAGTTTCGCTGGATGGGCTCGACGGTCTGGTCCGGCAGACCGGCCACGGTCGACGGCATCTCGGTGACCTTGAGCGGAACCCAGGACCAAGGCGCCTTCCAGGTCTCGGGGGGAATGAAGTTGGAGCAGGGGACGGTAGAGCTCACCCTGGAACGAGACGCCGACTGTCCGCTGGCCAAAGGCACCCTGTCCGTCCGAGGCCCCGACAAGCGCTGGTACCGCACTGAGCTGGACTGCAGCGGGTGCGGCCCCCTGAACTTTGAAGGCCAAGACTTGGGCCAAGCCTGTATCGACCCCACGCCGCTGCTGGACACGCTGGAGGCGCCCTTGATGGACGCCGACTGGAGCAACCTGTGATCTGGAGCAACCTGTGATCTCAGCTGGCCTGATCTGGGCGCTGGCCTGTACACCGGTTCCAGCTCCTGTGGACGTGGAGATTCCCCAGATCTCCGCACCCCGGCTCCTGCGGCGGGCGAGCTTGGATCTGCGCGGCACACTGCCCTCGACGGCGGACCTGGATTCCGCAGAGGCGCAGCCGGAAGGGATTCAGGCCACCATGGAGCAGTGGCTCGTGGAACCCGCCTTTCAAGAACGCCTG
>JBLHMA010000388.1:0-5536 GCA_047621545.1 Cognaticolwellia sp. | reverse complement strand
TGGAGCAGGGACTGGTTGGCGTCGGGCTGTCCTCGGGTGGCGCCCAGAGCACGAACCAAGCCCGTGGCGACCAAGTCCTCCGCCCCGCTGGGCGGTGGGAGCATACCGTTTTTGGGCAGCACCAACACATGGCTCATCAGCTGGCCGAGTGCGGCGATCAACGCCAAGTCCCGGCCTTCGTCCTGATCGGAGAGCACGGCCATACCCATCACCCAGTCGTCCAACGCAGCGCGATGCTCCAGCGAGAGGCGTCCCAACCAGGGCTCCAGGCGGCCGGAGGCGAAGCGCTCCAGCAGCTCCTGCCCATCCAATTCCAAGGGGTCCGGCAAGCGCTGCTCGCTCGGCCCCAGCACGCTGTGCCAAGGGTGTCCGGCTTGCCCGGTGATGGCCCGTCCAGCGCGCAGCGTGATGGCCAAGCGGGTCAGGTTGGGTGCTGGGGCATCAAAGAGCAGGTCCAGCAGGGCGGGCTCCGCGGGGACTCCCAGGGCGGACAACGCGACGCGCAGCTGCTTTGAGCGGACACGAGCAGCAGGACGACTGTCCCGGGCCAGACGCACAAAGGCTTGCGTCGCGGGGTGAAGGCCCTGACCTTGGGTGTCCAACTCAAACCAGGGCCCCAAGCCTTCTCGGCTCAGGCAGGCCAGCAGGGGCAGGTGCGCCGGTCCAGGCAGAATCACCAAGGGCCCCTGTCCGTCCTCGCGGCCGACGCCACAGCTAGCGAGCACGTTGCTATGGAAGATTGCGGGCCCCAGCACGGGGGTGATGGTCTCGCGGTCTCCCACGATGCGCACCCGAACTCCAGGGATACCGAAGCTCCGCGCGCGAGAGAGCACCAAGATGCCTGCGACCAAGGCGGCGGGCGAGTTGCCCTTGAGCTCAAGCTCCACGGTGTCTCCTCTATTTTGCGTTCTTGGTCCGGGCCTAGCCCCGTAGGCGCAGTCCCAACAAGGGCACCAGAGCCCAGGCCATCGTGGCTGTCAGCGTAACCACTGCAAGGTCCCACCCCCACGCCAGGGTGGCCAAGACACAGACTACGCTCAAAGTGACGCCAACCGCACAGAGCTGCAAGAGCAGCACAGGTGCGAGCAAGCCCTGGGTCTGCAGTGGGGCCTGGTCGGCGGTCAGGAGTCCCAAACGCCAACGTTGAAAGGCCAGCGCCCTAAAGCCAAGCATCAAGCCCTGCTGTGCCCCGAAGATGGCCAACAGCCCCAACACCAGCGCGATGGGCCGTAGGGGCATTTCGGGTCCCTTCCAGGACACAAAGCCCCACTGGATGATGATTCCAAGGCACACAAAGGGCCACACGGTCGCCAAGCCGGTCTGAACCAGCCTGCGGACCAGGCTCAGCTCAACGAGCGCAGGCGTGCGGCCAGTGAAGCGCTCTCCGGGAGCCGGGCGCTGATAGTCGACCTCCTCCGTCCAAAAGGGGATGGCCAAGGTGCGCTTGGGGTCCATGCCTTCGGGCAGCCAGGGCAGAAGCTCCATACGCCGCTTGTTGGCCATCACCGTGTTCCCCGCCACGCAGCGCCCCTTCAGGCGTACACGCAGGCCGTCTGCTCCGTCCATTTCCAAGCGCGCGCGAGGGTCCAAGCGCATGCGCTCTACCGCGGCGGCGCGGGGGGAGATGAACAGAAAGATTGTGTCCTCAAAGGCAGCGGCAGCAGCCATGAGCGTCACCGGATCCTCCTCGCCAACGCGCAAACGCAGCAAGGTGGCTCCGGAAAGCACCCGCACAAGCTCCGTAGGAAGCAGCTCAGTGCGGCTCATAAGTCTCGTAGGCGACAAGGGATACCCTCGGATCCTACACCCTCAACATTAAGACTGCTTCTTACCCTTCCACCCGCCGGTGGTTGGGCCACGGCCCTTGTAGCCCCCACTGGGGCCGCCACGGGGACGGAAGGGAGGACGGTCACCTTGGGGCTTGGCCAGGAACACCGGCCGCTCTTCTCCGCGCAAGGTCAGCCGGCGATTCTGAGAGATGACCTGCTCGGCGTACTGCTGAGGCAGAGAGACGAAGCTCTTGCGGTCTACCACCGTGATGCGGCCAATCACCTCTGCAGGGATACCCGCCTGGTCGGTGAGCGCGGCGATAAAGTCTCCGGGCTGGACCCCACCAAAGCGGCCAACCGGGAAAAAGAGCTCCACATGACCGCCGTCACCCTGATCCCTGGGGGCGTCCTGCTGCAGGCGCTGGGGTTTGGTCTGACGCATGGTCTGCTTGCGAGAGCGGGCCCACATGGGGGGCAGATCCTCGTCTGGCAGCGAGAGGTTCACGTTCTCGCTGCGGGCCAAGAGCTCCAGGGCCACCGCGGCGATGTCCGCCTGGCTCCAGCCTCGCTCCTCCATCACGCGCTCCAGGAAGGAGACCGCGTCGGAGCTCAATTCTTCCACCTTCTCGCCCATGCGATCGACCAGACCCTTCTGCTGACGGCGCGCGATCACGGCGTCCGATGCCACATCCACCTGGGTGATGGTCACCTTGAGGATCCGCATCAGGTCTTGTAGCTTGCGGTTCTCACGGGGCGTGACGAAGGTCACGGCAGTGCCCTTGCGTCCAGCGCGCCCGGTACGGCCGATGCGGTGGATGTAGGTGTTTCGATCCTGTGGCAGGTCCAGGTTCACCACGTGGGTGATGTGAGCCACGTCGATTCCGCGAGCAGCCACGTCGGTGGCCACAACGATCTGAAGGCGCTTGGCGCGCAGCCGCTCCAGAACGCGCTCACGGGCTGCTTGAGACAAGTCTCCGTGCAGCTCGTCGGAGGCAAAGCCCAGACGGGAGAGCTCGGCGGCCACCTCTGCGCAGCCCTTGCGGGTACGGGCAAAGATCAGAACAGCGTCGTGATCCTCGCTTCGGAGAAGGCGCAGCAGGCCTTCCAGCTTGTGCTCCTGAGGCACCCGCATCCACACTTGGCGGATGTGATCCGAGCTGGCTTCCTTCGACTCCACCTGGACGACCAAGGGGTCGGTCATGTGTGCCTTGGCGATGCGAGCGATAGGCGCCGGCATTGTGGCCGAGAACAGCGCGGCCTTGCAGTCGTCGGGGACTGCAGCAAAGACTGTCTCTACGTCCTCGATAAAGCCCATGCGCAACATCTCGTCAGCCTCGTCCAAGACGAGCATTTTCAGAGATGACAGGTCCAAGGTTCCCTTCTCCATGTGGTCGAGAACGCGACCCGGGGTTCCCACGACTACATCCACGCCGCGGCGAAGCGCGCGCAGCTGGGGTGGGTATGGAGCGCCACCGTAGATGGCCAAGATGCGCAGATCCGAACCCACAGCGTAGGTCTCAAGCGCCGTGTGCACCTGGAGCGCGAGCTCGCGGGTTGGCGCCAGAATCAGGCCCTGGACGGGTCCAGGCTTGGCGTCCAAGCACATCTGGAGCAGGGGCAAACCAAAGGCTGCGGTCTTGCCGGATCCAGTGCGTGCCCGGCCGATGACCGAGCGGCCCTCGAGCAGGGGGGGAATGCCAGCAGCCTGAATCGGGGTACAGGACTCAAAGCCCATCTTCTCAACAGCTTTCTGGAGGCTGTCTGCCAACCCCAGGTCCGCAAACTGAACTGTGGGCTTCTCGGCCTGCTCGGTCTTCTCATCACTCATGGGTCATCGTCCTGGGGAGATCGCCCCATTAGGTCGCGAGGAGCCCCAACGCCAGCAGTGTATCCAACACGGCACGAAGCGGAACGGCTCCATTTTGGTGGAGTGTAAGGGATTGGCTAGGCCCACTTTCCATGTTGAAGCCCAACCAAGCTGGCATGTCACAAGGCCCCATGATTCCCCTGTGCTTTCACCCCTGGGTAGACAACAGCGCGCTGGATCCAGTCGTCACCGAGGTCACTGTCCTGCCGCTTCCGGGCCAAGCTGCGCTCACCCTTTTGCCCGGCTTTGCCTTGCCGGAGGAATCGCTCCTGGACTTGGGCGGGCTGAAGCTGGAGCGACAGTGGACAGATCGGCGCGCTCCTTCCAGTGCCCTGAACTACCGCGAGCCACCGGACTCCGTTCACGTCCCCATCTCCGCAATCCAAGCCGAGTTGGCCCACTGCGTGCCAAGGCAGAGTGTGTGCCGACACGGAGCCGCCAGGACTGACTCCAGATTGACGCCCGGCGCAAGGGAGCGGTGCTACGGTTCCATTCATGCTGATTCTCCTGCTGGCGTGTGCGCCTACTTCCACCACGCTCGGTAGCGGGGCCCCAACTGCAGACCCCGGCCCCCAGTGGGTCTTTGACGCGCCAACCTTAGAGGAGACCCCCTCCATCGTTGTGATCGATGTCTTCTCCGACACCGTGATCCACAGCTTCTCCCTGGAGCTGGACAGCCAAGCCCGTAGCGACCTGCGCAACGCCCCCGATTCGTGGACGGAAGGCGTCTTTGTCATTGGCGAGGTCCCCTACCCCATCGGCGTGCGCATCAAGGGCTCGAGCACCTACAGGGACTACGGCGACAAGCCCTCGTTCAAGCTCCGCTTCGACTACGTCCACTCAGAGCTACGCTTCAACGGAATGCGGAGATTGAACCTGCACAACATGGTGCTGGATCCCATGGTCTCCAGCGAGGTGTTGAACTGGGGGTTCTTTAGAGCGGCTGGGCTGCCAGCTCCCCGCGTGGGCTACGCCCGCCTGGACATCAACGGCAGCGACGAGGGGCTCTACAGCATTGTCGAGGACATCGAGGACGACTTCCTCAAGCAGTGGTTCGGCGACTCCCACGGCAACCTCTACGAGAACGCCGAGAACTACTGTGACCTGACTCGGGTGAGCTGCTTCGAGCAGGACGAGTCGGACGAGGGCAACGACGACGCCCTAAAGGGTCTGATCGGCGCTGCAAAGCTCAGCGGCGATGACTGGCTGGCTGAGATGAAGCAGCGCATGGACTGGGACCAGTTCGTGTCCTTCTTGGCCATGGAGAGAACCATCGCCCACTGGGACAGCTACAGCTTCGACTTGAGCAACTACCGCCTCTACCACGACCCCACAGCCGACACCTTCACGTTCATCCCTTGGTCTGGCGACCTTGGTTTTGGGTACCGCCCGTGGAGCTACTATGACTGCGGCCGCCACGGCGTAGATCCCGCCGACTACGACATGGGGCTGCTGGCCGAGACCTGCGAGAAAGTGCCCGAGTGCCACGCAGCCGTGCTCGACGCCATGCTCACCCACGCAGACATGCTCGAGAATATGGACGCTGGCGGCATGGTCCCAGCCGCATTGGACCGGGTGCGGGAGGACGCCGAGAGTGATCCCGAGAACTACGACATGGAGCACTTCGAGTACCACGGGGCCTGCGTCGAGACGTTCCTGACGGAGCGACCAGCTGTCATTCGGGCTTGGGTGGCCGAGAACCGCTGAGAGCGGCTCCGGCCCTCCCAGAGCCTAGAGCCCGCGCACGGAGATCCGAACGGCCTTGCCGTCGACTTCGTCCTCTGTGACCTGGCCGAAGGGCGCATCTTCCCAGGTCTGAACCAGGGTCTCCGCTGCGACGTGGTCTCGGAATCGCTGGACTGCCGCCACGATGGCAGGGTCGCCATCGACATGCAGTGCC
>JBLHMA010000387.1:0-5596 GCA_047621545.1 Cognaticolwellia sp. | reverse complement strand
TCGCTGATTCGGTTCTCGTTTCGGGCGACTTGGCCGCGAACCAAGGCGATCTCTGCCTGGCCCTCACGGTCGCGCAGGGCCCAGAATGATTGGTGGGCGGCCTCGAGTAGGTGTATTGCCCGTTCCATGTTTCCAAGCTCCAGGTGAGCCCGAGCCTCCAAAGACTGTAGCCGGGTATCGACCAGACGCTCGCCTCGACCCAGGCCCCTGGCCTGTTTGACCAGGTCCAGGGCCTGCTCGGGCTGCTCTCCGGCCAGCAGGGACTCGGCCTTGAGCCGTCTTGCCTCCATTCTCGGCGCCAGGTTTGGAGAATCTGGGCCGGCGACCTTATCGGCCGCTTCGATGGCCAAGTCCGCTGCGCGCCCTGCAGCGGCGAAGCGGGAGCTGTTGAACAGGCTACGAGCGCTGCGTAGTAGTAGGCTGACTGCGCGTGCTGGCTGGCCAGCCCTGAGACGGTGGCGGCCCAGCGGAAGGTCTACATTCGCTCCGGTGCGCTCCCCAAGGGCGGCCCAGCCCTGAGCAAGGGCGCTGTGAATGGCCTGAGTGCGCGTGTACTGCTTGGCATGGCGTAGCGCTACGGGCGCCAAGCCCTTCTCCTCAAAGCGAAGCAAGCCGGCGTCTTGTCGAACCAAACCGCTGGCTAAGAGCTCGTCGACTCCTCCCTCGGAGACGTGCTTTATGACGGCCAAGGGTGGGTTGGGGCCGGCCAGGGCGATGGCCGCCAGGGCAGTGTTCGCCGCCGTGTTGTCCTCGGCTGAGTACAATGCAGCTTGGATGCGGCTGGAGAAGAGCTGATCGACGGTGGCCGGGATTAGGCCCTGTAGACTCTTGCCCTCCGCTAGCTCCAGGCGGCCTTCCTTGGTGCTCACCAAGTGGCCGCGTAGGGCAAGATCGCGCAGCAGTGCGCCTGTGTAGAGGGGGTGGTTTGGCATGCAGTTGGCCAAGGCTTTCGCAAGTCCTGGCGAGACCTGGTGGGCGTGCTCCAGCATCCGCTGGGTCTGGGCCAGATCCATGGGAGGTAGCTCGATCTGTAGCGCGCCACCTTCGACCATTGCGTCCACACGCCTCTGAAGGGTGCTGTCTTGGTCCAAGGCCTGTTGGTTCAGCGTCACGAGAACCAACAGGGCACGTTCTCCCATGGCCTGTTCCTGCATTGCTTCGGCCAGCGCAAGTCCTTCCCCGCTCTCCTCCGCCAAGTGGGCATCGTGGAGAACGAGGCAGGAACCACCACGCCAGGATCTACGGTCCAAGTGTCTAATCAGGTAGTGCAGTCCGACGGCGGCGTCGGGTGGAGGGCCGTCGCCTGCGTGGCCGCACCAGCGTGTGAGGATGCGAGCCTCGTTGTGCACCCGCTCCAAAGTGGTTTCGCGGTCCCGTGCGATCCAGCGCTCCAGGCGCTCTTGTAGATCGCTGGCAGTGTCTTGCCAGGGCAGTAGCAGTTGGGTCACAGCGCCGATGCTGCCGTCGTCCACGCCGGGTGGATTGTGGTACCGCATGGAAACGGGCTCCATCCAGCCGCCCTCGTCCAACACTCGAGCCAAAGTGTTTACCAGTGTGGACTTGCCCGAGCCCTGGCCGCCGGTGATTAGCACCACCTGAGTGCGTTGCTCGTCTGAGACTCTTCTTGCGCAAGTCCAGATCTGACCAGCCTCTGTATCTCGCTCTACTAGGCTGCGTTCACGCTGGGCGAGCAGGGCCAATGAGGCGGGCGGGGGAACGGCTGGCGGACGAAGTGGAGGGAAGCGGGGCAGTCGGCCGGGTGGGACGCGATTCCAACGCAGCGCCACCGCGGTCTGGGGGGGCTCCAGTCCCAGGAACTCTTCGCCTGGCAGTGGGCCGGTCTGGTCCATGATGGACCACTCGCCGTCGTTTAGGTCCAGGCGCAGCTCTGGGTCTTGGCCAGCCATGCTCTTGCGAATCGCGCGCAGCAGGCGGCGCACATCGGCTGCCCTATCGTAGCGTTGGCGCGGTTCCGGGTCGAGCAGGTTGCGGACCAGGAGAATCAGGTCCTCGGGGATGCCTGGGGCCGGCTCCAGATCCGGCATTCCCGCCTCGCGCAGGGCCAGAAGCTCAGCAGGTCGAAGCCCTTCCTCCCGGCCTCCGCCCAGAGCCTCGTGCAGGATGAGCCCCAGAGCAAATAGGTCGGTCCAAGGACCCAACTCTTGGGTCCGTCCTTGAAGCTGTTCTGGTGCCATGAAGGGCGGGGTACCGGCTGCTCGATGCGGCCCGCGAACCAGTTCTGAGACCTCGTCTGCTACGCCCAGGTCGGCAACCCAGGCAGCGGGCTCCCCGTCGGAGTCGCTGTGAATCAGCACGTTCTCGGGCTTTAAGTCCAGGTGTAGGTATCCCCGGCAATGCAGAGCTGAAAGCGCTCTGCAGACCTGTTCGGCGAGCTTGAGCAGCCGGGTCGTTCGTACGCCAGCATGAAGGAGGTCGGAGAGGTTGCCTTGGTCTGCGAGGGCCATGGCGACGAAGGGGCGACCATCGGCAAGTACGCCGGCGTCGTGCACTGGGACCAGGTGGGGATGGACGAAGCGTGCGCCCAGGCTGACTTCGCGGGAGAAGCGCGCACGAAACCGTCTGTGCATGGACAGGTTTCGGCGAACGATCTTGAAGGCCGTGTCCTGATCGCTGATCAGGTCCCGTGCCAAGTAGACCTCGGCTGTGGTGCCCGAGCCCAGTAGGCGCTCGCAGCGGTAGCGCTCAGGGAGCTCGGGGAGTAGTGCAGGCACTTCTATTCTCCCTCTCATATCTCCTAGGCAAATGCAAGGGGTTGTCATGGAAATGTGGCGTTGTTGGCCTTGACGGCAGAGAAGGGCGCGACTAAATCGGCGTCAACAAGACTGAATGAGGATTCATTCAGCTGGAGGAACCCATGTTCGAAGCTGTTGTTGACGCCCTTGGCGCTGCCCCTGAGCGTCTCCGTGCCGCCCCCGAGCAGCTGCGTGCTGCTCCTGCCCGACTGCGCGAGCGTCGGGTGACCTTGCAAGAGGATCTCCAGGTGCGCGCTCGTAAGCTGGAAACCCAAGGCAGAGAGGGTCTCTGGCGTGCCCAGACCCGCGCTCTGGAGCGGGCCGAAGAGCTGCTCGAGAAGGCCGAAGAGCTGCCCGTAGTCAAGCTGGTCGCAGAGCCCGCTGAGCGCATGGTGCATGACCGTCTGGGCTTGGTGACCGCTGTCCCTGTCGAGGGCTACGCTGAGCTCAACGCCCGCAATGCAGTCAAGGCGCTGGCGGAGCTGGACCGCGTTGGACTGCTGTGTGTGCAGCGCTGGGAGAAGGCCAACAAGGACCGCAAGACGGTGTTGGACGCGATCGACAAGCGCCTTTCTTAAGAGACCTACTTTCCTGAGGGACGCAGAGGCTTGAAGGAAGACTCGGTGCATGAGGGCAGGCTGAGCGGCCTAAAGCCCTGCCCAGTCGCTGGGGGGGGGCAGGAAAGGGCAGGCGCCTAAGCCTTTTAGGTGGGCGTGATGTAGGTAGAAGCCGGGTCCATCTGGGCTCGGAGTTCCGCCATAGAGGGTGTCTCCGAGTAGGGGCGCCCCCACAAAGGCTGCGTGAACCCTGATCTGGTGCATCACGCCGGTAGTGATCACCGCCTCGTGTAGCGCACCCTTGATGTGCCGCAGTCGTGTGTGCGCTGGGTACCACTTGCCCCTGCACTTGCTGCCAGGGTTCCGCTGAACCACCATTTTGCGACGGTTCTTGGGATGGTGCGCAATGGAATGTTCCAGGGTGCGCTGCTTCGTCTCCATGGGGGCGGCTGACAGGAAGCGATAGCTCTTGATTAGCTGCTTACCTTGGAATGCGGCCCGGGCCTTGGAGAGAGCCTGTGGGCTGCGGGCGACCAGGAGGAGTCCGCTGGTCGGTGTGTCCAGGCGGTGGGTGATGCCTCCCTCGAACCCAGGGGCGAATCCCTGCGCTTGTTTGGGTGCTTCTGCAATCAGCCGACGTAGAACGCAGTCAGAGTCCGGATCCTGATGCAGCGGGAACACTGGCAGCCCACTGGGCTTGTTCAGCCAGAGCCACTCTGTGCTGCACTGTAGGACCAACGAGGACATTTTCTCTCTCTATCCGATCCCCCGGACAGATTTTGGTCTCCGTCTGGGCTTTAGTAGGAGCAGATGAGCTCCGAACAACTGCTACTGCTTCTTATCGCTGCCTTGGCTGCCGTCGCCGCTCTGATGTGGTGGCGGGCCTCTAAGCGAGCTGGATGGGCCAGCAGGGCTCGTAATCAGCGAGCCCAGAGTGGGGAGCAGGCTGCGGAGGAGTTGCTGGAGTCCTTGGGCTACGAGGTGCTGGAGCGACAGCTCTCAGGGGAGTGGAAGCTGGAGGTAGATGGGGAGACTGTCCGTGCCGGCGTGCGCGCAGATCTGTTGGTTCAACGGGACGGACTCGTCTTCGTTGCCGAGGTCAAGACAGGCACCCTTGCCCCCCATCTCAGCTACGCGCCGACTCGGCGGCAGCTCTTGGAGTACTGGTTTGTCTTTGGGCCCGACGGGCTTTTGCTCGTCGACATGGAGTCCATGGTCGTGCGGGAGGTGCGATTTGATCTGGCCACTTAAGAGAGCGAGGGGACCGCCATAGGCAGTCCCTATATCGCGCTGTCGGTCTGTACGTTGCTGCCCACCACCGGTGCATTCGACCTTCCCTGCGTACTTGGCTGCAACCGAGCGTTCAGGCTGTCAGGGTCAGTTGATCAGCTTCAGGGCAGCTTCGATGCGGTCCAAGCCGGCAGCGAGCTCGTCGACACCCACGGCGCCAACGCTCATACGTAGCCAGCCCTGGGCATCTTCCAGACCAAAGGCCTCGAAGGGGACCACGGCAACCTGTGCTTGGTGGAGCAAGAAGGAACGGATGTCCTCGCTCGAGGTCACGATGCTGCCGTCTGGCAGCGACCGTCCAACCAAGTCTACTTGAACCGACAGGTAGATCGCGCCTTGTGGGGCGATGGCGGCCACGGGCAGTCCATCCTCTTCCATCTCATCAAAGCGGCGCTTGATCAAGTCCAACCGCTCTTGCAGGCGGCCGCGAAACTCGCCAAGCCAAGAGTCGACTTGGGTGTCGCTGTTGAGGAACTTGGCGGTGGCCAGCTGCTCAGGCTTTGGGGCCCAGGCGCCAGTGTGACCGATCAAGGCCTTGAAGGCGCTCTGAAGGTAGGGAGCGGCAATGCCCCAGCCCACCCGAAGGCCTGTGCTGGCCATGGACTTAGAGATTGCGTCGACGTAGACGGTGTACTGCGCCACTTCGGGTACGAGACTGATCGGGTCGTGGTGCACGGTTTCGCCGTAGGTCAGCAGCCAATAGACCATGTCGTAGATCAGCATCAGGCTGGGCTCTCCAGTCTGCTCCCGTCGCTTGTTTTCATCCACGATGGCCTGCGCGATGTTGCGCATTGCGTCCTCGCTGATGCAGGTCCCCGTGGGGTTCAGCGGACTGTTGAGGTGCAGAACCCTTGCACGCCTTAGGTGGGGCTGGATCTGCTCCAGGGTCGGCATGAACCCGTCTTCGGCCTGGGTCTGGATGGCCACGGGCTCTACCTGGTTCAAGTAGGCGTAGTAATGGTTGTTCCAGCTGGGCACAGCGTAGACGAGCACGTC
>JBLHMA010000386.1:0-5600 GCA_047621545.1 Cognaticolwellia sp. | reverse complement strand
CTATGCCCATTTCATTAGAGATTCCCGAGAACGTAGACTGGATCGTTCTGCACACCGGAGAGCTACGTGGCCGAAGCGCCGCTGCCCGCCTCCTCCTCGAGCAAGCTGGTTGGCACAGGATTCGAGTCGGTGACCGAGAGCTGTGGGCCCCAAACTAGGCCGAAGTCGGACCAGCCTGAAAGGGACTCAGCGCAGCTCGGCATCAAAGATAAATGCGATATGATCCCCGGTGAATGGGGCTTCGCTTGCAATGAGTCCCCAGTTCATTCGCTCGGAGGACCGCCGGTCGATAGCCATCCGGGCCAAGTTGCCGGAGGGGTCCATGGCTTGAATCTCCAGCTTTTGGAGGCTGAGATCTCCCTGCATGGAGACTGGCGCCAAGGCGAACAGCACCGTCAGAAGTGCACCCAAGCCCTTGTCACTCAGTCTGGACACACCCTGCGGCGTCTCCACCAAGATCTGCATCACGTCCCCGCTACGCCGCGCGCTGACCACCGCCTGCTGTCCTTCGAAGGGCGCACGACTCATACGACGGGACCGGACGTAGAGCAGGCGCCAGTCCAGCATCGACTCTGGAAGCGTCGGTTCCAGAAGCAAGCCACTGGCCAAGGGTGACGGATTGGATCGCACTTGCTCCACAACCATGTCCCCCGACTCCAGGGCCCAGCGCAGCAACTGCAACCTGTGAAGTTGGGCCAGGTTGCGCGTCATCGGGGTGGCTCCGCGCTCGGCTAGGCCCAGGATCTCAACCTCGCTGAGCACCGTGTCTTGAGGAAGGGGCGAGAGGATGCGTCGTCCGCTGGCAACCTCTCCCTTGGCCAAGCGCACTGAGGTTTCATAGGCCAGAACTTGCGCCAGGGCGTCTTGGCGCACCTGACGCCCCTCACGGGACCAGGGAGCATCCGGCTCAAGCAGGGGCGTGAGTGTACCCTCGCCCAAGAGCACCAAGGCCCCGGCACGACTGTTCTGCAGAGCCTGGTCAATCACGGCGTTGTTGGCCTTGCGACCGGCCGCATCCAGCCCAGAGGACGACCGCGCCAAAGCCTCCAGTGGAACTGTGTCTCCATTGGCAAGGGCCTTGAGCACTAAAGGATCCAGCGCCGCTCGCTGGCCTGGGGCCTGAGCCAGCGCCTGCGCCGCCAAGCCACGCCCCGCGCCACCTCCTTCCACCTCAGCAAGCAGACGCTTGGCTTGCATCCCCTCGATCTGAGCTGCTGAAGCGGAGATACTTGGCTGTCGAGCGCGCGCCAGAGCCAGGTCACGCATGCCGCCAGTGGGGTCCCCGTCCAGGAAGTTCGCCCGAGCGCGCTCCAGATACAGGCTACCGAGCAGGTCACCATTTTCGCTGCCCAAGGCACGCGCCGCTTCCAGTTCCTCCAGCGCTGCATCCAAATCCGCCGCGCTCGCCAAGTCCCTCCCCAAGGCCTCCCGTGCACGCCCCTCCGCCACGCGGGTATCCACCTCTGCGTCCCAACGACGGGCCTCTTCCAGCCGGGCCAGCGCCTCGTCCGGGCGACCTGCATCGATAAGAAGCCCGGCTTGAGCAACCGCCTTGCGTGCCACCCATGCCCGAGCCTGAAGATCCGCCTCCGTGCCGCGCCAGCGCTTGATGAAGGCGACCAGTTCCGCAGATGAGGCCTTGGGACCAAGCTCTCGTAAGGCGATCCAGGCCTCTTGCTCAAAGCGAAGGTCTTGAACACGCTGAGCGCCCGGTCCCTGACCAAATCGCTCCAGATAAGAATCGCAGAGGGCCAGGCTGGGGTCAGACAGGATGCGCTCATAGAGATGCGCTTCGGCCAAAACCCAGGCTTGGTCAGCATAGGCCTTTAGAGCAGGGACCTTCTCGGCCGCTTCGAGCAGATCAAACTGAGCAGGATCACCCATCTCTCCCAAGAGCAACAGGGCGCGTCCAGCCTCGGGTTTGCGCTTGATCACCGATCGTCTAAGGGCCGGACCGGCCCGCTCGCCCAGAGCAAGCAATTCGCCGTAGGCCAGATGCCAGACCTCCTCATCCTGAACTCTAAGGGCCTTCACCAGCACATCAATGGCATTCGGATCAGTCTCCGCAGCCTCAGAGAGGGCTTCCACCCTGCGCTCTGAGCGAGGAACGCACCCGGTGATCAGCGGGAGTGAAAGCAAGAGAATGCTCAGCACGTTCCAATCTCCGGAGAGGGTGAGGAAGAAAAGATCCCACCCAGTGTAAGCCAGCATACGCAGGCTGCGTTGCCTCCACGAAGTAGCCCTTTTCTAGGAGTCGTGATGCGCAGCTGGCAACCCACCGCAGCCCTTGGTCTCATCGCCGGTATCACAGCCATGCTGGCTCCCCAGTGGAGCGCGCTGGCCAGCGGCGGGCAGATTCCCGAACCAGTAGAACTCCCTACCCCTGAACCTCTGCTCGGTCCCCTGGAAGTGGCACAACAGGTCGACGCGGGCCTTTTGCACTTGGAGGCAGGCTTGGACCACGCAGCGCTCATGGAGGGCAGAACACAGGAGCGCCTCTTGGTTGTCACAGTTTCCGCCGACCAGGTCGAAGGCGGAGAGCGGGCGCCCATCAATGTGGCTGTTGTGGTCGACCGCTCCGGTTCCATGCGTCAGCAAGACCGTATGGGCTTCGCCCACCAAGCCGCCGAAGACTTGGTCTCGGCCCTACAGGATGATGACCGCTTCGCCCTGGTGAGCTTTGCCAGCAGCGCCCAGGTCGTGGTGCCTAGCACCCCGGTACACAACCCCACCGCCCTATACAGCGCGATCCGTAGCATTCAGCCTGCGGGCAGCACCAACCTGCACGACGGCTTGCGCATGGGCCAAATCCAGGTGCGGGCCAACGCCACACCGGAGTCCGTTGACCGCGTCATCTTACTCTCGGATGGCTACGCCAACGTCGGTGTTCAGCTGCCCAGCGAGCTCTCCAACGCTGCAGGCCGCTACGCACAAGAAGGTGTCGCGGTCTCCACCATCGGTTTGGGCCTGGACTACAACGAGGACCTGCTTGCCCAGATGGCCGACTCTGGTGGCGGCAGCTACCGCTTCGTGAATGACGCGGAGTCCCTGCACGCCGCCTTTGACGACGAACTGCACCGGCTCAACTCGGTGGCTGGGCGAGGCGTCAGCTTGGACATTGCCCTGGAGGATGCAGAGCTCATCGACGTGATTGGCTACGATGTCACCAAAACGGACACAGGCCTTCGCATATGGATGGGCGACGTCTACGGTGGCGAAACCCGCCGTGTGGTCATGCGTGTACGCATAAAGGCTGGCTCTGAGGGCCAGGTCCTGGACGCGGCCACCGTGCGCCTGAGCGAAGGTGGAACCCAAGTGGGAGACGCCCTGGCTGTAAAGGCCACGGTCACCGATAGCATCGACAAGGTCGAGCGCAGCGCCAACCGTGAGCTTGCAGTCGTCGGGAACGAGGCGGCCGCAGCAGACTACGCCCAAAAGGCTGCAGTCGCATTCGGGAACGGCGACATCGAAGCGAGCACCCAGCTCATCAACACCAGCGCGCTAGTCGCTGGAGAAGCCGCCTCTCGCTACGGCAGCACCCGTTTGGAGGAGCAGTCCGGTGCCCTGCTACGGCAGCAAGACCTCTACGACAACAACGCCCCCACTTCAGAGAAGGGCCGCTACGCCATCAAGAGCAACAAGGAGGACAACCGTGTCTGGACCCGCTGAGACTCAAGATTCCTCTGGTCGCCTAAGCTGGGCTGCCCCCGCCCAGTGGGCCACCTCCGCAACAGCCATGGCCGGTGGCTTTGCCCTGGTGCAACTCAGCGCCAATTTCGCTGGCTGGTCCCCTGCCCTGACTGAGCTTCCCGTTGCCTTAGGCCTTGGTCTTGGCGCCGCCTTTGCCAGCTTCCGCAAGTGGAGGTTTGCCCCACTGCTTTTAGCAGCCCCCATCGCTGGAGTGCTCGCGGAGTCCTGGCTGGGTAGCCACACCTTGCTGCTCCCGGGCGCGCTACTGGGTCTGGCGACCGCATTTGCCAATCTGCGTCCTCGTTTCCGTAAGCTGGATGCTGCCAATGGTGTCCTGGCCGGCATGGGCGGCTCCGCGCTCGCCAGCCTCTTGCTCCTGCGCGGCCTCGGCCTTCCTCCCGCCGCCGAAGCGATCGTGGCTGGCCTCGGCGCCACCTTGCTGCTGTTGCCCGCCCTGGTGCGCTGGGTTCCACGAGCACACGTGCCCTCAGATCGCGAAGTCGAGCGCCGCTTGAGCGAGCACTATCGGCCACCGGTACTGCGAGCCGGCCAGCTCTTCCGCCAGCTGGAATCCGACGCCGACGCCGACACCTTGGATGGACTAGCCGAAGTCGGCGGCTGGGTGTTCAACCTCGCGCGCTCTCTACAGACCATCGGCCGCCAGCTGGAGAATGTGGATCACTCCGACCTCAATGACCGCATCGAACTGCTCGCCATGGAGATCGAAGAGACCGAGGATCCCTTTACCCGAGACCGACGCCTGGCCACTGCAAAGCATCTGGAGCAGCTTCTCCGACACGCCGACCAGCTCCGCTTAGAGCGCGACCGCATTGCATCTCTGCAGGAGTACGCGGTTGCCTACCTGGAAGAGGCCCGCGTCGGCCTGACCTTGGCCAGCACCCTGCCTGGTGAGCACACCCCAGGCAGACTCCACGAGGTCCTGGACCGCCTGCGTCAGCACACCGTAGAGGGTGATGCACGCCGACAGAGTGCCCGCGAGGTCCATGCCCTCGGCTAAATGATTCAACCTGAGCAGTCTGGCCTTCTCTCGGACGGACTCGTGGGCGACCTGCGGATGCGTGCATCCGCAGAAGGCTCTTTCGCCAGACCGCTCAGGATCTCCCCCTTCCCAGCCCTAAACCTTAGGGCTGGGTTCGAAGGGGCTGGGAGAAGCTGGGGATCGTCCAGAGAGCAACTCTCGCACCAGGTCAGCAGGGTCACCCCGCAGCTCAGCGATCATATGCTCCGGACCCGCATGGATCTCAATGCGTTCCCCGCGGAGACCGCCACGCATACTCACCTTGACCGGGTGGCCGTCCACATAGCCGTAGGCCCGGATCTTCGGGCCCAAGCTAGGTCGGATCTCCAAGCCAAGGCTCTCCAATCCCACAGCACGTTGCTGCAAGCTGGCTCGCCAAATGGCGTTCAAGAAGCCGGGGATCCAAAGCCCGACTACTCCAGTAAATACTCCGACCAGGATCCCGGAAGCCAAGACCAAATCGAACAGCGGCGCTATCCCTCCAGATCCACGCTGCCTCCTTCCTGCGCGAGGGTCACCGTCGGTGCGGTGTTCCCTGCCCAGCTCGCGGCCAAGGCGTCTAGAGCCTCGTCGTCAGCATCAGGTGCATGGTGGAATAAGACTAGGTGCTTGGCACCTGAGATCTCGCAGAGGCGACGGGCATACTCTGGGTATGCGTGGCCCCAGGTCATCTTTTCTAAGTACTCATCGTAGGAGAACATGGTGTCGAAGACGACTAAGTCCGCCCTCTCCATCAGCTTGAGCATCCTGGCCTCGGCCGAGGAGGGAGGCTTATCGGCCATGACCCCTTCTCCCTCGCGGGCAAGGGGAGCTGTGTCGGTGATGTAGAGCATGCTCTGCCCCTCCACCGAAACCCGGTAGCCTACAGACC
>JBLHMA010000385.1:0-5609 GCA_047621545.1 Cognaticolwellia sp. | reverse complement strand
CGACGAGCAGACCTGCAAATAGCAGCGTGGTGCTGAGGGGAGTGTCGTGCATGACTCAGACCAACAGCAGCGGGAGTGTGCGCATCGAGACCGCCAAGGCGTGGGCCAAGCCAGCCATGGCCTGCTGACCGGGGTCTTTGGTGTTGCAGATCAACAGGCCGATGCGGTGTTCTGCAACCAGGCTTGGGTAGAGCTTGACCGGATTCCCGAAGTGTACGACCGGCACCACCGTCTCCTGCACGCTCTCCTCTTGCAGTGTCTTCTGGACGGCGTGGACGTAGTCAGTGGGCATGCTCAGCAGCTTCTCTTTGAGACGGGCCAGGGTGGGGTCGGTGTCTACACCAGGCACCCGCCGCAAGGCATAGGCGAAGTGCTCGAAGTGCCCCTCGTCCTCGATGTGGGCCAAGAACAACACGCCGTGGTCTGGGGTCATGTGAACACCCCAGCTGACTAGGTGGGCGTCCTGAGTGAGATGGTCGGTGACCACCATGGCGCGCTCCGACGCGCGCAGGGGGCTGCCGGGCTTGGGTAGCAGCAACACAGGCACCAAGGTCGCCTGAGTGAGGATGTCCACCACCGAGCCCAGCGTATACGCGAGATCGGCATCCGGGTCGCCCAAGTGCCGCTGGCAGACGATGAGCTGGGGGCGCAATTCAGCGACCTTGTCGAGCAAATCCTGAGCGCTAGCCCAGTCGTCCCGTCCCAGACTGAGCATCGCGCCGTGGTCTCCATCGTCCAGAGCCGAGAGAAAGTTACGCACCTCCAGGGCTTCAGCATCCCGAGCTGGGACGCCTTGGTCGCTGATATGAACCACCCGCTCTAAGAGCACGCGCTCCCGCTCAAAGCTGGGTTTTAGTGCGCTACGAAAGACGCTTTCAAAGTCATCAAGGCGCACTGGGGAGCTCCTCGGGCAAGTTCACGGGGACAGGCGGCTCGCTTGGCTCCAGCTGCTCTTCCAGGTCGGGCTCTAAGGGCTCCGGCGTGCGCGGGGGCTTGTCCAAGGGGGAATAGCGACTCACCGCTGTGCTCAGCTTTCCGCGGTTTTCACCACCCACTACCACCAGGGTGCCATCTCCCGGGTCGTGGAGCAGAGCCCCTCGGCGCGCTTGGCCCGTGCGCTCACCCAGCATCCAGGCACTCTCACCCGGTACCAACAGCTCAACCGTGCGCGAGGACAGTGCGTCCGGACTGTCGGGCACCGCGCTGCCGCCAAAAGCGACCAAGCGAAGCCCACCGCCTGCTTGGCCGGCCATCTGGGGGCCGCCCACCAAACCAGCGCTCAGGCCCGAGCGGGCCTCTGTCATCGTAGGACCAGGCTCACAGCCATCGGCTGTGCAGATCTCCACGCTGCTCAGCGCCCCCTGAGCGTCGCGGCCCCCCAACACCCAGATCTGATCACCATGCACCACCACGGCATGCTCCCAGCGGGGCGCGGACAGGGTGGCCCACTCCCGCCAAGTGTCCCCATCGAGCTGCCAGATTTCGCCGCTTTTGGGCCCCTCACCGCCAACCAAAAGGGGCATGCCAGCCAGCGCCACCATGTGGCCGCCGGAGCGGGGCTCCGGCAGGGCAGGGCCGGCATTGGTAGCGACGGCCGTGGTGACCTCGCAAGAGGACAGAGGGCCAGATGGACCTTGACCACCGCAGATCAGGGATGCGCCGTCGATGCCTACAGCGGAGGCCTGGCTCCTGGGCTCCGTCAAACCGGGCACCACTTCAAAGCCCTGAGGAGTCCAGAGTAGCCCCTGACTCGCCAAGCTCTGATCGGCTAGGGTGCCCCCCTGAATCAGCACGCCCTGGCTTAAGGCCACGGCTGTTGCGTGCTGAAGCGGGAAGGGAGCGGGGTCGATGGGCAAAACCTTGCCGGCGACCAGGTCCAGGCGCTCGGCAGTGGGGGAGAAACCGCCGAAGATAAGCACCTGATCGCCCATAGCCGCCACAACCATGCCCGCATGACCGAAGTTGAGGTTGTCCAAGCGCTTCCAGTGACCGGAGTGCTCGGCCTTGGCGGCTCGGTCCACGACGGGCTCTGGGGTGGGCTCAAGGGTGCAGGACAGCAGCAAAAAAAGGGCCGTCATGGGCGCTCCAAGAAGGAGGTTGGCGTATCCCCTGTGACCCAGCCGTGCATAGATAGAGGCGCAAGCTCCTAAGGGACGCACAAGGGCAGTTGCGCGACAACGCCCACACCCATGCCAACAAACGACTAAGCCACCCATATGAATAGCCGAACCCGTACCTTTCAGATTCTCCTGGGCGTCCTTGTCGTATTCTGGCTCGTCCAGGGCAACGTCGTAAACGCTTTGGTGGACTACTTCTGGTTTGACGCTCTGGGATTCCAGGGTGTGTTCACCACCATCCTGAGTGCGAAGGTGGGGCTGTGGTTTACGGGCGCGGCGCTGAGTACCGTCTTCATTGGGGCGAACTTGGCCATCGCCACGAAAGAGGCCCCCATTGACTTCCGCCGAGCAGCCCGCTTGGTCCTGGACCGTGGTCTGACGGGCAAGCAGCTTCAAGGCGTCTTTAGGGCTGCAGTGGGAGCGTGGCTGGCGCTGCCAGGCCTGCTCTTCGGCACCACATTCGCAAGCCTCTGGCTCGAAGTACTCAGCTGGCTACACGCCAAGCCCTTCGGCATCAACGACCCCGTCTTTGATCGCGACGTGAGCTTCTACGTCTTTAAGCTTCCGCTACTGGCCGACTCTCAGGACCTCTTGGCTGCACTGGTGGCCATCACCATTCTGCCCCTGATGGCCTTCTACTTTTTGCGTGATGTCTTTGTCGGGCAGCGAAACGGCCTGAGCGACAGAGCCCGCAGCCACCTGCTTGCCTTGGGTGCCGTGTTCTTCTTGGTCCTGGGCTTTGGCTGGTATCTGGACACCTACGAGCTGCTCTTTGAGCGCCACGGCGTGGTCTGGGGAATGGGCTACGCGGACCTGAATGGCTCACTTCCAGCCCGCTGGATCATGGCCGGCGTCAGTGTGCTGACAGCAGTGGGGCTTCTGGTCTCCACCAGGCGCCGCAACTGGCGGGTTCCACTAGGCGCAGCGGGTCTGTATGGTCTCTGCTGGGCCCTGCTGGAGGGAGTCTGGCCCGGTGTTCTGCAGAACTACTACGTCTCGCCCAATGAGCTGGACGTAGAGGCGCCATTTATCGCCGACAACATCAAGGCCACACGCGAGGCCTACGCCCTAGACCGCATCGAAGTGCGCGCATTCGAAGCAAACACCAATCTCAAGGTCGCGGACGTCGACGCGAACCCGCTGACCATCGACAACATCCGTGTCTGGGACGACCGCCCTCTTCTGGACACCTACGCCCAGATCCAAGAGATTCGCCCATACTACGACTTCGTAGACGTGGATGTGGACCGCTACGTGATCAACGGCAAGCTCCGGCAGGTCATGCTCAGCGCCCGCGAGCTCAACTACAGCGCCGTGGAAAACAAGAGCTGGGTCAACGAACACTTCCAGTACACCCACGGACACGGTCTGGCCCTCAGCCCCGTGAATGCCGTGACTGACCGCGGACTGCCCGAGCTGTTCATCCAGGACATTCCGCCGGTCTCGAACACCGACCTGGTGGTGACCCGCCCGGAGATCTACTACGGCGAGTTGACCAGCTCCTACGTGTTCACAGGGACCACCACGGATGAGTTTGACTACCCCGACGGGGACGAGAACCAGTACAACCGCTACGACGGAAGCGGTGGCGTGCCCGTAGGTGGCTTTGGGCGCAAGGCGGTCTTTGCACTGCACTTTTCCAGCTTGGACATCTTGCTCTCCAACTACCTTACCGACGAGAGCAAGGTGCTCTTCCGTCGCCAGGTTCGCGAGCGGGTCGACACGGTCACTCCCTTTCTGTCCCTGGACCAAGACCCCTACATGGTGGTCTTGGACGGTCGCCTGGTCTGGGTCGTCGACGCCTACACGACCACCAGCAACTACCCCTACAGCGAACCAAACATGCGCAACGGCACCAACTACGTGCGCAACTCGGTCAAGGTGGTTGTAGACGCCTACGATGGCAGCCTGCGGTACTACGTCGCTGACCCCGATGACCCCATCGTCCAGGTCTACGCCTCGATCTTCCCAGACGTCTTCTCTCCAATGGCAGAGTTGCCCGAAGGCTTGTTGGAGCACTTGCGCTATCCGGTGGACTTCTTCGAGCGCCAGGCCCAGGTCTACGCCCGCTACCACATGAACAACGTAGGCGTCTTCTACAACGCCGAGGACCTCTGGGCGCTGCCCGAGCGGATGGGGGTCAAGAACAAGCCCAACTACCTGATCATGAAGTTGCCGGGAGAAGAGAGCGCCGAGTTTGTGCTGCTGGCGCCCTTTGTCCCCAAGGACAAGCAAAACATGATCGCTTGGCTGTCTGCTCGCTCCGATGGCGAAGACCACGGCAAGATGATTCTGTACCAGTTCCCCAAGCAGAAGCTCATCTTTGGCCCAGAGCAGATCGAGGCCCGTATCAACCAGGACCCGGAAATCTCCAAGGAGATGACCCTGTGGAACCAGAGCGGCTCCAAGGTCACCAGTGGTGAGCTGTTGGTCATCCCAATCGAAGACTCCCTGGTCTACGTCATGCCTCTCTATCTGGAGGCGGCGAGCTCACGTCTGCCGGAGCTCAAGCGGGTTCTGGTGACCTACGAGAACCGTATCGCGATGGAGCGCACACTCGAGGAGAGCTTGGCCGCGGTCTTTGGCGAATCTGCACCCGATCTGAAGCTGGACGAGGACGGGGTGGCCATCCCGGCGGTCGTGGGCACCTGGGCCAGCTTGGCCGACGACGCCAACGCCTCCTACCTTAGGGCCTTGGAGCTTCAACAGGCTGGAGACTGGGCTGGCTACGGTGAGTCCCTCAAGGAACTGGAGCGCCAACTCCGTATGCTTCAGGATATGGCCAGGGACGAAGTCGGTGAGACGGAAGGGGAGTCTTCGGCCGAGTCAGAGCTCCCGGCGCCTGAGCAAGAGCAGGCCCAGCCCGAGTAGCCAAACGCCGGCCGGCCCAGGGCGGTTCTGCGTGCAACCGCAGGACTCGCCCGGTCCGGTGCCGGTGTCATTGGGTCCAGTGTCGTTGGCTCCGGTGTCGTTGGCTCCAGTGTCCTCGACTGCGGAGAATTGGCTGAGATCGAGCGCCACGGGAATCAGCGTCAGCTCCTGCTGCCTGTCGTAGGCGACCAACAGCTGCTCTCCATCCAGCGCCATCCAGGGCCGCTGTCCACCGCCGTCCAATGCGTTGTCGGTGAGTCTCACCTGCTCTTTGAGCTGCCAGTCTCGATCAAAGAAAGCCAGAGCCACATCGCCTTCGTCCCCAACAGCCCAGGTGGCGTCGTCTCGCAGCATGTGGGCCACTACCCACGTGTCCTGAATCAGCAACAGGCCCTGAGGCCAGTAGGCGCGCTCGGGGGCTTGAGAGATCAGCACGAAGTGGCTCTCAATCTCCTGTAGGTCCGCGTCGTAGACCACGACCTGGAGTTCCTCATCCAAGGCAAAACCGATGGCCACCAGCTGCTGCCGTTCGGCGTCCCAGAAGGCCCCACCACCGCTCATTCGCGGCTCGTCGGCGACGCGGGTCTCCCCCTCCGGCAGACCTTGCTCGTCCAGGTGCAC
>JBLHMA010000384.1:0-5620 GCA_047621545.1 Cognaticolwellia sp. | reverse complement strand
GATGATCTGGCGTGCAGCGCGGCTGTCTAAGCCAACCTTGGAGTCCAGGACTTCGTAGGAAGTCTGTGGATCATTGAGAAATGTGAGCAGCTCGGTGGGCACGGTGAGTGCGGAATCGGTGCTTTGGATTTGGGCGTCGTCGACGCCGCAGGCCGCTAGGGCCAAGAAGATAATCATGATGTGGCGCTCCGAAGGAACCAGGAGTGCCGTGGATTAATTTTGGTGACGGCGGGAGGGGCTCTTCTGAGCCGCCACGGACCTCGTCCGGCGTCACGACGGGGTGTACCCGCGGGGGCTGCGCTAATAATCTGTGCCGAGAACGTGTCAAGGCCCGAGGGGCTTTCAGGGGGCGCTTCTCTTTCTCCTTTTTGAAGGTGGAGATCGGGCGGACATTTTTTGGTCACTGCTGGTCCTTGACTCGAGCTATATACTGAACGCTTGTTCACATCGCGGATTGGTACATGCGGCATCGAAGCTCCCTTGCTCTCCCGGGTCTTCCCCGGAGAGCCACTACATCTCTGTCCTGTGCGCCAAAGGGCGAGCAGGCGCCCAGAATCCAGCGCGGCCTGCGGGTTCTTGTGGTGGAACTCTCCAGCTTTCGTTTGGAGCGCTGCGGCTGGCGCTGGGACGAGCCGGTGGTTCTACTGGCCGAAGAGCGCTCGGCTCTGCGCATCCAGGCGGTCACTTTGGCGGCTTGTCGTCTGGGCATGGTGCGTGGCATGAGCATCTCGGAGGCGCGGGCCTTGGTGCCTGACATCCGAGTCGAGCTGCTCGCAGACTTGAAGGATGAGAAGCAAGACCTACAGGCCCTGGCCCACCTGCTCCAGTGTCTTGGGCCGGAGTCCCACCCCTTAGGAGACCAAGCCATCGCTGTACGGGTAGAGGGGAGCGCGCCTCGCCTTGGGGGAGAGCCTGGGGTGCTGCGCAAGGCGCGGGGGCTGCTCCATGACCTGGGGCACCACGCTCGCTTGATTGTGGCGGATACCCGACAGGTTGCTTTGGCCTTGGCGCGCAGCCTGGATCGAGATCACATCGTGCCGCCTGGGGAGAGCGCGGCGGCGCTGGCGCAGATTTCCCTCAGCGCCTTGGCCCCCAGCAACGATCTACAGCAGATCCTGGCCACAGTGGGGGTGCACAGCTTTGGGGATCTGGCAGCCCTGCCAGCGGCATCTGTCGCGACCCGCTTTGGCTTGGAGGGTGTGCAGTTCTGGCGCACGGCCCAGGGCCGGGCGGTGGATGCGCGTCCGCCTCCGGCGCCCACCCAGTCCAGCATGTTGGTCTTTCGGCGTCAGCTCCCGGACCCCATCGATCAGGTGCAGGGGGTGCTCTTTGCTCTGAACGAGCTCACCATCCGTCTGCAAGCGGCGCTGAGTGCCATGGACCGAGCGGCGGTGCGCATGCAGATTCGTCTGGGGCTGGAGCAGGGAGAAGACCACCTCTTGCCCCTGCGCATGGGACAGCCCCGGCGGGCAGCCCGGGACTTGATGCTCTTGATTCGTCGGCGCACGGAGGGACTCACCTTGAGAAGCTCGGTGACCGACGTGGCGCTGGAGGTGCTGGAGTCCTGCCCCTTTCTTGGGGTGCAGCAGGGGCTGCTGGATGCCCAGGGTGCTCAGGAGCCCATCGCGGAGATTCTGGCGCGCCTCAGCGACACCCTGGGAGAAGAGGCGGTCTTCTCTCCGCGCCTTGTGGACAGCCATCGGCCCGAACATGGCTGGTCGGCGGAGACCTGGAGACCTCGCAGGCGGAAGAAGGCGGTTCAGGTGGTCAACAGCGTGCAGGTGCTGCGCTCGGACCGACCCACCCTGCTGCTTCGAGATCCACTCCCCATCCGCTGCGAGCTCTCCGAGTATGGGGCCTTGTTGCGGGTTCAGATCCAGGCCTATTGGTGTCCGGTGCGTTTGCAGGCTCCACCCGAGCAGCTCCAGGGTGGGTGGTGGACCGCAGTGCCCTTTGACCGTGACTATCGGCGGGTGATCTTGGCGGATGGCCGCCAGGCCTGGGTCTTCGCTGAGCAAGACTGCTGGTGGCTGCAAGGGTGGTGGGACTGATGGCTGAGTTCGCCGAGCTGGCCTGTCAGACGGCCTTCTCCTTTCACGAGGGTGCCTCCATGCCCGAGGAGCTGGTGCCGCGTGCCAAGGAGCTGGGACTGAGCGCCTTGGGTGTCGCAGACCGAGACGGGGTCTACGGCATGGTGCGGGCCTGGAAGAAAGCAAAGGACACGGATCTGCCTCTGCTGCATGGGGCCATGCTCAGCATCGTGGATCCACGGGGGCGCCACACCACTGGCGGACCGGACGCCAAGGGGCCAGACCGTGGCGGAATTCTGGAGCTCGTGGTCTATGCCCAGGACCACGCGGGTTGGAGCAGCCTGTGCGAGCTGCTCAGCTTGAGCCGTCATGGCCAACGCAAGGGCAGCGGCCTGCTTCACCTGGAGCAGGTGCTGGAGCACCCTCAGGGTTTGGTGGGGGTGCTGGATGCCAGCTGGCCGGTAGAGCAGGCTGCCCAAGTGGCCGATGTGCTCTCAGCCTGCGTGGTGCAGACCCAGCGCTTGCATCAGCCCCAAGACAAGATGCGGGAGCGTCGAGCGGTGGCCCTGTCTACCGCCATCCAGCGGCCCATCGTGGCCACCAACCGCGTCTTGATGCACGATGTGAGCCGCCGGGCCCTGCAGGATGTGCTCACCTGCATACGCAACCGCATGGCCCTGCATCAGGCGGGGCGCCGTCTGTTGCCCAATGACCAGCGTCGCTTGCGCAGCCCCCAGGAGATGGCCCAGCGCTTCGCGGACCAGCCCCAGTGGCTGGCCAACACCCTGCCCATCGCGGAGATGTGCAGCTTTCGCCTGGATCAACTGCACTACGAGTACCCCCAGGAGGTGGTGCCCGATGGCTGGACCGCCATGGGTTGGCTGCGTCACTTGGTCAGCGAAGGGCTGGACTGGCGTTTTCCGGATGGGCCTGCAGACCGCATCAAAGCCCAGGCCAACTACGAGCTGCAGCTCATCGAAGAGATGAACTTCCCGACCTACTTTCTGACGGTCTACGACGCTGTACGCTTTGCCCGAGAGCGCAAGATTCTGTGTCAGGGGCGGGGTAGCGCGGCCAACTCGGTGGTGTGCTTCGCGCTTGGCATCACGGCGGTGGACCCCTCCCGCCAGCGGGTGCTCTTTGAGCGTTTCCTCTCCAAGGAGCGCGGGGAGCCGCCCGACATCGACGTGGACTTTGAGCACGAGCGCCGGGAAGAGGTGCTCCAGTACCTCTACGACAAGTACGGCCGTCACCGGGCGGCCATGGTCAACGAGATCATCAGCTACCGCAGCCGCTCCTCCATTCGGGACGTAGGCAAGGTGCTGGGGCTGTCCTTGGATCAAGTGACCCGATTGGCCAAGACCCTGGACTGGCGGGACAAGGCGCTGCTGGCCGAGCGCGTCAAAGAAGCGGGCCTGGATCCCGCCGATATGCGGGTCACACAGCTCTTTGAGCTGGTGGAGCAGATCCAGGGCTTTCCCAGGCACCTCTCCATCCACACTGGCGGCTTTGTGATCAGCGAGCAGAGCCTGCGGGCTCGTTGCCCCATCGAGCCTGCGGCCATGGACAAGCGCACGGTCATCCAGTGGGACAAAGACGACATCGACGCGGTGGGCTTTGTGAAGGTGGACTGCCTGTCCTTGGGCATGCTCACAGCCATCCGAAAGTGCTTTGAGCTGGTTGAGCATCACCACGGGCACGCGCTGACCCTGGCCACGGTCCCCTCCGAAGACCCCTTCGTCTACGACATGATCTGCAGGGCGGACACCATGGGGGTCTTCCAGATCGAGTCTCGGGCCCAGATGTCGATGTTGCCTCGCCTGCGGCCACGCTGCTTCTACGACTTGGTGATCGAGGTGAGCATCGTGCGGCCGGGGCCCATCCAGGGCGGCATGGTGCATCCCTACTTGGCGCGCCGCAGTGGGGCGGAGCCGGTGACCTACGCCCACCCGGATCTGGAGCCCATCCTGGCCCGCACCCTTGGGGTGCCCATCTTTCAGGAGCAGGTCATGGAGATGGCCATGGTGGTCGGCGGATTTTCAGCCGGAGAAGCAGACGAGCTACGCCGGGCCATGGGTGCGTGGCGCAAGCGTGGTGGGCTAGCGGAGCTGGTGGAGATGCTGCGCTCCAACATGGTGGAGCGGGGGCTGGAGCCAAGCTACGCCGAACAGGTCTCCAAGCAGATCATCGGCTTTGGAGAGTACGGATTTCCCGAGTCCCACGCGGCCAGCTTTGCCCTGTTGATCTACGTGAGCTGCTATCTAAAAGCCTATTTTCCAGCAGCCTTCTGCGCTTCGTTACTGAACAGTCAGCCCATGGGTTTTTACTCGGCCCGTAGCCTGCTGACCGGGGCCCGAGACCACGGGGTATCCATCCGTCCGGTGCGCGTGGAGCACAGCAACTGGGACAACACCCTGGAGACCTTGGAGGGGGCGGACCCCATGCGCGGCGGCCATCAGGGAGCGGTCGCTGGAGGGGTGGCCCTTCGGGTGGGGCTGCGGCAGATCTCAGGCCTGGGAGCGCCCGCTGCTCGGGCCATCGAAACGGCACGAGCGGTGGGCCCCTTCATCAGCATCGCGGACTTCGCCAAACGTACCAAGCTGGGCAAGCGCTCACTCCTGGCCCTGGCCCAGGCCCAGGCCTTCGAGGGGCTGGGCATCTCCAGGCGGCAGGCCTGTTGGGAGGTGGAAGGCCTCTGGTCCAGCGACACGCCGCTGTTTGCGGGGGTGCAGCTTGGGGACGGGGAGACCGTGCTGCCCGTGGCTCAGCCCTATGAGGAGGTGCAGCAGGACTTTCTGGCCATGGGCTTCTCACTGGAGCGGCACCCTCTGGGGCTGGCACGCAGTTGGCTGGACAAGAAGCGGGTCACACGCATTGTGGACTTGGCCGATTTTGACGCCGGAGACCGAGTGCGCATCGCCGGCATTGTGGTGAACCGACAGCGGCCAGGGACGGCCAAAGGGGTGACTTTTATGACCCTGGAAGATGAGACCGGGATGGCCAACCTGGTGGTGTGGCCCAAGCTCTTTGAGAAGCAGCGTGCCCTGGTACGAGGGCAGGCGCTCATTATGGTGCAGGGCCGCCTGCAGCGAGAGTCAGATGCGGCATCCATCCTGGCGGAGCGCTTTGAGGCGTTGCCCTTGGGAGCCATCAAGTCCAAGAGTCGAGACTTTCGATAGGGATAGGCAAGCTACTAGAGTCGGCGTGCTTCAGCCTGCTGTCGGCAAGGAGAGCCGCATCGTTGTTCCCTGCTCGGAGGTGGCGTGGATCTCCAGCTCCCCTCTGCACATGTAGACCAGGCACCTGGCTGTGCTCAATCCCAGGCCCAGCTTGGTCTCGGCGTGGGTGGTGAAGAAGGGGTGGAAGACCCGATCCTGCATGACTCGTGGGATGCCGTGCCCAGTGTCCTGGACGTAGAGCTCCACGTCGTCCTGGGCGTTCAGCTTGGCATACAGCTGTACCGTGGCCTGTCCATCTCGGAGCGGAAGCGCATCGACAGCGTTCTCGATCAGCGCCACCAAGACCTCTACCAAGTCATCTGGGCTCATCGCGACCTTGGGAAGACTGGGAAGTGCTCGCTCAATGGTGCA
>JBLHMA010000383.1:0-5639 GCA_047621545.1 Cognaticolwellia sp. | reverse complement strand
GACGAGTGCAGCCAAGGCTAGGTTGTGCAACAAGATTCCAGGCAGCCTCACTGCCAGTGCGCTCTGGCCAAAGACTGCCGTTCCGGCCGCGATGCTCCAAGCCACTCCGGGAGGATGATCGAAGTAGCCGGCCGCCAAGTGTTGGGACCAGGTCCAGTAGTAGGCCTCGTCGGCGAGCAGCTCCAGTCCACTGGCGGCCCAGACGCGCAACACCAAGCTGAGGAAGAACACCCCGGCAGCCCAAGCCCACCTCACAACAGCTCCATCAGGCACTGGCCGATGCGCCCGGCTGCGCCCTGGCTGCGTAGGACTCGGTGCAGGCGCTTGGAGAGGCCTTGTTGTTGGCCCGAAATCCTCTGCCAGACGGCTGCCAGCTCGGCGGGGTCAAAGCGCTGGATGCGCTCGGGGATGCCCGCATCGTCCAGAATCAGGTTCGGCAGGCCAATGTGCTCAATGCCGCGCACCAGGGTCTTGCCCACGCTGTAGGTCAGCGGCGCCACCCGGTAGCAGATGGCCTGTGGGCGCCCTGAGCAAGCCACCTGAAGGCTGGCTGTGCCGCTGGCGACCAGAGCTGCCCGAGCCGGCCGGAGGGCCTGTTCCAGCGTCCCTACCAGCTCGATTCCAGCCTTCTCTGCGGCCCGAAGAAGTGCCGGGTCCAGGCCGGGCGCGACCGGCAGACGTACCCGGGTCCCGGGATGGGCCTCAAGGACGATATGAGCGGCCTTGAGCATGTCTGGGAGCAAGCGCTGAATCTCGGCGCGGCGTGATCCCGGTAGCAGGGCCCAGTCTTCTCCTGGTGGACCTAGGTCGGGGAAGTCTGCGCTGGCTGGATGGCCTAAAAAGACCGCGTCTCCGCCGTGCTTCTGGAAATACGGTGGCTCGAATGGCAGCAGACACACAATGCGGTCGCTGCACTCGGCGATGCCTTTTGCGCGCCCGCCGCGCCAGGCCCAGACCTGGGGGGCCCCGATGAGCATCACTGGGATGCCCAAGGCTCTTGCGCGCCGGGCCAAGGGCAGGTTGAAGTCTGGGGCGTCAATGCCTACGAAGAGGGCCGGCTGTCGCTCCAAAGCCTGCATCATCGTGCGGCGCAGGCCCAGGATGCGCGGGAGGGCCGCGATGACCTCAGTCACGCCCATCACGCTGAGGTCCTCTACCCGGGCCAAGGGGTGGACGCCGGCGGCGCGCATGGCGGGGCCAGCCAGTCCTTCAAACTCCGGTCCCTCCAGAGTGGCCAGGACTTGGGCTCCGAGCTGATCCCCGCTGGGCTCCCCTGCGGAGATCAGAACCTTCACAGCCGGGCCCGGGCCGCTTCGCTCACCGTCAGAGCCCAGCGTGCTGCGAAGGCCGCCTGGTGGGCTGGAACTGGAAAGTCCCCTTCCCCACGCACAGCAGCGAAAAAGGCCTTGTGCATGTGGTGAATAGCGTCCCCGGCATCGAGTTTCAGCTCCTTGCGTTCCAGGTCATGGGTGCTTGTGGTGTGGCCCCGGCCCTGGCGAAGATCCAGAGAGTAGTAGGCACTGGCACTGACTAGGCGAAGACTGCGTTGGGGCTTTGGGCTAACCCTTGATGCCGAGAGCTTGGCCACGCAGTCCCCGATTTCAATCCACGCCTCGAGCATGTCCACACCCGAGGTCATCACAGGCAGGCCGGTGGCCCGCATCAAGCTGGGCTCCTGATGGCCAGTGAGCCAGCCCAGCAGATCCAGGTCGTGCACCATCAAGTCCAAGGCCACGTTTACGTCGCTCCCTCGCCTCTGGAAACTGCCCAGGCGCTCGGCCGCAAAGTAGCGGGGCCGGAGTCCTTGGGGCAGCGCGCGCACGGCTGGGTTGAAGCGCTCCAGGTGGTTCACGCTCAGGCGTTGAAAGGGCGAGAGCGCCTCCAAGTCCTGGAGGCGTGTGGCCAGAGGCTTCTCGATTAGGCAAGCCACGCCGGACTGGAGCAAGGGCTCTGCCAGCTCGCGGTGGGTGTCTGCGGGCGTCGCAATAATCACCGCGTCAACCCGCGGGAGAGCGCTGGCGCCGGGGAACCCTGCAGGTACCCCAGCGGGGTCAACGACCGCAAGCAGCTCCAAGTCTGGGTTCTCGTGCACACGCCTAGCGTGTAGCTGTCCCATGTGCCCGCATCCGAGAATTCCTACGCGCAGCCTGGATGGCGCCGGGCTCACCGTCCGTCCGTGGCCTCGCTGGCGGTGGCGCGGCAGATGCCTCGGGTGCTGTGCTCGATGAACTCAGCGAGCTCGGCGACCTGTGGGGAGTTCGGGAAGTCCGCTGGCAGCTTGTCTGCTGCGATGCGCAGTGGTGTGCTGCTGCGGAAGAGCTCTCGGTAAGCGGCGCGCAGCTCGGCCAAGACGTCGGCGCCCATTCCGGCCCGGCGCAAGCCGATGATGTTCAGTCCGAACAGGCGGGCCCGGTCACCCTGGGCCATGCAGAACGGCGGCACGTCCAGGGAGACCATCGCTCCCGCCCCCACCATGGCGAATCGGCCGATGCGGGCGTGCTGGTGAACGCCGGCTAACCCTCCGAGTACTGCCCCATCGCCGATTTGGACGTGTCCGGCCAGGGCCACGGAGTTGGCGAGTACACAACCGTTGCCGACGACGCAGTCGTGGCCCACGTGGCTGTTGGCCATAAGTAGATTGTCGTTCCCAACACGGGTCACACCGCCACCCTTGGCAGTGCCGCGGTTGATGGAGACGTATTCGCGGATGGTGTTGTTCTCGCCAATGATCAGCTCGGTTGGCTCACCGGCGTACTTTAGATCCTGGGGGTCCCCGCCAACGCTCGCGTGGGCATGGATGACCGTGCCCTGTCCGACGGAGAGTTTGCCCATGAGCACCGCATGTGGGCCGACCTTGACGCCGTCCGCGAGGGTGACGCCTGCTCCGATCACCGCATAGGGGCCGATCTCCACCTCGCCGAGGGTGGCCTGTGGGTCGATGATCGCGGTGGGGTGGATGGCCATTCAAAGCTCCCGATGGGGTGAGACAGACTAGTCGTCGGCAGGCGGAGGGGCAAGGGCAAGGCTACGCCGACCGGTGTTCAGGTTGACCACCTGGGGTGGGTAGGCTGCCAAGAGCACGTGCTCAGGCCCAGCCGAGCAGAGGGCCGCCCGGGCACCCAAGGGTCTGGCCTTTCGCCGCCCCAAGGGCAGATCGATGCAGCGTGGCGGGGCATCGGGTCCGCAGATGGCCAAGCCTTGCCAGGTCTCACAGACGATGCGATCGCCCATGCGAAGTAAGGTCGGCCGGGTGGGTGGTTGTCCCGGTAGCTCGTGGAGTGCCTCCTGCCTGCCATCCCAGCAACCCAGGATTCCTTTGGAGATGCCCACCGTGCAGTCCTCGGCTACGGAGAGAGTCTGCTGGCGGTGACACTGAGGCAGGATCTCCGAGTGCGTGAGGGCGCTGTCCCAGCGGTGGACTTCTCGCTCCCGAACCAAGTAGATCCACTCTCCAATGCGGGTGCCTGAGGTGATGGGTACTCCCTTGGCAGCCTGGTCCAAGCCCCCGTTCTGGGGGTCCAGGTACTGCACGAACTTGGCGCCGGGATCGATGATCAGCAGACTGCTCTTGAAGAAAAAGCATGCCGCATCGGGGCTCGGATCTAGCGCCTGAACCGGGCGCTGCTCTTCCCCTTCTCGCCACATTCGGTGCCACCCTAGGACAGCGAGTTGCCCACCCAGCGCGACGGGCAGACCTGAGAGTCCGCTCTCAAAGAGCTGGGCGCCCGTGCGTATTGCGCGGGCAACACCCTGGCCATCCAAGACCCGGTCCCCTTGTACGGCCAGCATCGGGCCGGCACCTTGTGCGGTCCAGAGGTGGTCGCCGGAGTCCAAGGCCCACGCGTCGATGCGGCCAGTGGGCAGCAAGCTGAGCACCACCCCGTCGTGGTGCAAGACCTGTACGGGCTGAGGTGGCGGTGGCGTCTCATCTCGCCCAGAGAAGATGCGGTCCAGTAGGCCCAAGGCTTAGATCGCTCCAACGGTGGCGGTGAGCATGCCCTCTGCGACCTTCTCGCCGTCAACCCGGGCCTCGCAGCGGAAGCGCCAAACATCCTTGCGCTCATGGTCCTTGATGACCTCTAATTCCAACACGTCTCCGGGACGGATCGGCTTACGGAAGCGCACCTTGTCCAGGCCCAGCAGAGCCACCCCTTCGTTGGCGCGTTCCGGTGCAGAGGACAGCGCCACCACCCCTGCGACCTGTGCAAAGGCCTCGGTCACGACCACTCCAGGCAAGATGGGGTTCCCCGGAAAGTGGCCCTGAAAATAGGGCTCATTGGCGCTCACGCACTTTCGGGCTAGGGCTCTTTCTCCGGGCTCCAGTTCCAAGATGCGGTCCACATACAGAAAGGGATAGCGGTGCGGCAGCAGCGCCATGATCTCGTGGATGTCCATCGTCTTCACGACTTCTCCTTGAGCGCGCGAGCGCTGAGGTGATCTCTCAAACTCTGCAGCTCGGCTCGCAGACTGCGGAGCTCGCGCTCCATCTCATGGCTTCGCTGGGCGCTCTTGCTGGCTCGTAGCCAAGCCTTGTGGTCCTGGGCAGGCACGCCAGCAACCCTGCGTCCTGACGCCGTATCTTGGGCAATCATTGTGTGGGCGGCGGCCGTGACTCCATCACCGATTTTCAAGTGGCCCAAGATGGTGCTGCGGGCGGCGAGGGTCACGCCCACGCCGGTCTTGGAGGTACCGGCGATCCCTGCGTAAGCGACCAGCACATTGTGGGGCCCCAGCTGCGCACCATGGCCAACCTGAACCAAGTTGTCCAGCTTGCTACCCTGACCGATCCGGGTCTCGCCAATTGCGGCCCGGTCCACACACGTGTTCGCACCGAGCTCCACATCGTCTTCCAGGACAGCTTGGCCCACCTGGGGGATCTTGAGCATGCCCGTGGGCGTGGGCGCGAAGCCGAAGCCCTGGCTGCCCACCACGGCCCCAGGGTTTAGCCATACGCGGGCTCCCAAAACACAGTCTTCCATGAGCACACTGCTGGGCATTAAGCGGCTATCGGGGCCCACACGGGCGCCTCCACCCACGTAAGCGTGACTCTGGAGCCAGACCCTCTCCCCCAACACAGCACCAGGCCCCACCACTGCGAAGGGCTCAATGCAGCAGCCTTCACCAATCTGTGCGCTGGGATGAACCGCCGCGCGTGAATCTACCCCGGGTGCACCCCATGCCTGCGGGTGGAAGAGTGCCGCTGCTCGGGCGTAGGAGGCATATGGATCGCTCACCCGCAAGGCGATGCCGCTGAATGGGATCCCTTCACGCAAGAGCACCGCGCCCGCTTGGCTCCCGGAGAGGAAACGGCGGTAGCGCGGATTTGCCAGGAAGGAGAGGTGCTCAGGTCCCGCTTCGCGCAGGCCACGCACATCCTTCACAACAGTGTCGGGGTCACCCTCAAGCCTTGCCCCCAGGGCAGCGCTGAGCTCCCCTGCGGTCCAGGGCATGACTCAGTTCGAGCCGCTGGGGTGGTCCTTGTTGTACCGAGCGATCAGCAGGTCGGTCATGTCCACTCCGTTGTGGAAGAGCACCATGCCCTGGCTGGACTCAAGAATGAGATCGTAGCCACCCTCTTTCCCCATTGTCTCCGCCGTGACTCGCAAGCCGGTCATCAGCTGCTCCATTGCGGAGTAGTA
>JBLHMA010000382.1:0-5721 GCA_047621545.1 Cognaticolwellia sp. | reverse complement strand
GGAAGACACCGAGGGGACGGGCTTCTACTGCAACCTCACCCCGGGTGAGCACCTGGATAAAGACCCCCTGGGCGGCGACGCGAACGCGGATCTTTACCTGCGTTCCCTGGGGACCACCGGGGACTTGACCGACACCATCATCGGCTGTCGCAGGTGTGGAAAGACGAGGGGGCTCCAAGACCTGACTCAGCAGCACAACCACGGACGCTGCTCCGGCTGGCGCCCCTGGCTACCCCCTGGCTCCAACGAGGTCTGTGAGGAGAAGCCGCGCTTGCTGACCCGCACCGCGAGCAACGCCTACTTCCCCCAAACCATCAGCGCGCTGTCCATCCCCTCTGGGGACGCTGAACTGGTGGAGTTGGTGAAGAAGTTCTGGAGCAACCTCTCTGAGGTGGTCCACGTCAATGAGCTGCCAGACGTTCGAAAGTACGTGCCGCCACTTCGCCTCGCGTTCGAGAACTGCGAGGACAGCGAGATCTGGACGGCCATTCAGCGGGTGCGCACCGGCAGCAGCTCCGACTTGCCCCTGCGCGAGGTGGAGTGGCGGGCGCTAAGGCAAGCCGAGTGGGCCAGCCTGGGGGACATGCCCAAGCGGGAAGATGTGTATTTCGCTCGCGCAGAGGACCAGCCGCTGCCTGAGTTTCTGGACCGCATCGTCTTGGTCCACAAGCTACGCGAAGTGCGTGCACAGGTCGGCTTCTCCCGCCTGGAGAGCATCGATCTCGACCCCGAGGGCGAGTTCAACCTAAGCGGCCACGAGAGCTCCCCACTCAGCTTGAATCAGAACTGGATTCCGGCCATCGAAGCGCGAGGAGAGGGGATCTTCCTGGCGTTTAACGAGAAGTGGCTGGGAGCTTGGGAGATTCAACCCAAGGTCCTGGCCCGCATGGGCGGCTTTGACCCTACTTCGGTGAAGGGCAAGGGCCTAGTGGTAGATCGCTTGGCGCTGCAAGCGCGCCTGGTGTTCTTGCACACCCTCTCCCACATGCTCATCACCCAGATCAGCTTAGAGGCCGGCTACCCCGCCGCTAGCATCAAGGAGCGCCTGTACTGCTACCGGGACCCCAAGGACCCCAATCGCTCCCGCGGCGGCATCCTGTTGAGCACCGGCACCACCGGCAGCTCAGGAACCTTGGGTGGTCTGGTTCAGGTCGGAAAGGAGATCACCAGACACCTCCAGGAGGCCTGCGAGCGCGCCCTTCTCTGCTCCAACGACCCGGTCTGCTCCCAGCACGACCCACGCGTCAAAGAAGAGGGCAGAGAACGGCACGGCGCTGCCTGCCACGCCTGCGTGCTGATTGCGGAGTCTAGCTGTGAGCGAATGAACCAGGACCTAGACCGCAGCCTAGTGGTCCCAACTGTGCACGATTCGGGTCTGGCTGCCTTGGGCCCCTGGATAGACGGACTCTCGGAGGCCTAGTCTAGAGCTTCACCGCCCCCGCCTTGCCGTTGGACCCTGTTCTCTGGGCGTGTCCTCTGGGTAACGAAGGAAGTCGGCGCTTACATCCACCGGCCCTAGGACGCAGAGCTGAACCTGCCACTTGCAGCCCTAAGAATTCGAAGTCTGGACGTCGCGCTGGAGCAGAATCCTAGTCTCCATGCTGCGGCGATTCGAACTCTGGAGATCTCGGCGCCACCACCTCAGCCCGACACTGAGCGCTCGTCCCCTGGCGGTACCTCAGGGTTGAGCAGACCCACCGCTGGGCAGTTGCTCCCGCAGGGCTTGGACCAGCTCCGCTCCCTTGAGAAAAGGGGGCTCCACGTGTGACTGCGCCTCGAAGCTGACGTAGTGGGCTTGCTCCAAGGTCTCCTGTGTCAAAGCAACGGTCTGAATGTCTTCAAGCCGGTCCTTGCGCACGTTCACAGCCGCCCACTGACGCGTGCCGCACACCTTGCAGTCCCAGGTCTCCAGCAGCTGCCAAGTACCACCCTGGACCGGGCGGACCGGGTAGTAGCCATCGTTTGGCCCATCGAGTAACCCCAAGGGCGCCCCAACCCTCAGGTCGGCGAGTTGAGGATCTGGCCGTAAGGAGCTTTGTAGGAAGGCCTCGGAGACGGCCCCACACGCGAGACACCGCAGGTCTGCGACCAGCCAATCGAATCTGTAGCCCATGTTGTCTTCTATCTTCTAGGGAGGGGGAGAACGCGTATCGTGCGCCCGTCCAAGGTCAAGTCGAAGCCGTCCGGAAAGGCCTCGGAGACGGGACGTCCCAGCTTCGCGGGGTTGCGACCGCTGAGGAGTAGGAGCGGATTTGAGATCCCGGTATCCATGGTGGCGAAGGTCGGCGGATCTGTACTGTTGCTTCTTGCAAAGAACAGATCCGCGACGATCAATCGGTCGTTGATGCCCTTGGTGCGCCCGACATTAGCCCGCACCAGTTCCGAGTGGATGGCCACCCAGCTGGGGTCACTCCTGGACACAGTGGTCTCGATTCTCTGCAGCATGCTCCCTGACTCTTGGGCTGCTGTTTCGGTCAGGCGCAGATCCGTGTACTGCGGGAAGGAGGAGAGTCGGGCCAGAAGTGCGGCCTCGCCCGCCTGAAGGGGTTGACCGGTGGCTTGCTTTTGCAGCGCGATGGCCACGTTGGCGTCGACCACCAGGCTGTTCGAGCTCAGGTCAGGAGCCCGCTCCGCGAACACAAGGGTGGGTTGACCGTCCCGGGTCACTTGAACCGACCGCAGAGGCCCACGGGACTGTTGAACGGTGACCGCGGCGCCTTGCAAGCGGTAGGAACTCGCGACTATAGCTGCTTGGCCCGCGGAGATGGTGAAGTCAGTGGTCGTGCCTCCGGCCTGGGGCTGGACCTCGCTTGGAAGGCCGAGTGACTCCGCCAAGAGCCGCGATGAGGTCTCCGTCTGGCCCAAGTAGTTCTCAAGCTCGGCGCGTAGCGCAGGAAGGTTGATCCGGCCTTCGGCTTGGACCTGCTGGGTGAGGGTGCGGTAGCTGGCCTCCAGCTCAACGAAGCGGCTTCGGAGCAGAGACAGGACCGCAGCATCACTCTCTCCACGGGCGATCGCCGAGCGGACTTCAGCCTCCAGCGAGACCCGGGTCGCCTCCAGCGAGTAGAACTGGGCCCCGTACTGTCCTCGCAGGATTTTGAGCTGCCGGTAGCGAGCCCAGGCCTGGCCCGCCCGCGAGAAGCCCCTCGTGGTTACCGCAATGGCAGCCACCATCACCAGTGTCTCGGCCGTCATTTGGGAGAGCTCGTCCGAGTTCGGGAGCCTGCCTTGCTCCACGCGGAAGCGCAGCACCCCGTAGCTGCCGAGCAGCCCCAGGTTCGCGCCCATCTGTATCGGTGCCTCTAGAGTTTGCAGCGCGGACCCTTGCAGACGACCATGGATGGCGCCTCCGGCGCCGCGCATCACAGTGAACAGCCCGAAGTTCCAGATCAAGTCCGTCAGGAATGAGGAGCTGGGGTCCTGTCCTGCCTGGGTAGAGAGCCCTCGGTGTACGACGGTGAAGGTCAGGGCTTCCAAGGCCGCTGTGCCAGCGAGGGCGAGGCCGCCGGAAGCTGCACCGAGACTGCCCGTGACAAGGCTGCCAACGCCCGCTGTCGCTGCGGCCGCGACCAGGGTGATGCTTAGGCTGATGACCAGACTGGAGTACTGGACATAGGCGGGTAGGGCCCTGTGAAAGCGCGCTAGGCCGGGGTCGGTCTGATGCCTGTGGAGCTTGGCACGGAGCTGGGTCAGCTCCCAGGCTTGGGCCTGGGCCAGCATGTCTTTGCCGTGCTGAAGAATGTTCGAGCAGTCTTGGTAGCCCGCAAGGACCACATTCCCGCCACCGGCCAGGAATTCGTAGGCGGCGAAGCCCATCTCCATGTAGCCCAGGGCCTGAACCGTGAGCGACAGCACTTGGTGCCGGCTCTCGAATCGCTCTACAAGCGCCAAAGGCGGAGCTTCGCCCCGCTCACGGTGGGCTGCTATCTCTGCGCCGAGGGTCTCCAACTCTGCCAGCTGGCGTTGGGTCCATGTCACGCCGTCCAGGAACTCAGCTCGGCGGGTAGATAGGATATTGTAGGTGGGACTTCGGGCCCCAAGCACCGCCAGGTCCACCTCCATGAGCGCCCGCGGGAGGCGTTGGGCCACATGTTCGGCGCGGTTGAACGCCACGACGCCCCCCGCCCGAAGGGCCTGGGGGAGCGCCTCGATGTACTGCGCTCGGACCAGCCGGGTCAGGCTCTCGTAAGCTCCCGCTTTAGGGCCCAGCGCACTGGCGGGGTCAGAATAGACGGCCAGCTGCTGATCCAGGCGGACAATTGCGTTCTCAATTCGCCTCAACAGAGGCAACCCGACCGACACGATGGGGCCGACGGTGTTCCCCGGCTGCTCGAGCAAGGCCCTCAAGGAAGCCGCGTCTGTGCGAAGACCTGCTGCCGCGTCAGCGATCCCCGGGGAGGTGCTGGCTTGAAATCGAGCCAAGGTCACCCGGATCAGGTCCAGGCGTGAGCGTTGCTCAGCAACCGTGAGGATCGGTGCGCCGCTGGGAGCGCCTGGCACCCGGGACGCCGCGGCGTCCATGAGAAGTCTCCGACCGGTGCTTAGGCCAGTCTCCAGGCCCTCGCCCAGGTCTGCTGCGCGCGTGAGCCTGACCGCTTGGTAGCGCTCGGTGCCTGCCACCCAACCGCCTGTCATAGAGCGTGCTGCCTGTCGCAGCATGCTCCGGCCTTCGGAGGTGCGGGCGAAGTCCTGGAGGTTTTCGTCCCGGGCGCTCTGGGCGAAGACGCTGGCTACGTCGTCGTCCAGATCGCTTGCTGCGAGGGCCGCGATGGTCTGGCGAACGAAGTCATGGTGGCGCCCGGACAACCACGCGATCTCGAACAGACGCTGCCCCAGGGCGCGTGTGTCCAGTCCGCTCCAGAAGGACGTATAGTTGGCGATGAGCCGCGCTGGCGTCATTCCGGGATGGCTGAGCACCATCCCAGGGGTGGCCGCGAGCTGCGGGACGAAGGGACGCCCTGCGAGGAGTTGAGAAACTCCGCGCTCGGCCTCTGCTTCCAGGGCCCCTGGATTTGCAGGGGGTCGGTCAACAGCGGCGAACTGAGCGCGGTGTACCTGTTCGTGGGCGCCGACTTCCAAGGCAAAGGTGCCTCCACCTCCCCGGGTTCCCTCCACACCCGTCTGAGCGCCCTGTGAATCATGGTGGCCCAAGCCGCCCGGATTTCTCACCCGGTCGGGCTTGCTGCGGAGCGGCGCCGTTTGTTTGACGGTCGGGGGGCCTTGCTTGTGTCGCGCCACAGTCAATCCGGCGTTGGATTTGGAATTCCGAGGATGTCACGTCCTCGCTATACATACTACGGTCAGCGACATATTCTTCGCTGCGCAAGGCGCTTGGCTCGATCTCTAATCAACGCCCCCGATGCTCCGTCCCCATCCCTGCCGTAATGAACAGCGCGGTCACCGGCTCATCTGCATCCGCCGTGTGCCAAACCCCGGCTGGGTTTATCGCGTACTCGCCAGCCTTTAGGGCGATGCGCTGTTCCCCCTCTGGCAGCTCTTGGACCAGCACCAGTTCACCCTGCGTGACGAGAACGACCTCGTCGCCCACGGGGTGCATCTCCCACATGTTCCAGGGCTCAGTGAAGCGGTGCTCGGTGATCAAGCGTCCCTCAGCGCCGTCGGAAGCTGTGCTTTGGGCGTAGGTGCCGTACCAAGCCATCTCGCCGGTGAACTCAGGCAGAACCTCGGCCCTTGCGCCGAGTCCGAGATGGATGGGGTGCT
>JBLHMA010000381.1:0-5769 GCA_047621545.1 Cognaticolwellia sp. | reverse complement strand
GCCCCGAAGGACTGGCGTTTTAAGATGCGGGAGCCAGATTTGAACTGACGACCTTCGGGTTATGAGCCCGACGAGCTACCGGACTGCTCCATCCCGCGGCCACCTGTTAACCCCCGCGGCCAAGACGGCAAGCCTATTCGTAGTGACTTTGTGTCGATGGCCCAGTCTGCAGTCCAGGAGGACGAGAGAGACAATGGTCTGCTCGAGAAGTGAGCCCCAGAGCAAAAAATGCCAGCCCCGAGGGACTGGCATTTTAAGATGCGGGAGCCAGATTTGAACTGACGACCTTCGGGTTATGAGCCCGACGAGCTACCGGACTGCTCCATCCCGCGCCGGGCTATTAACGGGCAGCCAGTATCTGTCACCCCTTTTTCTTCATACCCATTCGGCGCTTCTTGGGCTTGGGACGAGCGAAGCCCTTCTTATACTTGAACTTCGTGGTGTTCGTGGGCTTACGGCCGGCCGCGATCTCCTTCAAGCGCTTGATTTCGTCCTTGGTGAGAGGACGAACTTGACCTCTGTCCAGCCCGCGCAGGGAGATGGTGGCGAAGCTCTCTCGGCGCAGTTTGGACACTGGGTGGTTCATCGCCTCGAAGATGCGGCGAACCAAACGGTTCCGCCCCTCGGTCACCGTGATCTCCACCCAGCCATTCCCGGCATCGGTGGCATCGGTCAGGCGAACCAACGCCGGAGCGGTCTTGCCATCGGGCAGGAAGACCCCAGCACGAATTCGCTCAAGGGTAGCCTCCATTGGCACCCGCCAGACCTTGGCCAGGTAGCGCTTGGGCACCTCTGAGCGAGGGTGGGTCAGCTGGTGTGCCAAGTCACCATCGTTGGTGAGCAGGAGCAGCCCCTCGGTGTCGAAGTCCAAGCGGCCTACTGCTTCCACTCGGGTACCCAGCTCCCCGACCACATCAAAGACGCTCTTGCGGCCCTGAGGGTCACTACGAGAAGTAATGCAACCCTTGGGCTTGTAGAAGGCGTAGTAGACCAAAGGCGGAGGCCGGGGAATCATCCTGCCGTCGACGCGGATCTGTGCGGTACCCGGATCGACGAGCGTGGCCACGTCTTCCTGCACAACGTTGTCTACATGAACGCGGCCGGCGCGGATCCAGGTCTCTGCTTCCCGACGAGAGGCCAGTCCGCTTTTGGCAATGGCTCTGGCTAGACGCATCTCTTTCATGGCGGGTCTCCTGTGCGGCGTCTCCCGACGGCGCGGTGGATGTTGTTCGGCGGCAGGCTCCTGAGGAGCTGCGACCTTTGGGCCCACGCCTTTATTCGTCCTTGTTGAGCCCGTCCACTTCGAAGAGGGTGGGCTGAACAGCACTGTCGGCCGCATCGTCCTCTCGCAACTCCCGAAGATCCCGAAGGGTTGGCAAGTCCGAGAGGTCGCGCAGGCCATACAGCGACAAAAAGTCCGGGCTGGTTCCGTAGAGCAGTGGCCTTCCCGGCTCCTCTTTTCGCCCCATCACGGTGAGCAGCCGCTTCTCAAGCAAGGAGCGCAGCATGCCACCTGCATCGACCCCACGGATCTCCTCGACCTCCTGCCGGGTAACGGGCTGCCTGTATGCGACGATGGCCAAGGTCTCGATCGCAGCACGGGACAGGCGTGTAGGCTTGGCCCCAATCGCAGCAGAAACGAAGCGTGCCGCGCGTGGGACAGTGCGAAGCTGATAGCCCCCACCGACCTCGACCAGGCGCACACCGGCGTTGCGGTCTTCTAGGGATTCCCGCAGGTTGGCCAAGGCACCACGCAACAGCCCTGGCCGCACATCGCCCAATGCAGAGCGCAAGCTGTTCAGATCGATGGGCTTGTCACAAGAGAAGAGCACCGCCTCTACAGCAGCCTGAACGAAGTCCGGGGCCGGAGCAGCGAGGGTGTCCAGCTCCACCAAAGCCGACTCAAGCTCGGGAGGGGCCGGCGGCGGCTTGGGGGGAGCCTCCGCCTCTCTGGCATCCTGTTCCAGCTGAATAGGTGCAGAAACCTTGGGCTTTCGTCCGAAAGGGAAGGACAGAACCTTGCCCTCGTCCTCCGTGCTCACAGGCCGCCTTCCACAATGTCAGGCAGCTTGTCTAGATCTACCTCGGAGGCCTGTACGCGGGCGGTGAGCACCACGTCTCCAAGGTGATCGACCTGACTCAGGTCAAGGAACTGGAGCTTGGCCATCTCCAGGACTGCCAAAAAGCTCAGGATGCGCTGGCTGCGCCCATGGATGTGCATGAAGAGGTCACGCAGCGTCTTGCCCCCATCCTCCAGGCGCAAAAGAACCCAGTGAACCCGTTCGGCGATGGAGTACTCGTCCAACTCCACGCTGTGTATGGGGGGCTCAGCCGCGGCCGCTTTGACCGCCTTGTAGAAAGCCTCCAGCAGACCGAAAGCATCAACAGTGGGGTCGATGGGCCGCTCGTGTGCATCCAGCTCGACCGTAGGTCGGGCATAGACATCCCTGCCCAACATCGGACGGGAAGCCAGCTGCTCGGCAGCCTCCTTGAAGCGCTGGTACTCCAGCAGGCGCCGGGCCAGCTCGTCGCGCGGATCAAGCTCATCCTCTTCGTCCTGCAGTGCCTCAGGACGGGGCAAAAGCTCTCGTGACTTGAGCATGCATAGAGTGGCCGCCATCACCAAAAAGTCCCCAGCCACATCCAGGTCCATCTCGGACATCAAGTCCAGGTAGCGCAGGTACTCGGTCGTCACCTCGCAGATGGGGATGTCGCGCACATCGATGCCGTCCCGACGGATCAAGTACAACAGCAGTTCCAGAGGTCCATCGTAGACCTCCGTATGCACGGCGTAGGCTTCGGGCTTGAAGGCGAGCAAGGTGGGGCGGAGCCAGCAGGCAGAGAGGAGCGGCGGGGGGGAGGGAGCCCCCAGAGGAGGGGGCCTGAAGTGTCTTCTACAGGGTTGCAGGCGGCGGTACAAGGCAAGGATCACCGAAGGGGTGAACCAGCCCAAAGATCGGCCTCAATCCTGGCTCTTGACACGTCCAGTGTGACGCAAAACGCCGCCGCTTTCAAGGGGGAATTCACCCGGTGACCTAGCGCGCTACCAACATCGCGATGGGCAGCTTGCCCAGAAGAAATTCGGTCACCCGGCCCAGGAGCACATCCGAGAGCCAGGAGCGGCCGCGGTAGCCCATGACCAAGAGATCTGCGCCTGCGTCCAAGGCGCCAGCCGCCAAGACCTCGTGGGGCTCCCCGTCCATGACGATGCACGCGGTCTTGATTCCATCACGCTCCAGCGAGCTTTGGGCGGATTCCAGGACCGTTCCGTCCTCTCCGACAAACACCAGGCGGGCCTCAAAATCCAAGATCTCAGCCAAGTGCCGCACGGCCTTGACCGCGCATTGAGCCCCCTCGCTGCCGTCGTACCCAATGGCCACGCGCTCCATCCGGGGGGCTGTGTCCGAGACGATGAGCATAGAGATGGGGCTGCGCCGAACCAAGCGCTCCAGGGTGCCCCCCCCAGTACCAGGATCCAGTTCCTCTTCCTCTCCGCGCACGCCACAGATCATCAGATCACAGTCGTTGGCGTAATGGACCAGCCGCGTGACCGTGTTGCCGCGATCCAAGTGGGTGCTGTGGGAGAGTCCAGCAGCCTCGCAGCGCGCCGAGAAGCGGTCGAGCAGAGCTTGGCCTCGGGCGCGGTAAACCGCCTCTACTTTCTCAGGAACCAATACGGGCTCAAAGCCCATGAGGCCGGCCAAGTCACGCAACAGTACACCTGAGAGCGGCGCCACCGGCACGACATGCACTGCGCAGAGGTCCACGTCTTCTGGGGAGGCCGAAGCCATTCGTAGAGCTGTGGTCGCCGCAGCCGCTGACCATCGGGACTCATCTAGGGCAACCAAGATGCGCATCTTCATGACCCAAGCCTACCGCGTGCGCTCCAGCATGGGCTGGGGAGTGCTATGCTCAGCTCCTCTCTGGAGGACTTTTCCGCCATGCTGCTGCTTGCGCTGACGCTGCTCACGGCCTGTTGGCCCAAGAACCCTTTCCCCGAGGACAGCCTGCCTGCTTGGGACGAGCGTCCTGTGGCAGGCACCTTCCAAGAAGACCCCAACACGGTGTGGAACGCCGCGATCGAGGTCATGGGCAAGGCGGCTCCGCTGGAGACCATGGACGAGTCCCGCGGACTGATCCAGACTCGGTGGGTGCGCGACCACAGCGACTATCTCTACAAGACCTATGGGGGTACCCGCATTCCGGAGCCCGTTCGCTGGCGCATGACGGTCAACGTCCGCAAGGATGGCTCTCGCACCGAGGTGGAGATGATCTGCCAGGAGCAGGTAGAGAAGGATCTAGTGTCGGCCAACCTTGAGTTCACAGGCTCGGTCTACCGATGGATCGATGTTCCCAGCTCCACCAGCCGGGAGCAGGTGTTGCTCGAGAAGATGCTCAGCGTGATCGAGAACAGCGAAGAAGAAGAAGAGTACGACTACGACTACGCCGAGTAGGCAGCGGTCCAAGTCGGGCGCGTTAGACTCCCCTCCCCCAGCACCTGCGCCCCCTGGCACAGGACCGGGCAGGAGTCTCCATGGCAGGTGGCAGCGCCAAGGCCGTTTATGCGGCCATCGTGGCAAACTCGGTCGTCACCGTGGCAAAGTTCGCCGCGTTTTTCGTGACCGGCAGCGGTGCAATGCTCTCCGAGGGCATTCACAGCGCCGCGGACGTGGGCAACCAGTCTCTCTTGGCCCTAGGCATCAAGAAGAGCCAGCAGGCCCCCGATGACGAGCATCCCTACGGGTACACCCGAGAGCAGTTCCTCTGGGCTCTGATCTCGGCGGTGGGCATCTTCTTCTTGGGCTGCGGCGTGACCGTGGTGCATGGCATTCACACCATCCAAGACGCCCTGGCAGGGAACGCCCACGAGGTCGAGAACCTGACGGTAGCCTGGGTCGTCTTGGTCCTGGCCTTCGTGGTCGAGGGCTGGTCCCTGTGGGTAGCCTACAAGTCGGTCAAGGCGGCCGCGGACGTTAAGGGCTGGACCCTGATGGACTACGTGCGAAGAGGCCCTGACCCCATGGGCGTGGCGGTCCTCTTCGAGGACTCCGCAGCGGTATTTGGCGTAACTCTGGCCGGCGGCGCCATGGGCATGGCCCACTGGACCGGCAACGCGGTCTGGGACGGCGTTGGATCCATTGCCATTGGGGTGCTGATGGGCGTCTTGGCCATCTTCCTGATCCAGAAGAACCGCACCTTCTTGATCGGAAGAGCCGTAGACGGCAGCGTCAAAGACAAGCTCGAGGCGGTGCTGGAGTCGGACCCTGTTGTGGAAGAAGTCGACCAGATGAGCGCCACCGTCACCGGGGCTGCCAGCTCCGAGATGCGCGCTCAGATCGACTTTGACGGACAGGAGCTGGCTCGGCGTACTTTGGCCGACGAGGACCTGGACGTGACTTGGGAGCAGATCAACGACCCCGAGCAGCTGCGCGCCTACCTGGAGATCTTCGGCGAGCGCGTCACCGATCAGATGGCGATCGAGATCGACCGCCTTGAAAAACGCATCGAGGACGAGGTCCCCGGGATGCATCAAGTAGACCTGGAGGCCGAGTAGATGCGTCTTGTCAGCTGGAATGTGAATGGGCTTCGGGCCTGCGCCCGAAAGGGCTTCGTGGATGCGGTCAAGTCCCTGGACCCCGACATCCTTCTGCTACAGGAGACCCGGTTGCAGCCGGGCCAGGAGCCCAAGGAGCTGGAAGAACTTGCCGGCTACACGTGGCATTGGCACAACGCCGAGAAGAAAGGCTACAGCGGCGTGGCAGTGGCCAG
>JBLHMA010000380.1:0-5775 GCA_047621545.1 Cognaticolwellia sp. | reverse complement strand
AGTCCGAACCTGTGGATGCAGCGCGGCTTTCAGGCATTGGTCGAGGGCATGGTCCATCGCGAGTTGCCCGCCCACAAGGTGCTCTGGCTTCCGCCCGCGGTGGCCGGACTGGAGGAGCGAGTCGCTTGGATACGCGGGGATCTGGGCCTCTGAGCTAAAGCCTGGGCCTCTGCGGCCGATGCGGAGGCTCTGGAGGTCTCCATGCCGACCCTGAGTCTCTGCATCATTGCCAAGGATGAAGAGCAGTTTTTATTGGATTGCTTGTCGTCGGTCCGCGGGATCGTGGATGAGATTGTTGTATGCGACACCGGCAGCCAAGATCGCACACGAGAGATCGCACGCAGGGCTGGCGCAATCCTAGTCGAACATCCTTGGGCCGATGACTTCTCGGCCGCTCGGAATGCCGCCCTGGATGCGTCCAGTGGAACTCATATCCTGGTCTTGGATGCGGACGAGCGGCTGATGTCCGGCGCCAAGCGGGCCTTGCGCGAGGCCTTGAGCCGGGACTGGGATCTGGCCATGCTGCCCCTGCACAACGCCAGCACCCTGACAGCGTCCGAAGAAGAGGTGCGCAGCGGAAGGGCGCGCCGCGGAGAGGCGGTTCTGCTCCCTCGACTGTTTCGACGCAGCGCCGATCTGCGCTGGGAGGGCGTGATTCATGAGTCGCCTACAAGCTGGCTCAAGCGTGCCCCCCGACGCATCATCGAGCTGGACGCACACATCCTGCATTTGGGGGCCGTTCCGGAGCTTCGGCAGGCTCGTGGAAAACGGACGCGCAACATCCGACTCCTGGAGCAGCGCACGGTGGCGGAGCCGAAAAACCCACAGGTTTGGGCCTACTTGGCCGGGGAGTACCTGCACTTAGGCCAGCTCGCGCAAGCCCAAGCTGCCATTGAGAAGGGCTGGCAGGCGGCCTTGCGCCTAAAGGCTAAGGTACGGCCAGATCTGGTGCAGTTGATCACCTTGCGTGCCCACATTCAGCTCGGTGGAGACCTGGAAGGCATCGTGGCGACGATGGACCAGGCCCGGGCCTGGGGTGTCCGGCATCCCAACTTCTGCCTGCTTGAGGCGATTGCTCTGCGGCAGCTCCCAGAGCCCCAACCCGTCCATGCCATCCGGCTTTTGGAGCAGGCTCTTTGTTGGGAAGGATCCCTCCGGCAGGAACCGATTCCAGGGGCCCGAGGATGGGCTTCACAGACACAGCTCGCTGAGCTGCGCCTCAGCATGGGGGAACTGGATGCCGCAAACGAGGCCATTGCGTGCGCCCTGCTGGAACGCCCAGATCTGGAGCAGGCCCGGTTGGCCAAGGGCGAGCTATTCGTCCTTCAAGGGGACGGCGCCGCAGCGCTTCAAGCGGTAGAGTCGATGCTCTCGATGGAGCGCCCTGACCCGTGGGTGATCGCAGCGGCTGCCTGCAGCTTGTTGGGAGAGGTGGGGGACATGCAGGCGCTCTTGCGCCGCGCAGAGCAGCTTCAAGAGCGCGGATTTGTAAACCCCGACCGGCGCAAGCTCATGGATGGACTGCTGCTAGAGGCGGCGCTCTACCGGGGTCAGCCGCGCCCTGGAGATGGCGTTGTCGGTGCGCTTGGGGCCCTGGCGGCCCGCGTGCCGGCTTTCGACGATGGACCGATGGTGCCGGAGGGAGCCGGTCGAATCGCACTGAACTTGGTGCGGGCTGGACAGCCTGAGCTCTTGGACAGCTTCTTCGGACCGCGCGCTCAGGCCATGTTGCCGGGGTTAGGGGAGCGTGTGACCCGCAGTCTCCAGGCCCAGGGCATTGAGACGCAGGACGATGGAGAACCCGAGTTCGTGTTCATCGGGGGAGCAGGTCGCAGTGGCACGACGCTCTTTCGCGCGATGCTTGGTGCGCACCCCGGTGTCCACTGTGGGCCGGAGCTCAAGCTGGTTCCCACGATCTGTACGCTTCGGGAGCAGTGGCAGCGAACCATGGGGGCGGATCTGGCAGCCGCTGGGGTTGGGGAAGAGGTCCTGGACAACGCGGTGCGTGCCTTTGTGAGTCAGCTCTTGGTTGGTAGCGCTCCAGCCGGCAAACGTGTTGCCGAGAAGACCCCCCACAACCTGCTGCACATGGCCATGCTAGGTCGGCTGTTTCCACGGGCGCGCTTCGTGCACATCGTCAGGGATGGCCGCGCGGTGTCCGCATCCCTGGTACGTCAGCGCTGGATCGACCCGGCTACCCAAGAGCCCATTTGGTACTGCAAGGACCTGGAGGGCGCCAGCCGCTACTGGGTGGAAGTGGTGGCCTCGGTCCGCCAACAGGCTGCTCAAGTCCCTGGGCGCTACCTGGAACTGCGATACGAAGACCTGGTTCAGGACCCCAGATCCGCCATGAGACAGGTCCTCGCTTTCTTGGGTGAGCCTTGGTCTGAGCAGGTGCTCTCTCATGAGGAGAGTCAGGTGGTGCTCTCAGAACGTGAAGCGTCAACCGACGCAGTCAGGGCTCCAGTCAATCTTCGGGCCGTGAACCGCTGGCGAGGTCAGCTCAGTGATGTCGAGCTCCGAAGAATGGACGCGCGCGCTGAGGCACTGCTGGAGCGCCTCGGCTACGCCGTCTGAGGAACGCTACTCCTCAGCCGCCATGGGAGGAGCTGTGAGCCTTATTCCTTCATGTACCTCCTGCTCTGGTGGCACGACGGGCTCAGCGGCTGCTTCCTCCACGTGCTCGCCGGCCTGTTCTGGCTGCACGGCCTGTTCTGGCTGCACGGCCTGTTCTGGCTGCACGGCCTGTTCTGGCTGCACGGCCTGTTCTGGCTGCACGGCCTGTTCTGGCTGCACAAAGGGGACGACTTTCTTGGGAGTGTATGCCTGCTGGCCGCGCGGGCGGACCAGCGCGACCCCCAAGAGTAGGGCCAAGGCGCGGTCGTACTCAGGGCCCAGGGCCTGGTTGGCGCTGGCCAGGGCCAAGGTGATGCTGACCGGTGTGCTGAAGCGTGCCACCTGTTCTACGCCCTTGCGTACAGCGACCAGAGTGGGTCCAACGCCAGGGATCAAGGGAAGCAGCGTCCGGTAGGGAGCGGTCACCCGGAGCAGCTGCTGGGAGAGGTAGCCGCCGGCGGCCGTGCCACCTGCCACCGAAGCGCCTGTCCAGGCGAGCCACTGGCCCCGTTTGAGGCGATTGATGTGTTTGGGATCCAGATCGGCCAGAGCATCTACGCCCTCGCAGCGGGTCAGGAGCTGTTCGGTCAGAGAGTCGAGGCGATCCCAATCGTCCAGCGCCTCATCCAAGGGGAGTTTGAGGCGCTTGGCAGTGCGGTCGACCAACTTACCGAGGGAATCGGGTGTGGCGAGCAGGCCGATTGGGGTATGGGTTCGCCACCAAAGGGCTCGAACAAGCCTCTCAGAAAGGCTGTCAGAATCTGACGTTTCGTTCGTTGAGATTCCGGCGGACTCCAAGACCGCGCGCAGGGACGTGGGGTCGGCTCCTGCCAGAACTTCTCGTACGCTCTCTCGGGCAACACTCATGCTCACTCCTTTTCTCTGGATGCGTATACCCCCTGGTACACCGCATTCTGCCCACCTATTTCGGACATTGGTGGTGGCGCAGTGCCGAGGATGCGCTATTTGCAGGGCCGCGGGCCGATTAAGGCCCATCAATCAACTCTCTTGCAACTCTCTTGGAGATGCCATGAACAAGAAGGAAATGGCCGCCGCCCTTGCCAAGCGCTCGGGACTGAGCCAGGTCAAGGCCCTGGAAATCCTCAACGTCGTGTTCGACGCTAAGGAAGGCCTCATCGCCTCCGAAGTCAAGAGCGGCGAGAAGGTCACTATCCCTGGCTTCGGTACCTTCGGTGCCAAGATGAGCGCCGCTCGCGTGGGCACCAACCCCACCAACGGTACCAAGATGGAGATTCCCGCTCGCAACCGCGTGCGTTTCACTCCTGGTAAGACCCTCAAGGAGACCGTTGCCGGCTGATTGCTGGTTTCGGTAGCTTTGCAGACGACCCGGCCTTCAAGCCGGGTCGTCTTGCTCTGGGGGCACGCTCTGCAAGGATCCGGGACGGGGAATCTCTTGCGAATCCCAGGGAGGGAATCTAAGGATCTCCTCGGAGGATGCCGTGAAGCACCGTATCTCGCACGACTTGGGTCTTGAGTTGGCCAGATTGGCGACCGCCCGCGCACTCGAGTCCTACCGGGAGCAGTTCCCAGAGGCGCAACCCGAGGGCCGTTGGGTCGGCGAGGATCGCGCCGAGGTGGCCTTTAGCGTCGCTGGGAAGCGCCTCAAAGGTCAGATTGACGTTGCCCTTGAAAACATAGACATTGAGCTGGATCTGCCCTTGATCTTCCGGCCATTCCAGAAGCAAGCCATGGCTGTGATCGAAGAAGAGATCGAAGCTTGGCTGACAAAGGCGCGGAACGGCGAGCTTGGGTAGTACACTGCTTCCCCCTTGGAGCGCTTTGTGATGATTCGTGCAGCCTATGAGCAACTCTGTACCCCTCTCTCTCTCTGCGCCTGCTTGCTGGGGACAGTGATTTTGGCTGCATGTACGGACGATGTGCAGCCCATCGATTCCGACACTCAGGTGGATGAAGATCTCATCGAGGAGCAGAACTACCTGGAGTTGGGCTGGATAGGGAACTGGAACAAGGAGTTTTCGGGCACCCACTTGTTCTACTCACGAGACGTACTTAGCGACGAATACATCTGCCTATTCAGGTGGCAGACCAACCCCATCCTGGACTCGGAAGGGGTGGTCGCGCTGAACAACAGCTGCGGCGATGACGGCGTTAGCCCATGTGAGTTTGAGTTTGTTCAAGAGATTGAGTACACCAATGGTTCCCTGCTCAGCGATCCGTTGACCCAGGAACTCACGGACTGCAAGACCTTCAGCTTGGCCGACGGCTCCGCCCTGGGGGAGACCCGCAAGTACGCCTACGAGGCTACCCCGGTCTCCGATCCCACCAAGCCGGTTCTGATGCAGTACTACGAGGCTACGGACTCACAGGCGGCCGGCTGGTATGAACTCGCGTACGCCACCTACGACGAAGGCTTAGATACCCTCGACTATTCGAGGGCGTACGCGTATTACGAGCTGAAAGAGTAGGCTTTGCCTGAGCTGCCCGAGGTGGAGATCATGACCCGCAACTTGCGGGCATGGCTGGGGGTGGGGCCCCTGCGTTTGGACTTGGTCGACGCCCGTCTTTTGCGGGGTGTTTCGCCCAAAGATGCCCAGCCTGTTCGTCGGGTGTGGCGGCGGGCAAAGTACTGCGTGATTGAGCGTGAATACGACGCCTGGATCCTACACTTCCGGATGACGGGAAAGGTGGTCCTGGAGCGCCCGGGGGGAAAGTTACGGGCGCGGCTGTTGACCATGGGGACCCCGGTCCATTTCTTGGACGCGCGCTGTCTTGGGGAGCTCGTCGTTCTCCCAAGGGGGGAGCTGGAGGCTCACTTCCAGGCCAAGCAGCTGGGCCCTGAGCCCTTCCCGGAGGCCCAGAGCGGAGATTGGTGGGCGGAGCGTCTACATGGACTCCGGGGGGCCATAAAGCCAGCGTTGATGCGTCAGGATCGGGTGGCTGGTTTGGGAAACATCGCGGCATCTGAGATTTGCTTTCGCGCTGGGGTGGATCCCCGGACCCTGGTACCAGAGATTCAATCTTGGGACCGTATAGCAGCCCAAGCTTGGACTTTTTTGCATGATGTTGTGGAGCAGGAGAGCGGTCCGGAAATCTACTATGTGAACGAGGCTGGGAGCTCCAATCCCTTCCAAGTGTACGGGCGCGCGGGCGAAGCTTGTCATGGTTGTGGGACGTCAA
>JBLHMA010000379.1:0-5779 GCA_047621545.1 Cognaticolwellia sp. | reverse complement strand
GTTGTGGTCGTGGACGTTTCCGGGCCGGTGGAGGAAGTCGAGGACTTGACTGGTCTGGGCGATGGTGGAGAAGAGCGGGTAGTAGCTTCGAGCCCCCTTCTTCTTCTTGTTGAAGCCCACCGCGCTCCCTTCGGCGTGCCCCGTCGTCGACTGCACCGAGCCATCGAGATCCATCGTCACGGTCTTGAGCTTCTCCATGACCAATCGGTCGATGACCACGTCACGATTGAGTTGATGGACCTTGTCGACGCTGCGAGCATCCTGGCCAAACAGCATCCGCGACACGGTGTCCAATAGGCGGCGCGATCAGCGCCAGCCCCGAATACGCCGCCATCTGACTTTCTTCTTCAAACTGAAGGTTCGGGAGGGCTCTGGCTTTTGAGCGGGTACATGCTCAGCTACTTTTCACCCAAAAGCATGCAGCTTGCTAACTACCGCAAGCTACATGCCTAACCCACGTGCAGCAAGCGCTGCAGGGCTTCTGGTAGTGAGGTGTTCCTACTTCCGTAGTGTGCTGCGAACCCGGATTGCCAGCACACCAGCCTTGTCCTCCACTGGCCCCCAAGAAATACTTCTCCGTATTCGAGACAAGGTCTCTTCCTGGGAAGACTCGTCCAGACGGACATTTGCCCAGGACTCCCCTTCTACCAAGGCTTCAAGGTCGGCATAGCGACGAACAAAACCTACTGATATGGCTCCCACCGCCCCAAACTCAACGCGATCGCCAGAGCAGATAAGCTGGTACTCATCTGTTGCGGGCAAGACGTAGACCGTCTTTCTCCCACTCTCCATGGCTTCAAAAAGGCGACAATCTGCTCCAACTTCAAACGTGGCCATTTTGGCCCACTCCGTAAAGGTCAGATGCAGTGTCGCGTGTATCCCAAATTCCCGCCCTTGCCGGTCCCTTACTACAAGCCAACACTCCGCCTTAGAGCAGCGGATTGCGTACTTATCCTGATTTAATAATTTGCAGTGATCGGGAGGAGCAGGATGCCACCTTGGTACTGCGGACCAGCCAAAATGAACGTGCCACCTCGCTCGATCAAGATGATGGTGTCGACCAGCTTCTTGTCCGCCTTGAACATCTGGACACGCATGCGGACGTTCTTGTCGGTGCGCTCCACAACCGTGATGTCCAAGCGGCGCCCCCCCTCCACATCAAAGCTGGCCTTGGCGCCGTTGCCCAGTTGGGCGGCGTTGGTGCCAAGCACGGTGTAGTCGTTGTAGCGAAGGTGACCGAAGTGCACCTCCATCGCCTTGAGCTTGGGGTCCACTCGGCGAGCAGGTGCATCCTTGGCTAGCACCACCATCACCTGGATGCCGACCTTGCCCACAGGGGCCTTGGCTTTGGCGTCAGCTTGGTGAACGCCGGGTGCGGGACGCGCCTGAGCGGCGGCCTGCTTCGGCACTACGAAACCCACTGTGGCCAGCAGTGCACAGAGGCCCATAAGCTTTTTCACAACGTCGCTCCTTCATCGCCCTCGTCGATCATTAAGAACATTGGTGCACCTTCCATTCCCGGCATGATGTGCACGGTCACGTCGTGTCCCGACTCGAGCTCTTCCACTTCTGCGTGGTTGTGGTCAACGGTCATTCCAGCAGTGCGCTCCGAGCTCCCCAAATCGGGTGTCTCCACCAACTGAGCCACAGGGTCGCTTGGCTGCACGGGTACATCTACGCTGGGTGAGTTGTTCCCAGTAATGAAGTTCAAACCCAGGACCACCGCACAGAGGGCGGCAGCAGCCACCATCAGGCTGCGCGGGTCGCCCATCACACGCCAGAACCTATCGTTGGCCGCGGCCGGCTCCCGCTCAGGCTTCTGCACCTCGCTGAGGTGCTCCTGAGCCGGTATGCCATTCATGATGGCCGCCGTAAAGGCCCCCTCTTCTGCAGCAGACATCGTCGCGTGCTCTTGCACCGCGTCCCGCAGCATGGCCGCCGTCTGCTCCCACCCGGGAACATGCTCAGGGTCCTCCACACCGATTTTCGGGCAGATTTCCTCCCAGAGTCCATCCAGGTTGGATTGCCGAGTCTCCAGCTCTACGGCCGTGCGCAGCACGCGACCCAACTCAGCGAACTGGGTCATTTGGTCCAGAGCGGACTTGTCGTCGGCCAAGGAGCCGGAGATTTCAGCGCGTTTCGCGCGGCTAAGCTCACCATCCACCATTGCAGAGAGCAAGATTCCGCGCGCTTCCTCCGCTGTCGGGAGGGGGTCATCTCCAAGGGAAGCGGACACTTTCTGCTCCAGCGTGACCGCCTGCTCCGTCAGCGCAGCACCACCCAAGGCAGCCATGATCCCGTCAGCCAGGTCGATGTCCCCATCTACGGCTTCCCGAAGGCCACTGGCAATGCTCTGCCAAGGGTCATCGATAGCCAAGGCCGCCAAGACCTGCGGAACCACATCGATGGGATCCATCGCAGCGTCGATCAACGCGGCCCGGAGGCTCTCACGCAGAGCGCGCTGCTCTGCCAAGCGCGGCTCAGCATCGGCCAAGGCCAAAAGCTCTTGGTGCTCTTGCTTGGAGGCCTGGTCATCCAGGACCCGCATGAGCAGGGTGTCTAGGCGCGTCAAGCTAAGCTCAGACATGGCGCCTCCAGGGGCAGTTGGGGAAGTTCATTGGCATTGACGCGGCCGTGGGCGCTGCATTCAATGAGAGAGAGAGAAAGTTGAAGATGGGCATCGTCCGTCCGCGTGTCTCGTGGAGATGAACGCAGCAACCCACAGAATCTTCAACGAGCGATCTCTTCTTTGAGCAGGTCCTGCAGCTTGCGCCGGGCATAGAAGAGGCGGCTCATCACCGTGCCTTCCGCCAACTCAAGGGTGTCAGCGATCTCCTTGTAGGAGAGGCCATCGACTTCGCGTAGAACGACGATCTGCCGATGCTCAGGAGAGAGCTGATCCAGGGCGTCGAAGATCTTGTCCCCGAGCTGCTTGCGAGCGAGCTCCTTGGCCGGGTCTCCGATGCGGTGCCTGTCATCCAGACCGCCGTCCGAGTCCGAGGTCGCGATCTGCTCGTCGAACTCCACACTCTTGCGCTTGCTGAACTTGCGCAGGTGGTCGATCGCCAAGTTCATCGCGATTCGGTACAGCCAAGTGTAGAAGCTGCTGTCCTTTCGGAAACGGTCCAGGTTCTTGTAGGCCTTGATGAAGGCATCCTGGGTCAGGTCTCGCGCTTCCTCTTTGTCTCGGACCATGCCCGTGACCATCGCGTAGATGCGACGCTGGTAGCGCTCTACCAAACTGCGGTAAGCAGCGGCATCTCCAGCCAATACTGCTTCGACCACAACGCCGTCGGCAGCTTTCTGTTCGGGACTCTGAGCCATGACGTCGTCCTCAGGCGGGGTTTATCTGCTGGGCCAAGTAATTCTGCAGCCCCACTTGGGAGATCAGCTCCAGCTGAGCTTCGAGCCAGTCGACATGCTCCTCTTCGGAGACCAGGATGCTGGCGAGCAGTACTCGGCTCCCCTCGTCATTCATCTCTCGGCAAAGAGCGACCCCTGCCTGCAAACGCGGAATGGCGTCGTACTCCACGGCAAGGTCAGCGCGGAAGCACTCTTCAACGTTCTCGCCAACACGCACCTTGTACATGCGCTGAACGTTGGGAAGACCATCTAAGAACAGGACCCGGGCGATCAGCTGGTCCGCGTGCTTCATCTCGTCGATGGACTCGGCCCAGACCTTTTTGTACAGACGCTCATAGCCCCAGTTCTGCATCATTTTAGCATGCAGAAAGTACTGGTTAATCGCCGTGAGTTCTCCGGTCAGTACTTCGTTGAGTAGGCTGATAATCTCGGGGTGCTTGACGCGGGACATGAACTCTCCTTGGGTCGGTCCATATCCTCTTTGCGTTTCCCCGCCCGCAAAGCCAAGAAAAGCTGTTGACGACCCTTATTGATTCCGACTATCACTTAGAACAAGCAACTGAAAACGATTTTCATTGCCAGGAGCAGCCATGGTCATCTGCGTCTGTGAAGCCATCGGAGAGCGCGAGGTCGATTCCCACATCGATCGCGGTGTAAGCAACGTCCGCGAGCTAAAAGCCGCGTGCGGCGCCGGTGGAGACTGCGGTGCGTGTGTCCGCGAGTTGCGGGACCGCATCCGCTCCCGGCGCAGCCTGTCGGCAGTGGAGATGCAGGCCTCGAAGTAGGCGCTCCCCTTAGGGGAGTTCCCCTCTCCGCAGCTTCGCTCGGATGGACGCCACGGTCTGACCATTCAAGAGCGCCTCGGCCATGGCATCGATGCTCTCTGCAGTCTCCCCAGTGGGAGACGCTTGTATCGGAGACACTTCTGTACGAGACGACCGAGGAGGCGGGTCTTCACCATAGACAGCCGTCCAGACCGGCCGTTGCCGGTCCAGGTCCGAGACCAACCGGTACATCCCCTGAGCCAAGGCCGTTTGCCAGTTCATTCCGCCCTCGAAGCCTTCCAGACCTACGGCTAAGTCTGCCTGCGGGACGTCCTGGAGAATGCCTGGCAGCTCGGTCTCCAGCTGCGCGAGAAGCACCTCCACCGTGCAACCGGAGCCAAGGTGGGTGTGCAGCTCAACAAAGTCTTCTCCCCAGCACACCAGCACCGGACCCAAGTTGCCAAAGCTCCCGCCCTCCGGGACGTAGGGGTAGCGCTCTCGAAGACTCGCTGGGTCACAGCGCAGGCACACTACGGCGTCGGTACTCATTGGGGGGCCTTGATTCAGAGGTCAAGCATCGCTCAGGATGGGTAATCCTCTACCACCTCGACTGAGAGTTCGAGGTGCTCCCCTGGCACGGCCGTACGGAACCAGATGAAGGGAAAGAGTGGATTCGGCAGAATGTACATCCAGCCAAGCCAGGTCGACGTTTCGTGCCCTTCAGGCGCGAAGTCAAGCCACACGTAGATGAACTTGTAGGGACAGAAGCCAGGCCACCAGGAGCGCCGAAAGGCATTGGTCAACATGTACTTCTTACGAATATAGTAGTTGCCCTCGAAGGGCGTGATGCCCCAGCCGAGCGGACCACGAGCGATGGGCGTGCCCGTCGGTAGGTGGGTGATGGTGACGGTTCTCGACATAAAAGAACCCGCTCAGTGCGCTGCGTTCCAGTCCTTGCCCCACCCAGAGTCCACCCGCAGCGGAACACTCAACGGCGCGACACCCTCCATGACTTCAGCCACGATGGCGGCCGTCTCTTCCTCCTTCCCGACTGGGACCTCGAAGAGCAGTTCATCGTGGATCTGAAGCAGCATGCGCACGTCAGGGGCATCGGCCCGCAAGCGCTTGTGCACAGCAATCATCGCCAGCTTGATCAGGTCCGCGGCAGAGCCCTGAATCGGGGTGTTCACAGCCAAGCGCTCAGAGCTGGAGCGCGCCATCCAGTTGCGCGAGGTCAGCTCGCTCAGGATGCGGCGGCGACCCCACAAGGTGCGGGCGTAACCAAGTTCCTTGGCGCTCTCAATGGCACCTTCCTTAAAGGCCAACACTTCGGGCATGCGCTCAAAGTAGGTGCTGATGTAGGCCTCGGCTTCCTCTCGCGTGATCTTCAGATCCCGCGCCAAGCGCGGCGGGGCCATGCCATAGATCAGACCGAAGTTGATGGCCTTGGCGGCGGAACGTTGGTCCTTGGTCACGTCCTCGAGAACAAGCCCAAAGACCTCGCTGGCGGTACGGGCGTGGATGTCTTGTCCCTTGGTGAACGCGTCCTGGAGCGCGCCCGGCCCTGCAAAGTGAGCCAACAACCGCAACTCCACCTGGGAGTAGTCGCAGCTCAGGAAGCTGTAGCCGTCCTTCGGAATAAAGCAGGCTCG
>JBLHMA010000378.1:0-5789 GCA_047621545.1 Cognaticolwellia sp. | reverse complement strand
GTTTCGCCCGTCCCAATCGTAGTCGCAGCGCCCCCAAGGGGTCTGGAATCCCGTATGCGTCTCCGTCATGCCCCGCGGCAGGTAGGCCACCCCCCATTGTCCTGTCATATCTTGGCGCCCTGCTGTGTGGTCCCGGATCTGGCGGCCACCCAGCGCGATAGCAGACCCTTGGCGCACATCCAGGTGCTGGTTGCGTGCGTAGCCCTCGACGGCGGCCAACAAAAGGGTCAAGGGCAGAAGGACCGCACCCGCCCGAAGGGCCCATTGGCGGCGGCTCACAGAGGCCCCCAAGGGCCTGCGGGCTGGAGGCCGGCGTTCAGTGGGGTCCTGTTCGGCCAGGCGGATGCCCCTGTGTGCCGGTAGGCCCAATCAGCGGTCGAGTGGCCCCAACAGGCGGGGACGCAAGAGGGCAGGGCGCAACCCTGAGGATCTGCGGGCTTGGAGTTCTCGATGGCCGAAGTGCACAGGGGAGGGGTTGGATGACTATGTTCAAGTCCATGCTGATTCTACTCTTACATGAGGCGGTGACCGCGCCTGGCTCCTTGCTCACGCCTGGCTACGCCGCCAGCCCAGCCGGTGTCTGGTTGGCCGGGGTGCGCAACCGCGCTGAGTTTGTCCATGGCGGACTTGTCCGCAGATACACCCTCGATCAGGCGGACTGACCGAGGGTGTTGAGCCTATCAGCCCAAGCGGTCGTCCTTGACCAACGCAGCCCTTGCAATGGCCTCGGCGGCGAGTCGGGCTCCCAGCAAGCGATAGACGGGCAACAGGTCTGCGCCAGTGGCTACGATTCCGGTGATGGAGTCCGCGCTCTGGGCCACTCTTGGAAGGACGCTCTTGACGCTGTCGGCGATGGGGCCGACGTACTTGCTGGCCAGGTCGATTTTCTCACCCAGGCCACCCGAGAGCATGCGCAGCATGGAGCCGGCATCGCCGCCGCTAAAGCCGCCCAAGAGGCTCAGGCGCTTGAGTTGACCGCCGCCCTCGCGGTCCATCATTCCCTGGAAGACACTGGCACCGCCGCTGGCGAGCTCGTCGGTGAAAGGAAGGGCGACCTCGATCGCGGCAAAGTAGAGCGCGAGGCTCTGGCCGGCGGGCAGAGACCAGAAAGACTCCGCCTTTTCCTTGGCGGTGCCATCGAAACCCTTGTGCACCATCCAGCCCATCGCCAGGGCCTTGAGCACGGCATCCTTGCGCTGCTGCTCGTTGACGTCGATTCCAGCGCCTTCCTTGCGGTTGAAGAAGAAGCCCAGAGTCTTGCGCACGCCAGTGATGGCGGCGTAGGCGCCGTCGCCCTTGTCCACCAGGTCAGAGACACGCAGGATGTCCTGGAAGCGCTGCTCCTTCTCCATCTCGTGGGCGATGGCCTTGGCCCGTGAGCTGGCCCGGGGGTTCATAGAGCGAACCGCATCGGAGAGGTTGGTGTAGGGGTGCAGCTTGGGAGCCCCAGGCACGACGCGGTGCAGGGATGCCAGCACCTTCATGGTGGGCTTTTCGGGGAGAATGGACGAAAGGACGCTGTCAATGGACATGTGGGCTCCAGGTTTGAGGTGCCCTAACCGCACAGGGCGAGCGCTCGATGACTATGTTCTTGCCTATGCTGACCCTGCTGCTGCCTCTCGTTTTGACCCTGCCCGTCCACGCCCACGCAGGCGCGGAGGTGGCTGCCATTGACTGGAGTCCTTCCGGGGTCCAGGCCACCTTTGGCCTGCTCCTGCCCGGAGAGGATGGCTTGGACTGGGTCTGCCATGAGGCGGTGACTGCGCCCGACTCCTTGCTCACGCCTGGCTACGCCGCCAGCCCAGCCGGTGTCTGGCTGGCCACTGTGCCCAACCGCGACCAGGCCAGAGAGATGGAGACCACGCTCTACCGAAGCGTGGATGGCTGCGCCTGGGACGCGGTCGCGGGGGTGGAGCCCTACACCGTGAGCGCTGTGGCCTGGGTGGACGAGGCCGTTGCGGTGGGGGTCACGGCAGACCTGATCTCAGACAACAACGGCATCCTGCGAAGCAGCGATGGGGGGCTGAGCTGGACCGAGGTGCAGCCTTGGGAGGGGCCGCGTCTCTCGGTCGGGGTGGTGGCCGCCGGCAGCCACCTGTGGACCGCAAGCTTTGTGGTCGACGTGCCCGACCAAGCTCAGGTGCACCACTCGGCCGATGGGGGGCTCACCTGGACGCACATCGATCTGGATCTCTCCGCCGTCGCGCCGGAGAGCGGGAGTCTCTCGGTCAAGGTGCTGGCGGCGGATGGGGCGCAGGCCTGGGTGGGCGTGGGGGTCAGTGGTGGGCACCAGCTCTTTCTGGTCAGCGAGCAGGCCCAGGGCTCTGTTCACGCCGAGGACGGGTCCCTGATCGATGGGGACGTCGACAGCCAGGGCGGCGTCTGGATCGTGGAGGGCAACCGGGACCTGCTCTATTCGGCGGACGGCGTGCGCTTCGCTGCGGTGGAAGGGGGTGTCCCGGCCATCGGCTTGGCCGTGGACGGGGATCTGGCGATGCTCTCCAGCTCAGCAATACTCACGGACCACCTTGTCTTCTCCTTTACGCCCCAGGGTGTGCTCAGCGTGGTCTACGGCGCTGAAGATGTCGCAGGCCCCTTGGACTGCCCGGCAGGCACGGAGGGCGCGGACATCTGCGGGCCGCTTTGGGCGCAGGTACTCCTGCCAGCGCCGGACACCGGGGACGGGCCGACAGAGCCCTGGGTGCTCGATACATCCGGGCAGAACCCCGGCACGGATGAACCGGAAGGGTGCGACTGCAGCAGCCTGACCTCGACGGCGGGAGGCGCTTGGGCCGTGTTGGCCGGGCTGCTCTTGGTCAGGCGCCGCCGCTCATGATCCTGTGGATGCTTGCCTGCAATGCCACGCCCAAGGTCGCGGACCTGGACCCGGCTACCTGCGCGGATTGTCACCCAGCCCAGTACCAGGAGTGGGAAGGCAGCATGCACGCCCATGCGGCGGACGATCCGGTCTTCTTGGCCTTGAATGAGAAGGCGGTCGCCACGGAGGGGGTGCCCGAGGACTTCTGCGTGCGCTGTCACGCGCCGATCGCCGTAGAGCTGGGAGAGACGCAGGATGGGCTGAACCTGGAGAGCGTGCCCCAGTCTATGAAAGGGGTCGGCTGCACCTTCTGTCACCAGCTCGAACAGGCGACAGGCCCAGCCAATGGGGCGGTGAGCTGGGTGTGGGACGGGGTGATGCGCGGTGCCCTGGAAGACCCCCTCAAGAACGACGCCCACAAGAACGCCTATGGGGCGGCCTTGGACCGGGACGCACCGGAGAGCAGCCAGGTCTGTGGTTCCTGCCATGACGTGGTGTTGCCCAGCGGCCTGCACCTGGAGCAGACCTACGTGGAGTGGGACGCATCGGTGTTCTCCGAGGGCCTCTCCCGTCAGAGCTGTGGACACTGCCACCTGCCCAGTCGGCCGGGTCTTGCAGCCGAGGTGGATGGCGCCCCAAGCCGTCGCATCCATGACCACAGCATGCCTGGGGTAGACGTGGCTCTGGTGCCGTGGCCCGATGCAGAGCGGCAGCGTGACTTGATCCAGGAGCTCTTGGACAAGACCCTGCTCGCGGAGCTCTGCGTGGTGCCCGAGGCGGCGGGCTCCAAGGTGGTCCTGACCCTGGAGAATGTCCTGGCCGGCCACAACTTTCCCAGCGGGGCCAGCCACGACCGTCGGGTCTGGGTGGAGGTTCTGGGCTTCTCTGACAACACGCAGGTCTTCAGCAGCGGAGAGGTCGGGGATACTCAAGCGGTCTTGGATCTGCAGCAGGCCGATCTTGTGTTGCTGCACGACGACGCACGCACGGCTAGCGGACAGGTCAGCCATGGCATCGTCGACGCGGTCTCGATCTCACGGAGGGGCTTAGAGGCGCCCAGAGAGCTGGGGCTGCCTCACGGGCGCAGCTACACCTGGAGCGTGCCCGGTCAGGTCCTGGATCAAGTCGATGTGCGCGTGAGAATGCGGCCCGTCGGCTTGGACCTGCTCATGCCCTTGGTGGAGGAGGGCCTGCTCTCCCCAGCCGAGGTCCAAGCAATGCCGACCTTCGACCTGGGCAGCACGGTGCTGCACTGGGAAGGGGAGCTGGGCAGCTGTGTGGGTGGGCGGCAGTAAAGGCGTCCACGCGGTGCGGCTACGCGTCCACGCGGTGCCTCTACGCGTCCACGCGGTGCTTCTACGCGTCCACGCGGTGCTTCTACGCGTCCACGCGGTGCTTCTACGCGTCCACGCGGTGCTTCTACGCGTCCACGCAGAGCGCCATCGGCACGAGGGATAGGGCGTCGTCGCAGGTGATCTCCACGTCGATCTCCCAGTAGCCGCCCATGGTGAACTCCAGATCCTGGACCTCCCATACGTCTGCACCCATGGACTCCACGTCGCCGAGCGGACCGCCGTGTCCATGGTCCGGCATGGTGTGCACCAAGTCTACCGAGCAGCCGCTGGATCCGGGAATGGCCAACTCCCAGGTGTTCTCACCCACCACTGGCGTAGCGGGCGAGAGCGCCTCTACCTGCACAGAGAAGGTGTCACCATCGAAAGTGGCCCCCTGCTCCAGGGTGCTCGCGCGGGTCTCCTCCATGCAAGGAGAGTCGGACATGTCCATCTCTCCGCCTTCGCAGGCCAACAGCAAGGAAAAGACCAGCATCTCAGCCGCCAGGGGTGATGCGAATCACTTCGTTGGCGATGGGGTCGGTGAGCCAGAGCTCGTCAGGGTAGGGCGCTGTGATGCCCATGACAGCGCGGCCGAGCGCCAGGCTGTCGACTTGCTCTCCCGAGTCCAGGTCAAAGGCGTAGAGGGTGCCCGTCTTGTAGTCGGCCACGAAGAGCACGCCGCTCTGGAGGGCCAGACCGCTGGGTGTGTCCAAGCCGACGATGAACTCGGTGGCTGCCACGCCGTCCATCTCGTAGTGCTCGGTGCGGGGCTCGTTGATGGGCAGGTCGCGTCCCTGGGTTCCGGCGGTGGTGTCCAAGACCATCACGCGTCCATTGCCCGGGTCGGAGATGTAGAGCATGGCGGTCTCTTGGTCGAAGACCATGTGGTTGGAGATGCCCTCGGTGTAGCTGATGCCACCCGAGTCGTACTCCGCCGTCACGCCATCGCTGTGGTCGTCGTAGCCCACGCCATGGTCTTCGTTGAAGTCCACCATGTCGATGGTCTGGCTCAGACCATCAAAGGTCCAGTAGCGGTTGTCCCGCTCCCAAGCGATGCCGGTGCACAAGGGGGTCTCGTGCTGCATGTCCAGGTGACTGCCCAGATCGACATAGCTGTTGTAGAGATCGCTGAGGTAGTCGACCGCTTCGGGGTTGGAGGTCGCGAACACCTCCATGTCGCTGGACCACAGCGTGGGGCCCATAAAGTCGTTTGCGCCGCCCTGGTCATTGTAGGTGTTGCGGCTTTCCTGGCAGGTGCCAAAGGTCCCGGGCTGTCCGAAGGCGATCGAGCTGACCTCTTCCATGAAGTGCAGCGCGTAGGGGTCCAGCAGGTTCTCGGTGGTCTGGGTATCCAAACCAGCATCGAGCACAATGGTGACCGAGTCGTCCGCTTGGTTGACCACCCACAGGCGGTCGGGCACCTCGGGGTCGAAGGCCAGGTCGCGGGGCACGTCCAGCTGGTCGCTGCTGGTCGCAATCACGTCGATGTTCACGCTGTCCAGATCGTTGCTCTGGTTGCCCAGAACGGCCAAACCTGCGAGCTCCTGCTGCTCGTCCGGCTCATCCTTGGTGCATCCAACAAGCGCGATGGGAAGAATCAGACAGGGGATTAGGGCAAGGCTACGCATAGGGGGGGC
>JBLHMA010000377.1:0-5798 GCA_047621545.1 Cognaticolwellia sp. | reverse complement strand
CTTGCTTTGATGCAACCGAGCTCGGTGGAGAACTCCGCGACCCAACTGGGCGACAGGCCAAGCCACCACGTGTGACTGTTCTACTAAACTCCGCCATCGTAGGCATTGAGCGCGTCCGGGGTATTCAGTGAGGCCAGACCTTGCTGCACGGGCCGCAGGCCTTGAATGGGCGCACCGCAACGCTGCGGATTCCCTCAAGGGTCTCGATTGGGTCGACAGCAACCTCGACCCAAACATCCCCGCTTTTACACAGATAGCAGAAGGCGAGCAGCGTCGTTTCTCACATCTGCCTTATGCCGTGTTCTTGCCGACGGTCATGACCAACGCTGCTGTTCAAGCCCAGCGTGATGGTCAAGCTCCAATGCAAGAGGCACTGGTGCTGCTCTTCGCGCGCATGGAATGGATGGTCTCGAACCGCCAACGCATGTGGAGCCCGCTGAGCCCACTGCCCAAAATGCTTGCGACCCTGGTCGAAGCGTTCGGGGTGGATCAGGACCTGCACCGCGAGGATCCTGAAATCTTGGCTCGCTTGGCCGCGCAGCTGCCTCAGTGGCATCCATGTCGCGGAACCGTCGAGCGCGCAAAAGAGGTCCTCGAGAGCACCGGCGACCTTCCTCAAGCTGATGGGACGTACACCCTTGGCGCCGATGGACCTGCACCGAAGATCCTCGCTGACGAGGTCTTTGTCTGTCACACCTCAAGTTGGTGGGATGAGCGTTGTCTCCCTGACAGTGCGGCTGCCTACCGAATCGACTCCGGTGTTCTGAAGTTCCAGAATGCCTCCCCAGAAAAACAAGTGCCACTGCGGTGCGAAGATCTGCTTCTTGAGTGGGTGCCTGAGCGTCCCCTCCCCCGCCAGCTGCTGCGTTTGCTACCGACTTGGGTGGTCGTTCGCCTAGTCCTTCCCGCTGAGAGCCGCAAGTGAGACACAACTCCGTCTTTCGCCCCGCCGAGGGCGCCATCCTGGATCTTGAAAGCCTCCAGGCCATCGCAACAGGTGAAAACCGCCTGATGTCAACCTTCCTGGACTGGGCTTGGCCATCGTCCAGCGGCTTGGTGCTCTCCGGCCTTGAGCTTGACGGCGAGTGGACCAGCGGCGGGCCTCCGGGCACCGTACGACCCGACTCCCGCGCAGACACTGCTGTTGTCAGTCCTGGGCAAGCCATCGTCACAAGCCGAAGCGGTCGCCGCTATCTGCTGACTGTTGACAAGGCGCTCGAGGTCCAGTGGCCGACCGCCGCCGGCTCTGCCGTTCGCGGGGTCTTGGCACTCGTCCCTCAGGTTGACGCTCCTGACAAAAGCAAAGCTAATGTTGCACGCGAGGTCGTCTCGGCCCGCCTTGGCTTCGTCAAGCCTGATCGCATGGATGATCCACACCTGCTGCCGCTAGCCATCTCGCTCGGCAATGGAAAGGATTGGATCACCGACCTCCGTCGTGTTTGGCCGCCAGATCACACCGCAATCCAGAATTTGCTCAAGCAGTTTGAACAGCTGGAACAGACCATCTGGCGGGCTGAGCCTGAAGGCTCAGTCTGGGACCGACAGGTACTGGGTCGCAACTGGGTTCGTTACCAAACGGTAGCTGCGGCGGCGCTTCAGGCCGCTCGCATGAACATCCAGATGCGACCATCTACCACTCTCGAGAGGATCCGTTTGTTGACCGCTCTGTATGACCAGCTCAACCGATCGGTAGAGCGTGCAGCTAACGAACTCTTGCAGTTCGCCGGGGCGACCGAGGAGGCGAGCCCATACTCCGCGCTTACCGGAGGGCCTAGCGGAGAGCGCAAGTGAGTGGTCCGGATCCCGTAAAGGCACTGGGAACATGGCGTGCCGTTGAAGCTGGGTACGAAGCTGGAATTCCAATCGTACTCACTGGTATAGCTTGGTTTACGATTTCCAAGCTGTTCACAACACCCTCTCCGATACGTCCGCCGACTGTGGTCGAGCTGGGAGTAGTTCTGGGTGCTGCTGTAGCGCTGACAGGCTGGACCATCTCGCGGCAATTCTTCCTGCTCCGCAAGCGAAACCCGTGGCAGATGATTCTGATCTCGGTCATCTTGAACTGCGTCATCCTCTTTGCGCTGCCAAGGCGCATCGCAAATGGCTTCGAGGAGAAGTGCGCGGATCTTGGCGGCGTAGTCATCCAGTCTACCGACATCATCACGGAGCTCGCCGCCGCGACGGTCTGCCAAGTGGGAGGTGTACCCGGCAACCCCTACTTGCCGGGTGTGTTTCTTCGCCCTCCATTCCCAGACAGTATTTCTCCACTGTTGTGGGTGATCTTCATCTTGATCGCGGCCGTTTCAGTGCTGGGATTTCGTGACAAGCGCCTACGCCCGACCACCCTGCCAAGCCGCCTATTCGACAGTCTTCGTCTAGCCCCTGCACAGGGCGTGAAGTCCTCCGCCGGAAAGCCCAAGGCCGAACCGGACAGTATCCAGGCCTGCAACAACTCCACCTTCTGGGGTGAGACCTGTGCGCAGCTTTACAGCGGCGACAAGAAGTGGCTTCCAGGTGAGCGCTGCGTGCGCTGCCACCAGCCCTTTCAGAAGTGTAAGGGTGAGCTCAGCTTCAGCGTAGTCACGCTCTTCAACGGCGACGTCGACGTGCTCAACGGCCTAGAGCGCATGGACACCAACGCCTGGGTTCGGGGTGGCCCAATCCCTCCTGACGGCCGCATCTCCGGTCAGGAGCGCTGGGTCACTCTCGGCCGCATCACTCTCCCCCCTGTGATTACCGTGGCTCAAGCGCTCAGCTTGGTGCACGACAAGCTCAAGGACTGGGAGAGCGCAGCGAACGGCGACGAGAAGGAAGCAGCCAAGCTGGCGATGACCCGCGCAAGCCGAATCTCTGCCTGGATCTGGTTCGGTCGAGTCACGCATCTTCTCACCTACGCGACTCCCACCCGTCGTGCCAATTTGGCCATCGGGCCAATGCGCCTGAAGGATCTCGTACCCCACATTGGTGAGGATTTGACCCTCCAGTTGGACATTGGTCTCTTGCCTCTTGACCTCTGGACCGGTTCCAAGATGAGCTTCTCGGACAACCGCACCCCCGCCCTGCAGAACAGTCACTTCACGATGTGGATTCCCGTAAGCCCGCCAAAAGCCACCAAGAAGCGCCAAGGCCTCTGGGTTCCGCGCATTGAAGGCGACGCGCTTCGTGCCTGGATTTCTACAGATCGCCTGAAGCAAGAAGACGAAGAAGCTGCAGGCTCAATTCCCCTTGCCTATACCAACCGCCAAGCAGCCCGAGAGGACCTGACGCCTCCCGAGGACGTGAAGCCCACCGAGGGCTCACTGGACCTGGTTCGGCTCCCCATGAACAAAGCAGGCGCCGAGCCCATCATGGACCGCGGCGTGGGCGACTCGATCGCAGAGTGGGCCTGGCTGGAGTGGGAGCAAATCGAGCTCATCCGCCAGCAGGCACTCGTGTTGGTTGAGACCCCGGTGGAGCGCAGCTGATGGCCTCCTTTATTCTCGCAGGCCCCTTCCCTTTCGATGAGAAGAACGCCACCTCGAGCGCCCGAAATGCACTCTCCGAGGTCAATATTGCCCTAAAGGAGCGTGAGGGGCGCGGCGTCTTGGACCAACCGTCCTCCGGCGCTGAAGCCGGGATCTACATCATCGTGGATCTTCGGGAGGAACCGGCGATTGGAGGCTTTTGGTTGGTCCACGGCCCCAGCTATCTAGAGACAGGTCCTGCGGGTCCTCCAGACAAGGTGCCGCCCCTCGTTGCCCACCTTCTCGATGCTGCCACAGAAGAAGTGTGGTGGAAGAATCTGCTAGTGGCCGGACGGGTCGGCGATACGTGGCGGCCGCGCGTCGTCCTGGAGTGGCCGGGATTCCTCGCTTCGCGTAGCCAGCTTCCACCGCCTGGAGTTCCAACCAAGACCATCTCCGACGAGGAGGCGGGTAGTGGTGAGGCAGAAGGCTGGATGGACCCCGTCTCCTTCATGGAAGAAGAGGTCGGCGGCTTCTATGGAGAAGCTGGCGGGTTCTTTGGAGACGACGGTGCCCCTGACAGCGGGGACTATTGGGACGACGAAGTCCAAGCAGCGCACGCCGAGGCTCAGCCAGACGCCCCCACCAACGCGACAAGAAAGCTGACAGACCTCGGAGACCCATGGCAGGGCCTTCCCTTGCAGCGAGGTCTGGTCTGCGTGGTCAAGGGCAAACTGACTTACGACCAGAAGGCCCACGTGGGTACCTTCGAGGTCATCAATTGGAGCGTCTGGCGGGAGGGCATGGCCCGCACCACGACCCCAATGACCAATTGGATGGACGAAGAGGGCCAGGAGGAGGCACCCGAGTCCCATGGTTGGGGATCTCCCTTGGAGATGCCCGGTGGACGCGTCGCGTTCCCCATCACTGGCTGGCTCACACGCGACCTGGAGGCTTGGCCAGCCCAGCCAACAGACATCGCTGCAGGCACACTCACGGAACGAGACGTCAGCAACCCCATCCGTCAAAAAGTCACTCTGGCCTTTGCATTGACTGCGGGCAACCTCGGCTTGCTTCTCTTCATGGCGGTAGGTGTGGCCTTCTTGGCGAAGCCCAAGCCACAAGCAACTCCTCCAGCGCCGACCCTGGCTCCGCAGCCTGCCTTGAGCCTTTGTTCCGCAGATCACGCTGCCTTTGTCAACGAGTTCAGGTGCCAAGTTCGCCGCATGGCTGATGGCGCCGACCCATTGGATCCGGACTGCGGCGATATTGGTCCAAGCGCTGGCCCAAGCTTCGACGACCTTCAGGCTAGCTACTGCGGCCTGCTGGACCGCCAGCAAGACGGTCAGCTGGGCAATTACCCATGGCTTCCGCCCAACGACGCGGACCGAAAGTTCAACTACGCGCAACTCGCTGCCGCTCAGGCCTGCTTCAATGTCTTAGACAAGCCTCACGCATACGCCCAAGAATGGGACTACGACATGGCTCTGGAGGCGCCAGTTTCTGACCCGGAGCGCTTCCTGGCAGACAAAGCCCTGGGTATTCAACCTCTCATCGTACTGATGGCTGACCTGGATCAAGCTTGCGAGACTTACCGCGGTCGACTGGAATACACCATCGAAGGCGGCGTAGTCTCAACGCACGTCGGCTCGCCGACCGCCGAAGACCCCGATAACAACGAGTCTGAGTCCGCAAAGCTTCGCCGGGCTGTGGTCAGTTCGGCCATCTCGGACCTACCTGAAAAGACTGCGAATTGCTTCCGCTACGGCAGCTCTGAGGGCGTAGGTGGCGACCGCTACCAGGAGCTCTGCGGTGAAGTCGACGTGCGCGATAGCTACTTCAATGGCCTTAAGGTGTGGCAAGCTCTGAGCGGGGATCCCGCTGAAGACAGAGACCTTGTTCAACGCTATGCCCAAGCCCGTTTCGGCTCTGAGGGCATGGGCGGGGCCCCCGAGGTCTGGCAATGTCACGAGAAACTCTCCTCTGGAGAGCCCAACTACGACAGACAGATGGTCCTCTGGTCCCAGTATGCTCCAGAGATAAGCGGTTCAGGCTACGATCCCAACGGCAAGAGGGCCGTCAAGACACAGCTGAATTTCGATGCCATCTTCAGGGACATCGATGAGAACAACAACACTGCTCCAGGTGTATGTTGGGAGCTCATCGAGAAGCGCGCCGTCGCCTATCAGCCCGTTCACCCCCTGTTAGGTGAACTTGACGATGGGTCTTGGGTCAGCGCCGAGCAGCAGCTCTGCGCCCAAGTCTGCGCGTCCAGGTACAAGGTCAAGACGAGCGAGAGCCAGGATTCCTGGGTGACTCAGGACAGCGACTTGGGCGCTTGCATTCGGCGGGACC
>JBLHMA010000376.1:0-5804 GCA_047621545.1 Cognaticolwellia sp. | reverse complement strand
GAGAGGGCATGGTCATCAGACAGCGGTACGGTCCAGCCGACTGCAGCTACGTGCAGCCAACCAGCGGGGTCCTTGAAGCTGGCCAGATCCACTCTCAGCGCGGTGACGCCGAGCTGGCTTCCCACGCTGCAGGACACACCGTAGCCCAGTCCTGTGGGCCCAATGGAGGTGCTCACTTGCACCCGCGTCCAGCTCTGGTGCGGCAAGTCATTGGACCAGGCCAAGCCAGCACGCCGGTCTTGGCTGACCTTGGTGCGACCAGGTGTCCAGCTCAGCTCCCATTGACCGACGCTGCTCTCGCGGCTCAGGCTGAAGGGCGCGCCGATCCAAGGGTCCGCCCCCCCGCGGGCCTGCAGGCCAAGTCCCAAGCCCCATGGTCCACGGCCCAGGCGCAGCCCGACTCCCCCCGTGTGGATGGGCCGTGTACTGGCGGTGCTGCCAAGCTGAGGGCTGACCCCCATGCGCCACTGGGCTTGAACAGCAGTCCGGGCGCGCAGCCTATAGGCCAGCGACGCGGAGGCTCCAGCCCCAAGTGCGTCTTCGCTGCGCCAGCCTTCCAGGCCAACGCGAACGGTACCTCGGCGCAGCTCGGCCAGGGTCTTTAGGCCCAACGTGGCCTCGCTGGTGGACGGGGCCAGCTGAAGGGCACGTTCAAAGTCGAATCTGGCTGCGCCGGGAGCACCCATGGCCAAGTTCAAGCTTCCCCTTGCGGCCCACAGCTCCGCCCCCTCCGGCGACTGCTCAATCAGCTGATCAAGGAGCGCGCCTGCGGCCGCAAACCGTCCGGTCCATCCCAAGAGCCGGGCCTGCATCAAGCGCCCGCCTGGCAATTCGGGGTCCAAGAGCAGCGCCTGCTCCACCGCCCCCAAGGCCTCGTCGCTCCGGTCCATCCAGCTCAAGGTCACCCCAAGCTCGAACCAGGCAGCTGCCGAATCGGAGGCGGTCGCGGCACGAAAGCAGGCCTCGGCCTCCTCCAGATTCCCGAGTTCCCGCGCCATCAGCCCCAAGTAGAACCAAGCCTTCTCTCCGTCGCTCTCCGTCAGAGCATGCAAGGCGGCCGCGTCTCGCTCAAAGAAGGCCTGGTCGGCCGGAGCTGCGGTAACCAGCGTACTCAATAAGAGGAGCATGGGCCCCATCCATCGACCTTGGGCTCCAGCGCTTGAGCCAGCTGAGACACGTAGGTGTAGAAGCCAATGTCCCTGGCGTGGTGCGCATCCGAGCTTGCGACGACAGGTACACCGGCGCCAATGAATACCCCGACTACGGAGACCGAAGGGCAGGCCCAGCGCTCGTCCACCTCCAAGATAGCCCCCGTTTGGCGCGCGACGTGAGCCAAGCGGTGGATCGCGGCGTGACCAATCTGGAACTCGCTCAGTCCCACCTTGGGCAGGAAGCTGCAGAGGTGAGCAATGACTGCACCCGGGTGGCGCTCCAAAGCGCGCTCGGTGGAGATCATCAGGGCGTCGATGACGCGCTCGGGGGTCAGGCTTCCGTCCTCCAGGCCCGCCCGCGCCTCCCCCAGAGTCAGGGCGTGATCCCCAATGGGCAGCCTGTGGTCGGCGATGTAGATCCGGTCTACCGGGGGCAGATCCGACGGCAAGCAGAGCCGGCCGTGCTCATCGTTGATCCGCGTCTCCACACCCACGATGAGCTGAACTTGGGTCGCCCTCTGGAGGATACGGACATGGTCCAGATAGTCGCCGACCCAGTGGCTGTCAGCGCGGACATGCTCAACGCAGCCCAAACGCCTGAGCCCTATCGTCTCGGCGGCCGCGATGTTCTCCAGTAGGGTGGTGCGCCCGTCCGAGACGGTGGAGTGGACGTGGTGGTCTTCGTTCAGGGCGATGCGCATTGGATGCCTCTCCGAGGGTGTGCCTGGAGGGAGTGCAAGCGCCTTGCCAAGGGAACATGCGCCGAACGGGTCGGACTCTGTACCAGAACGACACAGTGGGTGGGACAGGTCGTACCAAGGTGACCCAGAAGAGCCCGCCAGAAGTCCGGCATGGGCATTGCACTTCCCAGGTCAACCCGGAGTGACCCATGGCCCCCTGCAAGACCCTGACGCTACTGACCCTTCTTCTGGCGCCCAGCTTGGCCTTGGCCGAGGGCACATCCGAGCTAGGTGTGTACCAAGCGCTGCGCTCGGGAACGGTCTTGCAGGTCGACATCCTGGACAGCTCGGTGGAGAGCATGACCTGGACCGGAACGGGGAGCGTGACAGTCACCGACCCCTCGGGGACCTCGCTTGGCAGATTCGCCTCCGGTGACGTCATTCCAGCCAGCGGCGGTGACGGCGCCTACAAGCTGGTCATCGGGAGTAGCCAGAGCATCAGCAGCGGCTGGGATGTAGCAGTGAACGGCGCCGTGGACAGCGGTGGCCGGCTCTGGTCCACCAACTGGCAGTTCAACGCGGGCTCCTACGCCGCCGCACGAGCAGTCACCGGCTCCTTTTACGCGGCCATGCCGGACGGCAGCGGCAGCACGGCTGTACTGGAGATGCAGACCAACGGGCTCAGTGGCTACGTCTACAACGTCAGCGCCAACCGCTATGGCGTGGACGGAGACAACGGCGGCAAGTCCATCTCCAAGAGCGACGGGGTGATGAACCCTGAGTTCCAGATCTACCTGAACCCACCCAGCGATGCCGACTACCAGAGCGCGACTCCAATGGCCGAGGGCTTTTGGCTCAACGGCGGAGCACAGACCTCGGTAGTGGACGGCAGCCTGACCGAGTGTGACCAGGTCGACAGTGGGGTGAGCGGGTTGGCCTTCTTCTTTGAGAGCGATCGGACTGGCACCTACCAAATCCAGTGCGACCTGGACCAAGACGGATCCTTCAGCCGAACCGGCGGCAGCAGCGATCTCTTGCTCATCGGGGGATCGGCCAGTGGCTGGAACACAGTGGCCTGGGACGGCCTGGACAACACCGGTGCCACAATCCCGGTCGGCAGCTACGACTGCCTCCTGGAGGTTCACGGCGGAGAGTTCCACTACGTGGCCTATGACATCGAGACTAGCTTTGAGGGCCTGCGACTCTACGAGTTGGACAGCAGCTACAACCGCACGGCACTGGACATGTACTGGGACGACTCCGCCATACAGAGCAACACGGTGACCATGACGGACGGTCAAACCAGCCTGGAGTCCTCTGGCGAATCCGGCATCTCCAGCGGGGCCTACACTGATACTGCGTCGGCCAATGTGAACGCCCGAGCATGGGGCGCCTGGGTCTACAACGGCAAAGGAAACAACGCCTACCTCGACACCTACAGCTGGCTGGACGCAGACTCTACATTGACCATCGAGTTCAGCTCCTCGGACAGCAGCGTGGACACTGATGGGGACGGCATTTCCGACTACGAGGAGCTCTGCTGGTACGGCAGCGACCCGGACATCGCGGACACGAACGGGGACGGGGTAAACGACGGCACGGAGTACGGCAGTGGCGCCTCTTCTACAGGATTGGGCGGGCTGGAGGCCTCCCGATACTTGGCCGAGGCCTTGGCACAACGGGCCCTGGTACACCAGCGCACAGACTTAGACATCACCCAGATCATGCCCACCAGCCTGGGGGACTCCGACATGGATGTGGCCCCGGCCTCGGGTCCCTTGGACAGCCTGCCCATTGAGCGCACACCAACGGACCTGCTCACCCTCACCAATGCCACGGACGTGCGTGGCTGGGACTACGAGTACGAGGGCCGAATCCTGGGCTCGATCATTCTTCTGGAGACCTGGGGCGAGCGCTACAACCACACAAAGCCAACCTGCGACCGGGTCAAGGGCGCAGTGCTTCAGCCCCCGGTGCTTCGGTCATTCGGAGAGCAGGGTCAGGCCATAATCGCCACCCACCGCTTTCCTGGCGGCGAGAGGGAGAGTGCTTTGACCCTGACACTCTACGACCAGGGAGACCACTGGTCCGCTGAGACGGGTTGGGTACCCGAAGACTTCTCGGAGCCTGCCCACACACAGCGCGTGCTCACCCTTCAGGTCTGGGCCATCACGGAGAACGAGGCACTGACCTTGGCACAAGACACGGTGCATGCCATTGGGTCCTTTCAGCCGATTCGATGGGAGACCCAGAGCCAGGCCCCTGCCGGCGTCATCCGCTCTACCCAGACTCTCGGCGGCCGCATGGAGCTGCTCGCACGGAACAACAGCCAGGATCCTCTGGACGTCTTCGCGCTGGTCTCGGATGCCGACGGAGAGCTGGAGCAGTGGCTGGGCGTTGTGCTTCCACAGAGCAGCGCACGCTTCGCCCCACGCTTCGAGCCCTTCGCAGAGGCCAGCCTAACCCTGGTGGGTCCGCAGGGCATCGAGGACCGCACCTGGCTCTTCGACGGGAGCTGGACCGTCCTTCACGAGGGCCTGTTCTCGGGCAAGGGCAGCTTGGAATACTTCGAGACCCAAGGCTGCGCGGTGGACTGGAGCAACTTCGCTGCCTTCGCCGAAGGACTCAACATTGACCCCGAACATGTGCGCGTCGACCGCTTGTTCGGCTGTGCGCTGGCGAGCACGCAGGACAGCCCCTGGCTCAGCGTGGCCCGACACATGGGAGGGAGCGCACAAGACTTCAGCGAGGCACAGAGCCTTCTCTTCTGGGTACACAGCGCCCAGGACTACAAAGTCTGCGCAGAGTCCGCCCAAGCCGGGGACTACACCTGCGTGACCCTGCCAGCTCAGCCAGATGGGGACTGGGTCGCGCTGCCCCTTTCGGCTTTCGCCACAGCGGACGCCAAGGTCTGGGCCCAAGTCAACGCCTTGACCTTTACCGTGGAAGGAGGGCAATCCATGGAGTTGGAAATCGCCGCCCTGGCGGTCACAGAGTTTTCGGTCCCCGACCTGCCCACCGACAGCACGCCCGAGGTCAGCGCAGACAACTCGCCCGAGCCCGAGCCCGAGCCCCTCCAGTCCGGCGGAGGCTGCAGCACCACCTCCTCGGGCAGTTCCTGGCTGCTCACCCTGGCCATCGCCATGGTGGCCGTCCTGGGACGGCGAGAGGACTGAGTTCAGCCCCCCAGCTTCGGGGGCCCCAGGGCCGCGAACGGGCTCACCAGAAGGGTCTCCCCCAGCTTAGGCACTGCTGAAGACGGAAGTGCCACGGGATCAGCGACTTCGACCAGCCGCCAGATTCTAGAAAAACAGTTCTGCCGAGCTTTGTCCTCGAACGTGGACAAGGTCAAGCTGGGGACGCGCTGGTCCGCAACCAACAAGAGAGAGGAGCCGCTTCCACAGGAGCCATCCGGTGCTCGACCCACCTTGGCAGCTGCATCCACCGCTGGCAGAGCAGAGAGAGGCAGCGCCCCATGGGTCAGGGGAACCAAGGGTTGGCTGTCCATCTGGAAATGAGCCAGGGTGACGACCAAAACATGGTCCAGCTCACTGCTAGAGATCTCTTCGGGCTCCGCGACCCCAGGCAGGGACATCGGCGGGAGGGAGATCGCCGGGAGGGACACCGGCGGAAACGCCCCGGCCAAGAGACCAGCCAGGAGAAGGGAGAGCAGCAGCATGCACTCGAGCTAATGCCCAAGACCGCCTCCAGCATCCAAGCTGCGGTAGAACAGATGGAGCAGGAGCGTCCATGAAGCGCCGTGACTTTCTCACTTCCGGACTGGGCGCAGGCTTGGCCGCTGGGCTAACTGGCTGCGAGGGACCTCAGCCGCGAGAGCGTCCCCAAGGGGTGGGCACAGCAGTCACTGGACAACGTGTGGTCTGGCGGCTGGCCAGCTCATTTCCTCGCTCTCTGGACACCCTCTATGGGGCCTGTGAGGACCTGGCAGCCCGGGTCAGCGCCATGAGCGACG
>JBLHMA010000375.1:0-5823 GCA_047621545.1 Cognaticolwellia sp. | reverse complement strand
TGCACTGGCTCCCAACCCCAACCAGAGGGGCCGTATGCCCGCCTGCGAGGCCGCCTCGATCACGCTCACACCCAACACAGCCAGCACTGCCCACGCGCCCAACGACAAGAACAGCATCAGCGCCAACTGCTTGGGCAGCGAAGCCCGGGGCAGTCGCTCCGGGAGAATGCGCCAGAGGAACAGAAAGCCCACGTTGAGCAGCATCCCCACCGGGGTCACGTGCAGAGTGTCCTGAAAGGATTCTACACCTCTGCCAGCCGCGTAGAGCCCGAGCGCCGCCGGCACGATTGTGGTCGGCAGGGTGCCCAGGACACCGCCCACGACCCCGCCCCAGCGCTCGACCGCCAGGGTCGCGCCAATGGCCATACCCCCAGCCAAAAGAGCGGGCAAGAGGGCGGGCAAGAGCTCTGTGCTGCCGAGCATCGGGTCTCCGGGCTGCCCGACTGCTATCGCGCTGAGGCTACTCGCTGGCTCGGGGATCTACACAGGGGCCATGGTTCCGGCGCGCAAACTCCAGGGGAATCAAGGAAACCCACTGGTCGCTGGACCGGCTGTCGTAGGTGGCGGTCGCCGACCAGTAAGGATCCACCTCCACCACCTGATTTCCTCCTGACCAACTCAGAAAGTCCACCTCTTCAGCGGCCAGGACCTGCATAGCGGGGCTCTGACCCTGCTCGTTGAGGGTGCTCAATACCTCTACAACGTCGCCCATGCGCGACTCCTTCTGCGGTGCAACCCAAACCGTGTCCATCGCATCGCCAAGGGCGTCGCCCAACTCAGTCTTTAGGACAGCCTCTTGGTCGACCAGCTGCCCGCTGCCGTCCAAGCGCTCTAACGTGACGACCGCGCTGGGCGCCCCGAAGGTCAGGCGGGCGCTCTCCTGGCAGACCCGACCCTGCTCGCTGACCAGACTCCCTGTAGCAAGCTGCGCTCTGGCCCGGGCCAAGGCATCCACGTCCAGAGCCTTGGCCCGCTCAGGAATCGACTGAGTGCCCGGCTTGAAGGGTGGCCTAGGTGGCGTGGTCTGGGCCTTGAGCTCCGCAGCCGGATCCGAGACCATCAAATAGATCTCGTCAAAACCAGCATCCGAGGCTGTGCTGAGGGCTTGCCAAGCCAAGGCCGCAGGGACCTCTGCCGGGAAGACCACAAGCAAGCGTCCCTCTGTTGGCGGAAAGCACGCGCCGCTGAGTAAGCGGGACTGTCCACGCAAAGCGAGCAGCGCTTCGTACAGGCTTATGATTCGTCCGTTGGACTGGTCATAGCTCGGCGCTGCGCCACTCTCCAACCACGTGGCTTGCACTTCCCCCACATTGATGCTGTCAGTATGGAGCTCCATCACCGCGAAGGTGCTGGGGATGTAGGCACGTACGTCTTCCCCCGCCAAACACTCACTCACCAGCTTGGCGGAGATATTATCGGCGTACCAAGTCTGAGGAACCAAGAAGTCCTCCAGCCGGCGGAGCTCCACCGCATCCGCTTCGATCAGCTCGGAGCTGGTGCTGAGCCAAGCTTCTTGCTCCCACTCCTCCATCCGGTCGAAGCTGCCGACGCAGCCCAGGCTTATCATGGTCCAGAGGAGGCTCGGCATGAAGGTGCTCCGTGTGCTGCTGGGGATACGAAGCAGCGCAACAGAATCTTACACCCCGAGCGTGGCACTGAACCCTGGGATTTCTTGCAGTCCTATTCGGCGTACTCGACCTGGTCCTCCAGCCGAAAGTCACGACGCACCCGGATCCAGTCCGGAGTGGGTAGAAAACCAACAATACCCCCATAGTCAAAGCTCACATCTACCGAGAGTTCCTGGCTCGGCGCGTCCCCGGAGACCGCGCTACTGACCGTGTGATTGTCCAGATAGGGACTGGGCGAAAGGCCGCGTGCAGACAGCTCCGCCTCCAGCTGCGTCTCAAAGACAAGGGCTGGATCGTCCTCTATCGCGACACCAGCAGCAGCCCGTCCCGCGACGAGTACAGACTCGGCGACTGCATCCAACTGGTGAACATATATGCCGGCCTCTATCGTTCCAACGATGAGTGGGAAGAGCACCAGCGAAAAGGTGAGAGCGAGCTCTACAGCTGCGCCACCATGTCGTTGTCTACGAAGGGTCATGGGCTCAAGTCCTCCATCGCCAGAGTCATTCCGGCGGCTAGGTTGACCCTGCCTGCAGACACGAGAAGCCCCAAGATGGGGTTGTAGTCTGCCAGGTAGGTCACGGTCACCAAGCCTGTAGTCTCGTCCACCACGACACTAGCGGTGGTGGCCTCCGAGTAAGGCAAGTCAAAAGAAGCGAGTTGAGCTTCGAGTTCAGCCTGCCCGTAGTCTTCTGGGCCCAAGTCATAGTCGGTCCCCGCTGCACTCCGAGCAGCCTGCCTGACCGAGTGATTTACGCGGAGGTTCTGGGCAAAGAACCAACCAAAGTCCGTAATGCCAGACAAGAGAATTAGCAGCACTGGAAGCACGAGCGCGGTCTCTAGTGCGCTTGCTCCCGAGCGCTGAGTCCTTGAGTATCTCATCGCACAATCCGGGGCGGGGGCTGATACTGGATGCCATCATCTGCGGTACCACCACCCTTGGTGCCCAGACTGATCTTGTTCACCGTGTCAATGCGAACCCGAATGTTCCCCTCGGACACAACACCCTTGCTTCGAACATCGTAGATCGCCGCCTTGTAGAAGGAGACCACCGAGTAATCCCCGCTAAACGTCACCGAATCGCAGTCCTCCCCTTCCTCGTCAAAGACGATGATTGCGCCCTCGAAGGTGTTTCCATACGAGCCGTCCTTGTCGACCAAGGATTTCCAAATGGGGCTAGGCTGGACGCCCCAGACGCTGTCATCCCAGTACGTATGAGAGTTGTTGACCGCGTCTGCAATCTCCTCGAGAACCGAGGTTATAACAGCGCCATCCAGTGAGACTGTGCTTGAATCCTCAACTTCGCCCGACGCCTCGCAGTTCGAAATCTGCTCTTTCAAGCTGGAGTCGCTGACCGCGGTGTTTCCAAGCAGCGCCCAGCCAACGTTGTCTCCCCCGCTGGGATTCAGAACCAAATCAACATCCAAAATCCCTTCAGCCCCATACAGGTCCAAGCGGCACTGGGGCACTGCCAGGGGCAAGAAGCACTCCACCGCACCGGCGGGAGTGGTCGGTGGCCTAAGTGCGATGGAGTCCGTTGAGACAGCCACTGAGCTTCGGCCAAAGGCCGCGTTGGCGAAAAAGGTCTGCAGCTCTTCGTTTGACCCTCTCACCCGGAAGGCGTTTATCAACTCAACGTCGACTGTCGGTGTAAACACTCGCGTATCACCGTCCCACTCGCCGGAGACTATGTCGCCGGTGGCGGTGTTGCTTACGTTGCTGTCCAAGACAACAGCCTGCCCACCTGCAAAGTTTAGAGCGGCAATGGTCACAGCAGCCTGCCGAGCCTCCAACAGGCCGTCCTCGGTCCCGTCAAAGCTGAGAGCTGCGGCGTGGGCCGCTGCATCCGCAGCGTTCTGAAGCTCCGCTCGGTGGTGGCGGGCCATACCTCCATCGACTGCAATGGCAGCAACACCCAACAGCACTGTCAGCGACAGGGCCGTGACTAAAGCTGCGTTTCCCCCTCTGCGCTTTCGATGGAACATCCAGAGACCTCTGTAGATCTCACTTGATCCAGCACTGAGTTCAGTGACACGGATGCAGCGCGAGAGGACTACGGAAGCTGTATCGGACAGAGTCAGGATTTAGGTTAGGCAGCTGGGCATATTAGGGGCTGGCCCACCTGCCCTGGATCATGCACTGAACCGTCTGTCCTTGCGGGCGGCTGCGCGGCCTTCTCCTATTCCAAGAAGCTCGCCATATAGCCTGGGTCCTCGATCCCAGCCGCGATGGTCGTGTGCACCATCGGCTCGACGGTGTCTATCATCACGGCCAACTCGGTGGTCTCGCGGTGGCCCACACTGGCCTGGTAAGAACCAGGATGCGGCCCATGTGCAATGCCACGGGGATGCATGCTCACGCTTCCGGGACCTACGCCCTTGCGGGACGTGAAGTTCCCTCTCACGTAGAAGAGGAACTCGTCTACATCCACGCTGTGGTGGGGGTAGGGACAGGGAATGGACTTGGGGTGAAAGTCCACGGCGCGGGGCACAAAGCTACAGATCAGCGCCCCCCGAGTACCAAAGGTGCCATGCCAGTCGGGTGGCAAGTGCACCAGCCCAGCGCGGGCCTGGAAGTTCAAGATGGGAAAAACCCAGGGATAGACGGTGCCATCCCAGCCAACGACATCGGTCAGGGAGTTCCGTAGCTTGAAACCATGAAAGGTTCCGGCCCGCTTCACGACGAGCTCACGGATTCCATCATCGATCGGCCCCACAAACTCTGGGCGCTCAAAGTCACGATGGCAGTAGGGCGCGTCCATGCGCAGCTGTCCGACTGGGTTCCGCCACTGTTTGAGCAGGCCCAGATGCCCAAGGCACTCGATACTCAGCCAGTGCTGTTCGACATCGGGGTCCAAGATGAAGCGGTGGGCCACGCCACGGGGCACCATCACGTAGTCGTCCTGCTTGAAGTGCAGATCCCCAAAAGGGGTGCGCAGCAACCCACTCCCCTTGAAGATGAAGTACAAGTCGTCGCCGTCGGAGTTGACGACGTAGACGGGGTCAGACTCGGAGGGGTGCAATGTGCCGACGATGACATCTTTGTTAAAGATCAATGGCAGACGGCAGTCGATGGGCGGCCCGCCAAGGGGCTCCATGTCCTGGGTCTTGAAGTGGCGCTTGGCCAACGCCTGATCGGCCGCTGCACGGGGCTGGGCGTATCCATGCTCGGTCTTCACGGGCAGATGCTCGTGAGGGCGGTGCTGATGGTAGAGGATGCTGTAGGGACCATCAAAGGCCTGACGGGTCAAGCACTCCTCCCAATACAGCGAGCCATCCGGCTGCTCAAAAGTGATGTGGTGCTTGGCCGGGACTTGGCCTGCGACCATGCGATCCAACATCAGATTCGGCCCTCGGCACGCTGCTGGCGCTCAATGGACTCAAACAGAGCCCGGAAGTTGCCGCCGCCAAAGCCCTTGTCGCCCTTGCGCTGGATGACCTCATAGAAGAAGGGACCGGCGTCGGCCTCCTCATAGAGCCCTGCAGCCTCCTGCAAGAAGATCTGCAGCAGGTAGGAGTGCTCAGCCTTGCCGTCGATGAGGATCTCCAGCTCACGCAGGGTCTCAATGTCCTCGTCGATGCGCAAGATGCCGGTTTCCTCGATGCGCTGAGGCATCATGTCGTAGTAGCTGGCAGGCGTGGGCATGAACCGCAGTCCCTTCCCCCGCATCTGACGAACGGCCGGGATGATGTCCCGCACGGTCATGGCAGCGTGCTGGATACCGTCGCCGTGCAGATCCTGGATGAAGAGGTGGATCTGGCTGGCCTCGAAGAAGGGCCGCTGGGGCTCGTTGTTGGCGAACTTCACGCCACTGTTGGGGTCCCACATGACCACGGACTTGAGACCGGAGCCGCTGGTGCGGGCAGGGTCCACGTCCACGGTGTGGAAGTTGATGCCCCAATAGCGCTCAAAGCCCATCACGTGCTCCATCCAGAGCAGGGCGGGAGAGAGCGTAGAGAAGTTGCTGGTGATGTGGTCAAAGTGACCGAAGCGCAGGCTGTTGTGCTCGCCCACTTCCTGGGACTTGATTCCCAGGTACAGGCCACCCTTGTCCACGCGCTGAACAAAGCGCCACACAGCCTGGAAGGGCGTGGTGATGCCGAACTGCTTGTGGGCCTTGCCATCTGCGTCCACCTGGTCTTCGACGTCACAGATGGGGGTCCCGCCACGGGACTCGATGAGCTTGAGCGCCTGG
>JBLHMA010000374.1:0-5824 GCA_047621545.1 Cognaticolwellia sp. | reverse complement strand
GAGATCTTCTCCGAGGTTCGCGACCAGTTTGGGGTGCAACGCGACGACAGTTTTTCCCTGGCCGACTACCCCACCCTGGGCAGCTTGGCAGAGTGGTTGGGTGACCGTGTCACGGATGGAAACGCGAGCCCGGTGGCCGACGGGGAGGATGCGGGGAGCGATGAGAACACCAGCGACCCCATGAGTGAGCTGCCGCCCACTTTCTGGATCCGCCGCCCGGTTCGCTTGCCTCGGCCTCTGAGCCTGGAAGGCAGCCTCCAGGGCCGCGTGGTGATGGTGCTGGGCGATGGCCCGGTGGCCGACGCAATGGTCGAGGCGCTGAGTGAGCGCGGCGCAGTCATTGACGGTGCTACGGACGCTGGCCCAGTGGACGCAGTGGTCGATGTCGCCGCGGACGTGATCAGCGCCTTCCGAGCTGCCCAGGACAACGTAGAGGTCGACGTTCGCGACTGGATCTGTCTGACCATGATGGGCGAGTTGGATGGAATGACCCCAGACCAAGCCTTCTTTGACGGCTCCCGTGCTGGGTTTACCAAGGCGTTGGGGCGTGAATGGGAGGGCTGCAGTGCCCGTGTGGTCGACGTCTCACCGCAGCTGGAGCCCGAGCGGATCGCTGAGCTGCTCTGCAAAGAGCTGGCAGCTCACGACGGTACCGTAGAGGTGTTTCACGGCTACGATGGTCAGCGGACTGTGATCGAGCTGGCTGTAGAAGACCATCCCCCTGCGATGGCCCGTCCCGATGCCAATCAGGTGGTCATCGTGACTGGGGGTGGCCGTGGAGTCACCGCGCGGGTGGCCGTGGAGTTTGCCCGCCGTGCGCCGGTGACCTTGGTCCTGGTTGGCCGCTCCCCTGCGGGCACTGAGCCCCTGGACGAGAAGGCCGAGAAGAACCGGATCCGGTCAGAGCTCAAGGCTGCCGGCGAGCGCGCCACTCCTGCGCAGATCGAGCGTCAGCTCAACCGCCTGCGAAAGGCTGAAGAGATCCGCGGCACCCTCGAAGAACTGTGCGGGCTGGGAGCCACGGCCGAGTACCGCACCTGTGAGATGTCGGACACCACAGCCGTTCGTGACCTAGTCGCAGAGGTCCAGAACTCCTACGGCCGCGTCGATGGCTGTATCCACGGGGCTGGTGCGGAGGAGTCCCGCCTAATTCAAGACAAGGACGAGGAGGCCTTCCACCGAGTCTTTGACGGCAAGGCCGTAGGTGGTCTGACCTTGGTTGAGGCCATGGGGCCGGAGGCGTGGTTCCTGTCCATGGGCTCCGTCGCTGGGCGCTTTGGCAACGCTGGACAGGTCGACTATTCGGCAGCCAACGAGGCCATGGCGCAGATCTGCCTCTCCCGACCCAAGTCCATCCACGTGGACTGGACTGCCTGGGGCGGAGTGGGCATGGCCGTGCGCGGTGGCATGCAGAACCTGCTTGAGGCCCGCGGTGTGGAGCTCTTGCCCGCACTCGCCGGCGCATCGCTGGCGGTGGACCTGATCGCTGCTGGTGTCGAGGGGGAGGTCGTGGTTGCAGGGAAGCTTGGTGAGTTGGTCCCTAGCCCCAACCATCCGCTGTTGGACAGCGTTGAGCACGAGGGTGACATCGTCGTGGCCCGCTATAAGCTGGACAAGGACCGGGACCCCTGGATCTTGGACCACGCCATCGACAAGGTGCCTGTGCTTCCTGGCGTAATGGGCCTGGAGCTTATGGTCGCGGCCGCCAGCTTGGCCCGGCCCGGCCTGAGCTACGTGGGCGTTGAGGACGTGATCTTTGAGAAGCCCGTCAAGCTCTACCGGGGGGAGCCATGCGAACTGGAGATGCGCGCTCGGCCCACCCCGGATGGCTGTGTGGAGTGTGTCTTGCTCTCCGAGCGGGTGACCCGAGCCGGCAAGCGCCTGCGCAGCGAGCACTTCCGAGCCAAGGTCCTGCTGGAGGGCAAGCCAGTGCTCAGCTCCATGCCCCCGGCCTTCTTCCCAGAAGAGTCGATCAGCCGTGGAGAGATCTATAGGCGCTTCTTCCACGGACCTGCCTTCCAGGTCTTGCGCGGTGCCGAGGCGGTGACCCGAGACGGCTTGGCTGCATCGGCCCGGGTCGAGCACAGCTACATCGCGGAGGGATTGATGACCTCGCCCTTGGCACTCGAGGCCGCCTTCCAGGCTGCTGGTCTGCACGCGATGGTTGCCCAAGATGTTCTGGCGCTGCCGGCCAGCGTCGAGACCGTCTGGATGGCCCGAGAGGTGCGGGACGGCGAGGACCTGACCCTTACCGCACAGCTGCGTAAGGACGGCGCCTACGACGTGGACGTGAACGGAGAAGACGGGCGCTTGATGAGCGTTCGCGGATTCCGCATGGTTGAGAAGGGCCCCCTGCCGGATCGGGAGCGCTTCACAGCGCCGGAGCAAGGATGGGAAGAGTCCGCCTTTGGAGAGGCTGTTGTGGTCTTGAGACCGTCAGCCCCGGACGCTGCCATGGGCAATGCCCGCATCGACGAGGACACCACAGGCTGGCTCAACGCCGAAGAGGTCAGCCTGCTGCGAGCCCGTGGAACCCCCAAGCGGCAGGGCGACCGCATCGCTGGGCGGATCGCGGCCAAACGCGCGGTCTGTCAGCTCACTGGCGCCCCGCCGGAGCATGTTGAGATCCGTACCCTAGCCTCCGGTGCGCCATCGGTGTTGATCCAGGGGCAGCCTGGTCCGCTGGTCAGCATCAGTCACTCCGGTGGCCACGCTGTGGCCTGGGCTTCCCACCGCGAGAGGGTGGGTGTGGATCTTGAGCAGGTCGAGGCGCGCCACCCGTCCTTTGTTGAGGAGTGGTTCTCGGAGAAAGAGCGCGTACTTCTGGCAGGGGACCCCTACCGGGTGACGGTGGCCTGGTCTGCCAAGGAGGCTGTGCTCAAGGCGCTGGGGCAAGGAATGGCCCTAAACCCCCGAGAGATCCAGGTCTTAGGCATCCAGGGCCCCGAGATCACGTTGCTGTTGGAGGGCGAAGTTCACCTTGCGCATCAGGCGCTAGGTGGCGCTCCACTCTCGGTTTCCGTGCAGCAAACGCCGGCTGGGGTCTTGGTTCGGGCCAGCTTTGCGGCATGATCATGGGGAACCTTGATCCCATGTGAGTGCGACCTTGTCTGAGCATCCCCCTCTGCCGAGCTTTGGCAAGAACATTCGCCTGATTCGAGTGCGCAGCGCCGAGGAGGCGATGCCCTACCGCTCCAGCTTTGTGGGCGCGTACCAGACGGTGTGGACCGCCCCGCCTTATCGGGAGGTCTTTTACCCCTACGAGGCCGAGTCGGTGCTCAAGCGCACTCTGGACACGCCCGACAACCTGATGCTGCTGGCTGTTCGCGGAGAAACCCAGGTGGTGGGCTTTGGCTTTGCAGTGCCGCTCGCCAGCCGCATTGATGTTTCTCGGCACATGCAAGGCTTGCTTCCCGTACAGCACACTTTCTATTTGGCGGAGCTGGGGGTGTTGCCACGCTACCGGAAGCTGGGTTTGGGTCGCGCCTTGATCGATGAACGTCTAAATCGAATCGATGGACGGTACTCCCACGCGGTTCTGCGGACATCTGCAACCCGGCATGCGGGATACGAGCTATACATGGACCTGGGTTTTGACGATATCGGGGTGTACATGGAAGTCCCGAGTCGGCGGCTAGACGGAAACGTCACGACCGACCGGCGGCTTTTCCTGAGTAAGGTGCTTGAACACACACAGTCTTAAGGGCGGAAATTGTTGGAGAAGAAGCTGCGGCCCCTGCGCCTGGACGCTGATGCCCTTGCTATGCTCGAGGGACTGTCCACGCCGATGTGGGTCTTCGACAAGAAGGACTACACGCACCCGTGGGCAAATCAGGCGGGTCGGAACTTCTTCCTGAGTCCCAGCATGGGGGAGTTCTCCGCGCGTAGTCTGGGGGCGCCCTCTGCACAAAATCTCGCGGAGACCGTGAGTCTGTTTCAAGCGCTGGAGCAAGGCGAGCGGCCCAGCATGGTGCACACTTTCTCCCCGCGCGGCATCCGCCGTCAGGCGCGCGTCACTGTGCGGCCGGCGATGTGGGAAGGGCGGATGGTCGCTCTGGTCGAGGCTTGGCCCGATCCCCGGGAGCTCAACGCCGACACGGTGCGTGAGATGGGCCACTGGGCGCACTCTCCTCAGGCGGTGATGCTCTGTCTGCTGGATGGAACGCTCCTGCAGCAGAACCCAGCCGCAGATTCGCTTCTGGGGTCCTCCGAGCACCTGCGAGATCTGCTCACCGACCCGCAGGAGGTGGCCAAGCTCTTGGTTCCGCGTCGGCAGGGGCAGCTGGACCGCGAGACCCTTAGCTGTCGGTGCATGCAGGGAGCTCTTTGGTTGGAGTTGACCATCACGCGTGTTCCAGACCCGATCTACACCGATGGTTTGCTCTTGCTTGAGGCTGTGGACGTGTCCTTCATCCGGGCGCGTCAGAAGGCTCTAGAGGACGCAATTGGATTCCTTCAGGGGGTGCTGAACACCCTGCCCTTACCCACGGTAGTACTGGACAAAGACTCGCGGATTCTCTTGGCCAACCCGAGCTCGCAGGCCTTGCTGGGTATGTCGCCAGAGGTGGCCGTTGGATATCCGTTGGGCAAGATCGTGAATCCCCCGGAGAGCTTACATTTCCAGGCCGTCGCGCAGACGGTCTTGGAGAGCGGCCAGCCCGCGGAGGGGGAGATCAGCTGGACCAATGAGAGCGGTGCCCGGCGCCTGTCCATCAGCGTAGGCCGGCTGGACCTGGAGAGTGAGCCGCATTTGGTCGTGGTCGCTACTGACTTGACCGAGCAATATCGGACTCTGGACCAGCTTGAAGAGGCCCGCGTGGCGGCGGAGGCGGCCAGCCAGGCCAAGACCGAGTTCCTGGCCACGGTCAGCCACGAGATTCGCACGCCTCTCAATGGGGTGCTCGGTTTGAGCGCTCTCGCCCTTGAAAGCGCCGATTTGGTCGAGATACACGAGCTGTTGGCCATGTCGCAGAGCTCGGGGCACGGCTTGCTCAAGCTGATCGATGACCTGCTGCTCTATGCGCGCTTGGGTAGGGACAAGCTGACCATTGAGCCTGAGGCGACCTCGCTGGCAGAGCTTCTCTCAGGACTCCGTGGGCTCTTTGAAGATGGCGCCAGAGAAAAGGGGGTGGCGCTGGAATTCCTCGTTGATCCCGAGCTTCCTGAAACGGTGTCGTTGGACGGTCGCCGGGTCTCTCAAGTGCTCATCAATCTGGTCTCCAACGCCTTGAAGTTCACACCGGAGGGCCAGGTCAGTGTGCGGATTGTGCACGCTGAGCAGGGATGGGTGTCCATGGAGGTTCAGGACACAGGGATCGGCATTACAGCCGAACAGCTGCCCTCGCTCTTCCAAGCCTTCACTCAGGCGGATGGTTCCATCAGCCGGCGCTTTGGAGGGACCGGTCTGGGCTTGGCAATCTCCAGGCGCTTGGCCGATGCGATGGGGGGTAGCTTGGAGGGCGAGAGTCAGGTTGGGTTGGGCAGCACCTTTAGATTGAGGGTGCCAGCGCCGGTCGCCGAGAGGCCCAGTCCAGCGTCAAGTCCAGGTCCGCTGCCGAGCCTATTGGTGATGTTGGTAGAGGACAATCTCGTCAACCAGCTCGTCGCGCGCCGTTTCTTGGAGCGCGTCGGCCAACGGGTGCATGTTTGTGCCTCTGGCGAGGCCGCCTTGGCCGAGATCGAGGTTCTCAAGCCAGACCTAGTGCTGATGGACCTGCACATGCCTGGGCTGGACGGACTGGAGACCACCCGCGCGATGCGCAGCAGCGGGCCGTGTAGTGCTCAGGTGCCCATCGTGGCTATGACCGCGGACGGGCGAGAGGAG
>JBLHMA010000373.1:0-5831 GCA_047621545.1 Cognaticolwellia sp. | reverse complement strand
TCATAGATGGTGACCGAGGAGGTGTAGCCGGTGGCGTCAGCGCCCTCGCCCAGGGCCTCCGCGATGTCCTCCAAGTCGGTGCCGGTAGTGGTAGTGCCGTCGAAGGTCGCGGTGTTCAGGTAATCGTCGGTGCTGATCTCGGTCTCGGCAGAGAGGAGCAGATCGATGCTGATGGTCTCGGTGGATTTGGGTGCGACTGCCGTTCGGTCCAGCTGGAGGTCCCCCTGGAGTCCAGTCAGCTCCCCGTCCGAGGCCAGCGTTCCTTGAAGGTTCATGCCCGCCGAGTTGGTGAGGTAGCCCTCGTTGTCCATGAAGAAGGTTCCATCTCGGGTGTAGTAGGTCTCGTCTCCGTCACTGACAGGGAAGAATCCCTCTCCCGAGATTGCGAAGTCCAGAGCGGAGTCGGAGCTCTTCAGGCCGCCCTGGCCGAACACTGACATGGTGCTGGCCAAGGTGGCGCCGCGTCCCATCTGGCTTGAGCCGCCGATGCCGCCCATGGAGGAGGGCATCATGTCGGAGAAGCTGGAGCGCATTCCCTTGAACCCGGTGGTCCCCATGTTGGCGATGTTGTCGCCGATGACGGAGAGGCGGGTGCTGCTGTTACCGAGGCCAGAGGCCCCGGTGTTGAGGGTGCCGAGCAAGGACATGGGATGTCTCCGAAGGGGGATGGGTCCAGTCAGCACACGTCGGGTGCTTTCTGGTTGGGCCTCCTTGGAAATCCTTGGTCCGGCCCGTGAATCACCTCTCGGATCAGGGGGCGAATAGGTTTAGGGGCGGGGCTCAGTTTTTCTGCCAAACACGGCCCTGCAAGAGGAGCAGCGCGACCGGGCTCTCGGCAGGGGCTTGCTTGTTGGTCGAATGCTGCCCATCTATAGACCCATCTATAGACCCATCTATAGGCCCATCTATAGGCCCAGGATGAAGGCCTGCATTGCCACGACGCTCTCCTGAACTCTGGAGGGGGCGGTGATCTCGCCCGCGAGAACGTGCCCGTCTTCGCCTTCGGTGTGGTCGACCACGATGCGCTCTGCGTTGGGCAGGGTGGAGACAAAGGCCTCGATGGCAGCCTGGTCCACAACGTCGTCGGCGTCCGAACGCATCACGAGCACGGGCAGATCCAGTTGGCGATAGTCCTGGTTTCGACTCTCTTTGACCACCAGCATCATCTGAACGAGGCTCTCCAGGGCGTAGGCGGTGGTCCAGTGGGCGCCTTGCTCCGGACTGCTGGGCTCCCAGCTACGAGAGGGGACCAAGCGCGGCAGAAGGGCGCTACCCCAGGGCAGAAGCAGGAGTTCGGCGCTCTTGGCTTGAGGACCGAAGTTTGGGTTGACCAGAATCAGGGCGTCGGCTTTGGCCCCCTGGTTGGCAGAAATCGCTGCAAGGGTGCCTCCGGTCGAGGCCCCCACTACCACAACCCGGTGGCCGATCATGGAGCCCAACGTGATGGCTTGGTGACTCTCGGCGATCCACTCGGCGGCGGTGGCCTTCTCCAGGCCACCGGGCTCCAAGCCATGTCCGGATAGGCGCGGGCGGTACAGGTTCGCTCCGAGCTGGGCAGCAAGCTGGCTCATCACGGGCTCGATCTCGACCGGACTGGCCGAGTAGCCGTGCAGGTAGACCAGGGCCAGAGGGGTTGGGGTACCGGCTGGGCCCGCCCAAGTGAGCTGGGACTGGTCACCGGGGCGAATCCCAGACACCTTGGCCTGGTTTGCGCGCACCCAGTCATCCAGATCTGCGCTGTTGGTAGGCAAGGGGGGCAGCGAGACCGTCCCCCCGAGCTCCGCTCTGGGGCCAAAGAGTAGCGCTCCGGCGATACCCATCAAGACCAGAGTGGCCTGTTGGCGGCGTGTCATTTCCAACTGGAGGCCCTCCGGAGTGAGAAACAAGACCGGCCCGGCTGGTCTATAGGCCGGGCCGGTCTACTGTCCTAACTCAGTGCGCGCCCTTCTTTGGGCGGACTGGCCTGCCCAGAGTGAGGTGCTCGTTCCAGGTGGTTGGCTCAAAGCCATTGTCCACTTCCTCCATGGTGATGCAGCCTTCTACAGGACACACGATCTGACAGAGGTTGCAGCCCACACACTCAGACTCGTCCACAACCGGGATGCGGCCCACCTCGGCAGGGTGAATGCACTGGTGGGCGCCGTCGTGACAGGCCACCACGCAGACCTGGCAGCCAATGCAGGTCTCAGCATTGATCTTGGCCACGGTCTCGAAGTTGATGTCCAGGTCGCCCCAGTCCGCGTAGGCGGGAATGGACTTGCCGATGAACTGGTCGGTGGTCTGGAAGTCGTGGTCACGCATCCAGCCGTCCATGCCCTCGATCATGTCTTCGACGATGCGATAGCCTTTGAGCATCACCTCGGTGCAGACCTGGACGCTGGTGCTGCCCAGGAGCATGAACTCCACGGCGTCCCGCCAGTTGGTGATTCCTCCGATTCCGGAGATAGGCACGTTGAACTGCTGGTCCCGTGCCAGGGCCGCCACCATGTGCAGGGCGATGGGCCGCACGGCGGCGCCGCAGTAGCCACCGTTGCTGGAGCGGTTGCCGACCATCGGCTTGGGCACGAAGGTGTCGATGTCCACGCCGATGATGGACTTGATGGTGTTGATGAGGCTCACACCGTCGGCGCCACCGCGTTGGGCGGCCAGACCATGGGGCACGATGTCCCCAACGTTGGGGGTGAGCTTGACCAACACGGGCACGTTGGAGAACTCCTTGGCCCAGCTTGTGATGCGCTCATTGACGGAAGGCTCCTGGCCCACCGCCGAGCCCATGCCGCGCTCGCACATGCCGTGCGGACAACCGAAGTTCAGCTCTAGGCCGTCGGCGCCTGCGTCTTCGGCACGCTGAATGATCTCACGCCACTCCTCGCGGGTCTCGACCATGAGCGAGGCGATAATCGCGTGCTTGGGGTACTTGAGCTTGGTCTCGTAGATCTCGCGGAAGTTCACGTCCAAAGAACGGTCCGTGATGAGCTCGATGTTGTTGAAGCCCACGCCACTGCGGCCCTGCCAGTCGATGGCGCCAAAGCGGCTGGAGACGTTTTGGATCGGCTGACCCAAGGTCTTCCACACCGCGCCGCCCCAGCCGTGATCAAATGCGCGCTGCACCTGTGCGCCGGAGTTGGCGGGTGGGGCCGAGGCCAACCAGAAAGGGTTGGGGGAGACGATGCCTGCGAAGTTGGTAGTCAGGTCGGGCATTTAGGCCTCCGAGATCAGGGAGTGAATTGCAATCGCAGCGTCGCGGCCCTCCGCCACGCCATTGACGACCTCCTTGCCGCCATTCCTGCAGTCGCCGCCGGCAAAGACTCGGGGGTTGCCGGTCTGTCCGTCGTCTGTGGTGACTATGCGACCCCACTGGGTCTCCACGCCGTCCAAGCCACTGACCAGCTCGCCGAGCTTGGACTGCCCCACCGCCAGCACCACGAGCTGGGCTGGCAGGATGGTTTCGGAGCCCGCGATGGGCTTCTTTGCCTCGTCTGTGCGCACGACGCGCAAGCCGGTCACGTGGCCCTGTCCCTCGTAGGCGACGGGCTGCACGTTGAATACCGAAACTACGCCTTCGTCCTTGCCAGCGCTCCACTCGTGGGCATAGCCGCCCATCTGGGATTCAGCGCCGCGGTAGGCCAAGCTGACGCGGGGGACCCCCAAGCCACGCAGCTCGCGCACCGCGTCCAGGGCGGTGTTGCCGCCACCGATGACCACAGCTTCCTTCACGTCGCTAAGGTCCACGGCTTTCAGCTTGAACTCTTCGATGAAGTCCACCGCGCCCAGGATGCCGTCCAGGTCTGCGCCGGGCATGTCCAAGCGGGTGTCTGGGCCCAGGCCAAAGGCCAGGAACAGGGCCTCGTGCTTGGCCAGCAGTGCCTCCCAGCTGTGGGTCTCGGGGATGTTTACCCCGTGCTCCACGTGGATCCCGCCGATGGACATGATCCACTCGACCTCGCTCAAGGCGGAGTCTGCGCGCATCTTGTAGGGGGCCACGCCGAAGGTGTTCAGGCCGCCCAGAATGTCCCGCTTCTCGTAGATCGTGACCGCATGACCAAAGCGGCGCAGGCGATGCGCGGCGGCCAAGCCGGCTGGTCCACCGCCCACAATGCCAACGCTCTTGCCGGTATCCGCGCCGGCTTCGTAGAAGGTCCAGTCCTTCTCCAGTGCGATGTCGGTGGCGTAGCGCTGAAGCTTGCCGATCTGAATGGGGGGCACGCCCATCTCGATGTAGACACAATCACCCACGCAGAGGGTCTCGACGGGGCAGATCCGGGCACAGCTCATGCCCATGATGTTGCTGTCGAAGATGGTTCTGGCCGAGCCTTCTATGTTCCCCGTGCTGATCTTCCGGATGAAGCTCGGGATGTCGATGCCAGTGGGACAGGCCGTGATGCATGGCGCGTCGCTGCAGTAGAGGCAGCGGTTGGCCTCTACGATGGCTTGGTTGGCTGTGTAAGCCGGCTTGAAGTCATCGAAGACCTGCTCAGAGCGCTCGGGGTCGAGCTTGTCCATGGTCACTCCCGGGATGGAACAGGCAGTCTACCGGGGGCGAAGCACTGAGTACAGCCAGTCGACGGTCCGATTTGGAGAGGGGAAGGGCTGTTCGGTGCTTGCGGGCTAAAGCTTCCGCTGGAGGGTCCATGAGCGGCTTCTTGTTCCAGAGTGCGTCACTGGGTGACCGTACGGTCAGTCTGAGGGTGCAACAGGGCCGCATCGCCCGCATCAGCCCCACCCCGTTGACCCCGCTGCCCGGGGAGCAAGTGCGGCGCGAAGGCCGCATCACTGCTCCCTTCGCCGAGCCCCATGTGCACCTGGATGCCGCCCTGCTCGGTGCGCGTTCCCCCAACAAGAGCGGGACGCTTCGGGAGGGCATCGCCAATTGGTCCCGCCTGCGCGCGGAGCTCACAGCCGATGACGTGCGGGCCCGCGCTTTGGAGACCCTGGAGATGTATGCCAGTCACGGCACGCTTCGGGTGCGCACGCACGTGGACACCGGCAGTCTGCTGGCTGTTGAGACCCTGGTGGCGCTCAAGTCCGAGGCGCTCGAGCGGGGCATCGAGCTTCAGGTGGTGGCCTTTCCTCAAGAGGGCATCCTGCGGGCGCCTGGCCGGCAGGCCCAATGGGAGGCCGCAGTGGCGTTGGGCTGCGACGCCGTTGGCGGTATCCCGCACTTCGAGCGCACGGCCGAGGAAGGCTGGCAGAGTGTTCGCATGGCCTTTGACTTGGCCGAGAAGCACGGAATCATGGTGGACTTTCACTGCGATGAGACCGACGACCCCACCACACGGAACCTAGAGGTTGTCTGTGCCGAGACCCTGGACCGGGGATTTGGTGGTCGGGTCGTAGCGGGGCACTGCACCGCCTTGCACAGCTATCCCAACCCCCACGCAGCCAAGGTGGTGGAGCTAGTGGCCGAGTCCGGGGTGCAGGTTGTGGCCAATCCCTTGGATAACGTGGTGCTGCAGGGCCGCTATGACAGCTACCCCCGCCGCCGTGGTCTGACCCGGGTCGACGAGCTCTGGGCCGCTGGCGCCATGGTGGGCATCGGTCACGACTCGGTGCAGGACCCCTGGTATCCGCTGGGCACCGCCGACATGCTGGACCCCGCATACATGTTGCTGCACTTGGGGCAGCTCACGAGCGAGGCTGAAATGCGCCGGATCTTCTTCTGTCTGAGCGGGGACAACCACCTCGCATTTGGTGGCCCACCTGAGCTCGTAGAAGGGGCACGGGCCCAGCTTCTCTGGTGGGAGCAGGCCGATCCGATCGAGGTCCTACGCCTGCGGCCCAAGCCCCTGGTCCTGCGCTAGAATTCCCTTTTTTTACGTATTGCTTGGCTG
>JBLHMA010000372.1:0-5834 GCA_047621545.1 Cognaticolwellia sp. | reverse complement strand
AGTCCTCGTCCACGGTGTTCCCGTCGACCTCGCTTGCGCCGGGGTTGATAGTGGCATCGGTGGTGTCACAGTCGCCGTCGGCGAAGGTGTAGCCGTCGCCGTCAAAGTCTACCGTGTCGTCCGAGTCCACGCCGCCGCCGCCGTCGGTGGCACCGCCAGGACCGCTGCCCCCGCTCACGTCCACAGTGCAGGTGGTGCCAGATGTGTCGTAGAACTGCTTGATCACGCCGCCGCCGCCGCCGCCGCCTGCGTCGTCGATCTGAGCGCCGTCGCCGCCGATGGCCGAGACGGTTCCGCTGCAAAAGAGGGTGTCTGACTGGATCAGCAATCCGCCGCCGGCGCCGCCACCTGCTGCGTCGTTGTTGGTGAGAATGCCGGTGTCGCCGTCGAGCACAATGGTGCCAGAAATACTGACGGTCGCGGCCTGGATGCTCACAGAACCGCCACCATTGGCGCCCGAGCCCCCGTCATCTCCGTCTGCATTGCCTGCCGCACCGCCCGCCGAACCCATGTCCACGCTCAGGCTGGTGGCGTCGCCATAGGCGGTGCCGCCCAGCCCATCGGGGCCGCTGTTGTCATCGAGGACGCCGTCTCCGCCGTCTCCGCCGTGTGCGCCGCCGCCGCCAGAGTCCTCGTAGAGTGCGCCGCCCGCACCACCAGCGGGGCCCTCTCCGTCCGCGTTGCTCTGGCCCCGGTATCCAGCGCCCGTAGCCACGATGCTGCTCGTCGCGTCGATGGTCACGCTGTCCGCGATCAAGGTCAGGGTGCCGGTCGTGCCCGTGCCGTCGTAGTCCGTGACCACGATGCTGCCGCCATTGATGACGTTGATGTTGTCATAGGCTTGGGTCCCGTCCATGGTGACGGTCACGCCGTCCACGTCCAGGTCAGCGGCTGTGGCAGAGCCGATCAGGGCGAGGTGGATCAACAGCGAGGACATGGAACTCCTGGGGGCTTTCTGAGACTTGAGGCTATCACCCAGCTTGTGTGGCGGATACCCTTGGGAAGGACTTGGAGAGAAGGCTCATGTTTCTTGCATTGATGGTCTCTTGTTGGAGCCCAGAACAGCTGTGTGCGGGACGTGGGGACACCTCTCTGGTTTTGGGAGAAGGCTCCGGTACGGAGTTCATCTCTTTTGAAGATGGCCAGGCTGTCGAGATCATGACCCCGCCACAGGGGGGCTTTGGTCTGCCGTTTCGGGCGCGAAGTCTGGGACTGCGCATCGCAGACCAGTTCTTGGATCTCGAGATGCGGACCGAGGTCGACGGCGAAGTGCTGGGTGATTTCCTCTACCAGGACATGATCGCGTACTGCCAGGAGGACGGCTCCGGCTTGATGTGGGGGACCGCCACGCCCATCGACCACCCGGACTTTGTGGACGCCGAGGATCTGGAGGCTCTGCGGGGAAAAGAGGCCCTGATGGTAGTCACCGCCACAGACGCGATGGGCGACCAGGTCGTGGCCGAGGCCTGGGTAGAGATCAGCCTGCGCGAGTGAGCCAGTCTCGGTAATCCTGTGGGGTGTTCAGGTTCAGAAGGCAGTCGGGGCCCGCGGGAATCGGTGTCGCGCCCAGCATGACCTCGTGCAGGGAGCGCTGCGCTGGGAAGGGCATGCGGTGGTCCAGTGCAGCGGGATGGCCAAGAGAACCGGCGTGGGAAAGAGCGCTTTCTCCCAGGGGTTGAGCCAAGTCGATGAGCGCCTGGGGAGTGCAGGGCGGCACGTCTACCGGTGTGAACAGGACCCGTCCGCTGAGCTCTGGCCAGATCGCGCGCAGGGAGTCAGTGGCGCCTCCGTTGGCCCAATCGCGGTTGTCAAAGCTTCGGGCCCACTCGGGGAGGTGGGGGAGGAGCAGATCCCGATGTGCCCCCAAGACCACCCAGGGCCGGGGGATCCCGGCGTCTCGGGACACCTGCAACCACTCCCGCAGTAGAGGCCAGCCTGTCCGTCCCGGAAGCAGCGCTTTGGGTTGGCCCATGCGGGTGGAGGCGCCGGCTGCGAGTAGCACGAACTGGACCTGGGGAGGAAGGGGAGGGGACATTCCTGGATGGTTATCCTGCCCTCTGCTGGATGCCTCCTCCAGTCCACCTGGGCTACATGTTCCTGATGTTCCTCGCACGCGCGCTCTTCGCATCCCAGCTGTTTGCTCTCTTGGCCTGCGCTGCCAGACCCGACCCCGTCCCGGTCCCAGAGGCGCCCCCCGTTTGGCGCTTCGAGCTGGCCACCGACTACCGGACACAGGGTGTGGATTCCGAAGGAGAGCCCATCGCGGCACTGGTCCCCTTCGCCCAGCAGCAGGAGTGGCTTCGCGGCAGCTTGTCCCGCAGCTATGCGCGTCGCTACCCAGACGACTCACAGGGCTGGGTGGTGCGCTTTGGCTTGGTCGAGACGGCCCCCACGCCAGAGGGCCCCTGGACGCGCAACGAGCTGTCCGGGAAGACCGTGGAGCTGCGGGGCTTTGACAACGGAGAGGTCCTGGCTCTGGGGGGCGCTGAGCACTTGGCAGGGGCCCCCCGATATGGCGAGGTGTTGGACTTTGTGTTCGTCGCCATCAGTCCGACAGTCCCGGATTTGAAGGTGGGGGAGAGCGGCTGGCGCAGGCAGAACTGGCCCTTTCTGGTTGCCAAGAGGCGCCGAATGCACAGCACCCTTCACGCGGAGTGGACGGCGGTTGAGCGCAGTCCTCAGCGGGCGGTGATGGACTACCAAGGCAGGCTTGAGGGCCGAGGTCTTGATACCCCGGCTCAGGCCTCGATGACCTTGAGCGGGCAGGCCCAGGGCCAGGTAGTCATGAGGGTTGGAGACGCGAGCATGGAGAAACACACCTTGGACTGGACCCGGGTCATGGCCATTGACTACCAAGGCACCGGCGCTCAGATCACCCAGACCCAGCACGTCGTAGGTAGCTTTCTACGCAGTGAGAGCCTGGGCACCCCAGGGAGCGTGGCCACCCGCGCCGCCGAGCTGGACCTGTACCTGACCACGCCGGAGGTTCACGCCCTGATGATGGCGCAGATGGGGCGCTTTGAGCAGTGCTATGCGGATTCCGGAGCGTCGGGTAGGGTCACCGTGGGAGAGGTCTTTGTGAACTTCACCATCGCGCCGAACGGCAAGGCACAGGGCGCCACCATCCACGTCTCCAAGTCGGGGCTGGAGGCTCTGGATGACTGCCTGCTGACCCAGGCCAACACCCTGGAGTTCCGCGCCCACGACGAGGAGCCGATGCAGGTGGGCTACCCCTTCGTTTTCATGGACGCCGTCCTTCAGCCCTACCCCATGATCTTCGTCCAAGAGCGCCCCATCGAGCTTCTCTGGCTGCACCTGCCCCCGGATCCGGCAATTCGACGCGCCCTGTTGGGCAATTGAATGGCAGCCTGCGTCATTCTCGGCTCGGCTTTCTCCGGCGCTCAAGACTTCCCGGGACTCGTCTCAGAGTCCGTTGCGACGAGCAGAGGGCCAGTCACTCTTCACCGGGAGCCGAACACCGGGGGGATCCTGCTGTTTCGCCACGGGCTACCCCACAGTCGCCTGCCCAACCAGATCGACTACCGGGCCCACGCTCTGGCCTTGAAAGCGGTGGGCTGTCATGCGCTGTTGGTCACCAGCTCGGTTGGGGTACTCGATCCTAGCGTGCCACTGTACCAGCCCATGCTGCTAAACGACCTGTTGATGCTGGAGAATCGCCTGCCAGACGGCAGCGCTTGTACCCTCTTTGATACCCCTCAGGTGGGCCAGGGGCACCTGCTGGTGCAAGGGGGGCTCTTCCACCGGGGACTGGGGGCGTGGCTGACGGAGCGCTGTGGTCTGTCCGAACGTCGGCTGGAGTTTTTGTATGTGCAGGGTCCCCGCACCAAGACCTCGGCCGAGAACCGCTATGCGGCTTCCTTGGGCGCCCAAGTCAACAGCATGACCCTCGCCCCCGAGGTCATCTTGGCCAATGAGCTCGGCCTGCCCACTGTGGGATTGGTCGTCGGGCACAAGTACAGCGTGCCGGGCGGTGTCACGCTTGACGACGTCGGCATCGCAGACTCGTTGGTGCAGTCTCGTCAGGTGACGCTCCAGATCCTGCAGACCTTCCTTGGCCAGGCGCCCGATCTGCCCTGGGCCAACAGCCTGTACCGTTTTGAGGAACAGCTCGGCTTTGAGACCCAGCACCGCTTCGAGGAGGAGTGAGCGTTCGCACGCCCCTGGCTGCACAGGTCCATGTCGGCGAGCGCTTGGGCTTAGGGAGCACCCACGCCGAGCTCCTGATCGGTGGTCTGGTCAACCATGTCTTTCGCGTTCACTTGACCCGGGGGGACAGCGTCGTGGTCAAGCACGCGCCGCCCTATGTGGCCTCGCAGCCGGAGCTGGCGCTGGACCCCTCGCGCGTGTACTTCGAGGCGCAGGCCCTGGAGTGGGTGGGGCAGCGGAAGGATCAACGCATCGGCGTACCCGAGCTCTTGGACGTGCATGCGCACACCCTGATTCTGCGGGATCTGGGGCCCTGCCAGGATCTTAGCGAGGTGCTGAAGGGTGGGGGCGGCAAGTCGCTGTTGGGTACCCTTGGAGACTGGCTACTCGGGCTGCACCAGGACCCAGGGGCACCGAAGCTGCACAACCTTCCGGTTCAACAGACACGCATGGTGTTGCAGTACCAAAGCATCGGCCCCTGCTTGGAGACTCTCGGCGTCGCGGACGCCGCCGCCTTGGGTGCGCGCGCCGCAGAGCTGGGGGCTCGCCTCCTGCATTCGGGGCCAAGTTTGGTGATGGGTGACCTGTGGCCTCCCTCGGTTTTGGTGGACGCGCAGGGGCGCCCCTGGATCATTGACTGGGAGTTTTGTACCAAGGGGCAGCCTGCCCAGGACTTGGGACATCTGGCGGCTCATCTTTGGATGCAGGCCCATGTACAGGGTACACCTGTGTTCCTTGCAGAGCACTTTCTTTGCGCCGCCCAGGCTTGTAGTCCAGCCCAAGCCTGGGCTTCGCGCGACTTGCGTACCCATGCGGCTTGCGAGGTGCTGACCCGGGCTGTGGGGGCCTTCTCCAAGGAGGGGCCATTCGCAGGATTGGGGCGAGAGAACCCAACAATGCAAGGCGCCATTGCCTTCGCACTCAGGCTGTTGCGAACCTAAATATTCTGCGCTCAGAGGCACCTCCTAGTTCCGGCTGGCCAGCGACTTTGCTAAGCTTGGGCTGCACTGTTTTCTGGATCTTATGGACGCGCTGCGCTCCCTCAAAGCAGCCCTCGCGAATGCGCGCTGGCTCTCTCGAACCGACGAGGCTTTGGCTTTGGTGCCGGACCTTGTCTCGGAGATGCCGTCGCTGATCCCCATCGAGGTGCAAGGCAGCGAGCTGCCGCTGGCCCCGTGCGCCTTTTCCGCACGCCTCCGTGCTCCGCTGGCCCAGATCCTGCTCACGAGACTTGAGCTGGCCCACGCGGGCCAGGCGCGTGAATCGATGCGCGAGTTGAGTCCCGAAGCCCTGAAAGACGACCCCCTCGTGCGGGTGCTCTGTGAGCTGCTCTGCGAGTCGTCTGTCTATGGGGTCAAGTCCCAGACGCTGGTGGTGCTCGAGCTCATTCGTCAGTGCTCTGGCATGCTTCTGGGGGACGAACTCTTGCTGCGCCGGGTGCCCGAACAGGAGCGCCTGCGGCAGGCCGTAGAGAGACTGGAGGGCTTGCAGGTGGCCGCCCGCGGGAAGGTCTTGGGCGCGGTGTCTTTCTCCCTGCAAGCTCGACTCGGTGTGGCCTACGCCCGCAGTGGCGGCATGGCGCGATCCGGCCGCTTGTATCAGGCGCTCGCCGCGAGTCGCGTGCCCCTTGTACTGCGACCTGACGAGCGGGAGTTTCCCAGAGACTT
>JBLHMA010000371.1:0-5842 GCA_047621545.1 Cognaticolwellia sp. | reverse complement strand
TTGGCTGGGCTCGCCAAGCCGATTTTGGCGTGCGATTCTCTGTGCGAATCCCGCGCTTGGACGGACCCATGAATCAGCAAGAGATGATCGACGCCTGCCTCAAGTACACCCTCTACTCTTGGTCAGCGACCGGCAGCGTTAATCCTCTGCCCATCGAGCGAGCAGAAGGCATCTACCTTTATGGGCCCAAGGGTCAGCGCTGGATTGACTTCAATAGCCAGTGCATGAGCGTCAACATTGGCCACGGTCACCCCAAGGTGATTCAGGCCATCAAAGACCAGGCCGATACGCTCATCTACACGATTCCTGGATCGGCCACCAAGGCCCGTGCGCGGCTTGGTAAGCGCATGGCCGAGCTGGTGCCTGGCAACATCAACACCTTCTTCTTCACCTTGAGCGGTGCGGAGTCCAACGAGAACGCCATCAAGGCTGTTCGCCAGTTCAGCGGCCGCTTCAAGATCCTCTCGCGCTACCGGAGCTACCACGGCGCCACCAACGCCTGCATGCAGCTCACCGGCGACCCCCGGCGCATCCCCAACGAGCCGGGCTCCCCGGGCTTTGTGCATGTGATGGACCCTTGGCCCTACACCTTCTCCTGGGGGGAGACCGAAGAGGAAATCACTGAGAAGAACCTGATCTATCTCGAAGAGATCATCCAGTACGAGGGCCCTGAGACCATCGCGGCCATGTTCATCGAGTCGGTCACAGGCACGAATGGGATCTTGCCGCCGCCTAGGGGCTACCTCAAGGGCCTACGGGTTCTGCTGCATAAGTACGGAATCCTGCTGGTCTGCGACGAGGTCATGTCGGGCTGGGGCCGCACCGGCAAGCTCTTCGGATTTGAGCATGGCGATATTGTTCCGGACGTGGTCACCATGGCCAAGGGCCTGACGTCCTCCTACCTTCCCCTTGGCGCCGTAGGCTTATCCGACCCCATCGCCAAGTACTTCCAAGACAATGTCTTCTGGGGCGGTTTGACCTACAACGCCCATGCCTTGTGCATGGGCACCGCTCTGGCTGCCATTGACGTGCTGGTGGAGGAGAAGCTCGTCGAGAACTCCGCCACATTAGGCCTGGTCATGCGCTCCGAGATCGACCGGTTGACCGCCAAGCACCCGTCCGTGAAGGGTGGACGCTGTATCGGGCTCTTTGGCATGGTGGACATCCAGAAGAACAGCGCCGGCGACCCCATTGTTCCCTACAATACCAACAGCCCCGTCATGGCCGCATTCGCAAGGCGTCTGTTGGAGAATGGCCTGTTCACGTTCTTGCGCTGGGGCAGCTTCTTCTGCAATCCTCCGCTGTGCATCACCAGGGAGCAGCTGTTGGAGGCCTTCGCCATCATTGATGAGGCGTTGGAAGTCTGTGATGCGGCCTTTGAAGGGTGACTGGCGCAATTCCGTAGGAAATGCGTGGGGCCTCAGGCCCCCGAATGCAGGCCAATTGCGTAGCAAATGGGCCGGGAACGATGCTCGCTGCTTCGGCGGATGCGACGGGCCTCGGCCCTATGCTATGTCAGGTTTCTGGCCACAGGCCGAACCTACGCTTTAACTTCTTGCCTGCGCCCCAGGCCAAGGGCAAACAGACCAAGTAGCCCCGGCAGAGTCAGCCCCTTGCGTCCACCGAGGAAACCCCAGCGGGGGTGCCGCTGCTGGGGAATGGGTTTCCGGCGCTTTCCACAGGAAACGGCCCGCTGTTAGGGGCAATCTTCCCGGGGCATTTCCTGCGGAATGGCCCTGCAGTTTACGGCCTAAGGCCGGCGCATTTGCTACGTAATTACGGTCCAACAGGCATAGAACGACTCCGAAGGAGTCGTTCTATGCCATCCAATTCCAATCCTTCTGCAGCGCCCACTTGCTCGTGACCTTTCTAGGCCGCGTCCAGAAGCGGAAGCCGTCCCAGCCTGTGATGTTGCCGTGGCCAAACTTGCTGTCGTTCCAGCCACCAAAGCCAAAGGGCTCGCGGGGGACGGGGACACCGATGTTCACGCCACACATACCGGCCGAGGTGCGCTCCATGGCCACCTTGGCGACGTGGCCGCTGGTGGTGTAGATCGCAGCGGCGTTGCCATAGGGGTTGCCGTTCTCGATGCCGAAGGCCTGCTCGAGGGTGTCTACGCGCAGGATGGAGAGCACGGGGCCGAAGATCTCTTCACAGCCGGCCGGCATGTCTGCGGTGACATGGTCGAGCAGGGTGGGGCCAATCCAGTAGCCGCCGGTCGGGCCGACCGCGCCGCGTCCGTCCACGAGCACCGTGGCGCCGCCCTTCTCGGCTTCGTCGATGTAGCGGGTGATGCGCTCCACGGCAGCCTGGGTGATGACCGGGCCCATGTGCTCGCCCAGGACCATCTTCTTGGTCTTGGCCGCAACCGCTTCGATGATGTGGTCGACCTCGCCCACGGCAATCAGCACGCTGGCCGCCATGCAGCGCTGGCCTGCGCAGCCCGAGAAGCTGGCGACGACGTTCTCAGTGGTCAACTCCACGTCGGCGTCGGGCACAACGATGAGGTGGTTCTTGGCGCCGCCTAGAGCCAGAGCACGCTTGCCGGCCGTGGATGCGCGGCCGTAGACGAGCTTAGCCACTCGGGTGGAGCCGACAAAGCCAAAGGCCTTGATACCGGGGTGGTCACAGAGAGCCTCGACGACCTCCTGGCCGCCTTGCACGATGTTGAGAATGCCGTCTGGCAAACCGGCCTCTTGGAAGATCGCGGCGATCTTGAGTGCGGAGAGGGGCACCACCTCAGAGGGCTTAAGGATGAAAGCGTTTCCGCCCGCCAGGGCCTGTGGCAGCATCCACAGCGGCACCATGAAGGGGAAGTTGAAGGGGGTGACCCCCGCCACCACGCCCAGAGGCTCGTATCGCATCTCGCAGTTCACACCGCGGCTGACTTCGAGCGACTCATTGGCCGCCAGGTTGGGCAGGCTGCAGCCGTACTCCAGACATTCGATGCCCTTGAGCACCTCCGCCTTGGCCTCGCCGTAGCTCTTTCCGTTCTCGTGGGAGACCAGCCAAGCCAGCTCCTCCACGTCGCGCAGCATGATGTCGCGGGCCTTGTAGAGGATCTGGGAGCGCTCGCGGATGGGCCAGGTGCTCCAGTCCGCGAAGGCCTTCTCGGCGTTCTTTACGGCCGTGTCCACGTCTGCGGCGGTGCCGAAGGTCACGGTGCTCATGGCCTTGCCATGACGTGGGTTGACCACGTCGCGGGTCTCGCTGCCGCTTGGCTTGACCACCTGGCCGCCGATCACGTTGTCGGCAGAGATGTAGCTGGCGAAGTCGTTGGAGCGCGCGTTGAATGTGGGAATCATGCTTCCTCGGGGATCGAGCCGTGGGGGATGGTCTTCATCAGGACGAGGTAGATCACCGACGCCAGGAAGAAGCCCACGAACCAGGCGTAGGTGTAGATGGTGTCGAAGACGGGCGGGATGACGCCGTCTCCAAAGGCCCCTGCTTGGTGCAGGAAGCCCGGGATGTTGGGCAGTACAGCAACCACGAAGGCCACCAGGGCTGCGATGTTGAAGCCGCCCGTGTAGCTATAGAGACCGTTCTGCCTGTAGAGGTTGTCCAGGTCCAGACGTGTTCGCCGGAGCACGAAGTAGTCCATGATGAGGATGGCCACGATGGGCCCCAGCAGAGCGGAATAGCCGACGAGCCAGGTGAAGATGTAGCCGCCGGTGCTGGCGATGAGCTTCCAAGGGAGGATGGCCAAGCCAATGCCGGCGGTCAGGTAGCCGCCCATCTGGAAGGTGAAGCGCCGGGGGTTGGCGTTGATGAGCGCGTTAGCCGGCGAGACCACGTTGGCTGCGATGTTCGTGGACAGAGTGGCCACCGCCAGTGCGAGCAGGGAGAGCACCACTGTGAAGCCGCCGCCGATGCGGCCGGCCAGGATGGTTGGGTCCCAGATGGGCTCCGCCAGCGCGCCGGTGATGGGGTCTGCGAAGATGACCGTTGTGGCCGAGGTCACCGCCACGCTGATGAACGCGAAGAAGGTCATGGTGGTGGGCAAACCGATGGCTTGGCCCAGGATCTGGTCCCGCTGAGACTTGGCGTAGCGGGTGAAGTCCGGGATGTTCAGGGACAAGGTCGCCCAGAAGCCCACCATGGCTGTCAGGCTGGGCACAAAGACCTTGAGGAACTCGCCCTCGCGGGGGCCGCCCGCATCGAAGGCGCTGGGCATGGCCAGCATCGCGCCAAAGCCGCCGGCCTTGACGTAGGCCCAGCCCAACAGGACCACGCCGATGCCAATCAAGAAGGGTGCAGCAAATGTCTCCAGCACCCGGATGGACTCAATGCCCTTGTAGATGATGGCGATCTGTAGGGCCCAGAAGACCAGGAAGCAGAGCAGCTCAAAGGAATTGATGCCCAGGAAGGGTAGCTGGGCCCCTTCCAATACGCCGAAAGTGAAGGTGCCCGAGAGCTCCGCGCTGGCAGCCAGGGCAGCCCATTCCCCCTGCTCGATCAGGGCCTGTGCGCCAGGCACAGCACCGTAGAGCGTGGCCAGTTCGTCGGTGTGGCCCCAGGCCAACAGCTCCGCGCCTGTCAGGGTGTGCTCCACCTTGTCGAAGAGCGCGTTGACCAGTTGGTAGATGGCAAAGCCACCGAACCAGGTCTGGATGCCGAACCAGCCCGTGGCAACCAAGGCACGTAGCAGGCTGGGCACGTGTGCCCCCCGGATGCCAAAGCTGGCACGCGCCAAGACAGGGAAGGGGACCCCGTACTTGGTGCCGGCGTGCCCGTTGAGCACCATGGGCACCAGCACGATGAGGTTGCCCAGCATGATGGTGAGCACGGCCTGCCACCAGTTCATGCCTTCTTTGACCAGCCCGCCGGCCAAGGTGTAGGTGGGCACGCAGACCACCATGCCGATCCACAGGGAAGCCATGTTCGTGACCGACCAGTGGCGCTCCTTGGCAGAGGCCGGCCGGATGTCATCGTTGATCAGATGGGGGTCAGGACTCTGCGCCTGCTGGCCGATTTTCACTTGGAGCGCTGTGGTTCTGTACGCTCGACCTTGCTGCGGTCGACAGCGCTGGGCTCAGCTGCGTCATTACGTTTCCGTTGACTGGACCAGTACTCAGCGTTGCAGGGCCTGTTCACGTACTTGCCTCGCCCGCGAACCGTCTTGAGGGTGTCGTTCTCCCAGACCACCAGGCCCCGGCTGATGGTGACCGCCGCGTTGCCGGTGATCTCCATGCCTTCGTAGATGTTGAAGTCGATGTTCTGGTGGTGGGTTTCAACGGAGATGGTGCGGGTCTTGTTGGGGTCCCAGATCACCACGTCAGCGTCCGAGCCGGCCATCAGAGCGCCCTTCTTGGGGAAGATGTTGAAGATCTTCGCAGCGTTGCTGGACGTGGCCGCCACAAACTCGCTGGGGGTGAGCTTGCCTGTGCGCACGCCATGGTGCCAGAGCACGCCCAGGCGGTCCTCGACTCCGGCGGTGCCGTTGGGAACCTTGCGAAAGTCGTCTCGGCCGGCGCGCTTCTGGTCCGTGCAGAAACAGGCGTGGTCGCTGGCCGTGGTCTGGAGCATTCCGGACTGCAGCCCCCGCCAGAGCGCCTCTTGGTGCTCCTTGGCACGGAAGGGGGGGCTCATCACGTAGTGAGCTGCCGTGTCCCAGTCCTCATTGCGGTAGACCGAGTCGTCGATAACGAGGTGCTGTGACAAGACCTCGGCGAAGACGCGCTGTCCTTCCAGGCGGGCGCGGGTGACCGCCTCTAGGGAGTCGATGCAGCTGGTGTGCACCAGGTAGACCGGCACCCCAAGCACTTCGGCGATGCGAATCGCGCGGTTGGCGGCCTCGCCCTCGACCTCGGGGGGACGGGAGAGGGGGTGACCCTCGGGGCCG
>JBLHMA010000370.1:0-5844 GCA_047621545.1 Cognaticolwellia sp. | reverse complement strand
GCGAAAGAGCTCACGCACCGGGGTCTCCAGGGTCAGGTAGCGGGCGGGCAGCCTGTCCTCGTTGGCTTCTCGGGCAGCACGAACTTGGGCCCGCAGCGGGTTGTGACCGAAGACGTCTGGGTTCTCCAGAGCCACATCTTTGGGCGCCATCCCCCGCGCTGCGTACTGGGTGTAGGGAATGCCGCTCAGGCTGATTCTGGCGATCATCATCATGATGTTGCCGGCGTGGGGCAGCACGATGATGGCGCCCTTGCCCCGGGCCAATGCAGCGTCCAGGTGCTCCTTGCCCTGCCACGTCATGTAGTGGTCGACGGTGGCGGCGTTGAGCTTGCCCAAGAGCAGCTCCTCTAAGTGCACCCGAAAAGCCACACGGTAGGCGTCCTGCAGGCGTTCTTCTCGGGCGTCGCCGAAGCTGAGCACCATCTCCTTGGCCATCTCCTCCCGCTGAACGCGCGCGGCCTGGTATTGAGCCCGCCAGAGGGGGTACAGGGCGGCCAGCTGTTCGGGGTGTTCTGGACGTAGGGCCTTGCGAAATGGCACCCAGAAAGCCCACCGGGCCAAGTCTTTTGGGCTCGCACCCTTCAGAGGGCCCATCAGAATCCTCCACTGAGCAGGCTGTAGATCGTACGGAGCAGTACGCTGCCCCCGCAGCAGAGAAAGAGCACCGCCGCGCCGCCGCCAAGGACCATGAAGAGGGTGTTGTCGGTCTTGACCCGCTCTTCGGGTTTGGGGTCAGAGAGGTGCTTTGGCTGGCTCGCGATCTCAGCCACACCGGCGACCGGGCGGTTCCAAGACGCCAGAAAGGGCGGGATGTGCGGGTGCAGATCCGGGCGGTCGATGTCCACCAGGTGGATGGGCTCCGGGAAGCCCTGAATCTCCAGGCGCGCGGCCGAGGTCGTGGTGCGCGGATACTGGCCGATGTGCACGGTGTCGCGGTTCATGGCCCAGCGCCTGTCGTTGGTCCACCCCGCTGCGCCGTCCTCTGCGACCATCTTGACCACCAGGATTCGGTAGTCCGTGAGCGCCACTTGGTACCAGTGGTTCATTTCTTTTACGCGTGGGCCAGGAGCACCCAAGACGTGGTGAACGGTCTCGTGGCCGACCAGCATATCTACGAAGAGTTCAGCGTTGTCCATGCGCAACCTCTAGCATGGTGGGCTGCTAACTGAATTGCCCCAGCCTGGACGCTCTACGCTCCGACTATGCTGGGGGGTACCAGCTGTTGGAGACCTTGTGCGCATCATCTTGATCAACCCACCTCTGGACTCCGTCCTTCGCGACGGCAACGTGGACCCGGTCACCAGCTACCTCTTCTACAACTCGGCCCCCCTCGGCCTGCTGTACATCGCTGCCATGCTCGAGCAGCTTGGCGAAGAGATGGCTGTGCTCGATGCGGCCGCTGAGCTGCTGGACATCCCCGGCACTGTGCAGCGCATTCAGGATTTTAAGCCTGATCTCATCGGCATTGGCTCCACCACGGTGGTCTTTGACGGCGCCGTGGAGCTTGCCCAGGCACTCAAGCAGGTGCTGCCCGATATTCCCATCATTCTGGGCGGCTACCACGTGACTTTGGTGCCCGAGGAGGCCTTAGCCTACAAGTGCTTCGACTTGGGGGTCATCCACGAAGGTGAGCACACCATGGTCGAGGTGGTGGAGCACTACAAGGGCGACCGAGAGCTGGCCGATATCGAGGGCATTGCCTACCGCGATCAGGACGATGTGGTGCAGCAAACCGCTCACCGAAAGGCCTTCCGAACGCTGGACGAGCTGCCCTTTCCAGCCCGGCACCTCTTGCCTCCGGATCTGTACAAGCCCATCCCGGTAGATGAGCACGCCATGCCCAAGTTCGCGATGGTGAGCTCCCGCGGCTGTCCCCACGCCTGTGCCTTTTGCCAGAAGAGCCGCACCGGCTACCGCAGCCGCAGTCCGGAAGCGGTGGTGGACGAGATCGAGCATTTGGTGCGGGACTACGGGGTCAAGGATCTGGCCTTTGTAGACAGCCTCTTCTGCGCGAACAAGCGCCGCGTCATGAAGATCTGCGACGAAATCATACGCCGGGGAGTCAAGGTTTCTTGGACCTGCTCCTCCCGTGTGGAAGTTGTGGACAGAGAGATGCTTCAGCGCATGAAGGACGCCGGTTGTTGGCGCACACGCTTTGGCATTGAGAGCGGTAGCGATCAGGTGCTGGACTTCATCTCCAAGGGCATCACCAAGGAGAAGATCCGCAACGCCATCACCTGGGCCCACGAGGTTGGCCTGCGTCCCAAGGCCTTCTTTATGGTGGGGCACATGCCCGATACCCACGAGACCATTAAGGAAACCATTGCTTTCGCCAAGTCCATTCCCCTTCACGACGTGACGGTGCAGATCAACACTCTGCTCCCCAAGACGCCGCAGATGGAGACGTGGCAGCGCGAGGGCAGCAAGTGGGGCCGGATGATCACCGAGACGACCAGCGAGTCTTCGTTCTGGGAGCCGACCTTCGTCCCTTGGGGCTTGGAGTCCCAGGATCTGATCGACTACCACCGGCAGTTCTACCGAGAGTTTTACTTCCGTCCCGTGACCTTGGCGCGCCACCTCGAAGGCATCGACAACTGGCAGGACGTGTACAAGTACATGCAGGCCAGCGGATTGTTCTCCTTTCTGTTCTTCAATGCGGAGAAACCCAGTCTGTCGATGGTCGCCAACTTCGCCAAGACCTTGCGTCAGGCGCGCAAGATGCGGGCCGCTGCGGCAGAGATGGAGTACGCGGACTGACGTTCGGGTTGTAGACTACGTCGTCTCGACGCCGGCCCTGCATGGGATACCGGTGCATCTCCCTCTGGTTCCCAGGATCCTCATTCATGCTGACTCTTCTGCTCGCTCTGTCCACCGCTTCGGCCCAAGACTGCAACACCAAGGCCCTACAGGCCGGATTGGCGGAGTCCACGCCAACTGGGGTGCCGGTCGCCTTCAAGGCGATGGCTCAGTGTGATGCCGCCCTGGCGGCCGAGTCGGCTCCCCAGGCGTTCGAGAAGGTTCTGGCTGGAAAGGAGGGCAATCAGGTGTTGGTGGCCGCTGTAAAGGTGGGCGCGAATGATGCAGCGATGGCCTACATCAACGGCTTGCAGTCCGATGAGCGCAGCCGCGCGGTGGCCTCGCTGGGCTCAGCCTGCAACGGCAATGAACAGGTCTCGAGCTTTCTGACCGGCGCCGCTGAGACTCTGGGAGAGTCCTTCTGGACCGATCGCTGGTACCGCTCCCTGGCAGAATGCCGCAACGACAATGTACAGGCCTTTCTGCAGTCCGAAGTGGACAAGCCCGAGCGAAACAAGACCAGCTTCTTTGGCGTGGTCGAGGTGTACGCACGCAACCTGGGCAAGGATTCCATTCCCACCCTAAAGCGCTTGCTCGGTGAGCTCCAGAACGAGGAGGAGCTGACCTATGTGGTCAACGCCTTCGCCGACGCTGCGCAGGTGGGTGGCCTTGAAGGCCAGAACGCCGAGACCACTCAGCTGGCCGTTGCCGCCATCGTTGAGATTGCCCCAGAGCTGCCCCCCAAGGCCGTTGAGCAGGCCCGCACTACTCTGCTGTCCCTGGGCGCCGAGTCCGAGGCAAACGCCCTGGGCGGTGTGCGCTACCAGGACCGCATGGTCAATGGAAAGTTGCAGTACGGCGTGGTTGTGGTCGAGACCGCCACCTGCAAAAAGGGCAACCAGATGGTCGGCGTGCACATGGGCATACTGGAGGAGGGCGGCAATGCGTGGCCCGACCAGGTCACAGCCCAGGTGGATGGTGCCAGCTACAGCTGGGAGTACAACCTGGCCGCAGGCCGCAAGTGCAAGGGCACCAGCCAAAACACGGTGTTCATCACCAACCAGCCTGTGGCCGGAGAGGACCTGCAGTCCTTCTTCGATGAGCAGCGCCAGGATGTGATTCGCGCGGCGAAGGGCGACATTGTGGAGATCTCTGAGACGGCAGCGCTGACCCTTTGAGGGCCGTCGCTTTTAGGGCTCACGCTTTGATGGGCATCGCCTTGGGGGCCCTGCTTTGAGCTCCGAAGATCCCCGTGTTCAGGCCGTCCAGGCCTGGGTGCAAGAGGTGGTCGTCGGGCTGAACCTCTGTCCCTTTGCCGCCGGTCCGCTGGGGCGGGGCAAGGTGGGCTGGCGAAGCGTTGACGTGGCCTCGGATGCGGTCCTGGGTGTGCTGGGTTTGGTAGAGGAAGTGGACTCTGGGGCTTTCGAGACGGCGCTCCTTTTGCTTCCAGAGTGCTCCTTCCCGGACCTCCTGGACATCTCCGCCGCAGTCGAGGACATGTTGGAGCAGACCCACTTGGACAAACGCTTCCAGCTGGCCAGCTTCCACCCCGACTACTGCTTTGACGGTGCCTGGAAAGACGACCCAGCCAACGCGACCAACCAATCGCCCCACCCGGCGCTGCACCTGCTGCGGGTTGAGGACGTGTCTCGGGCCGTGGACGGCCACCCGGACGTTGCCAGCATTCCAGAGCGCAACATGGCGCTGCTGCGCGACCGTGTTGGCTGGACCGAGTAGCAAGCCTTGGCGCTTGTTGCCGACCCTCGCGGTCAGGCGGTCAGGCCGCCGGCGCTATGAATGTCGGTGAGCTCTTCGCCATCGAGCCAGTGGATGCAGGTCACCGGGCAGGCATCGATCGCGTCTTGGATCAGGTCCATCGGGCCCTCTTGCTTGAGAACCTCGGCCTTGACCTCGTCTCCGCTCTTGTCGTCCTCGCCCAGGAAGAACACATCTTCTGTCTGCTCCACGCAGGTACCGCAGGAGATGCACTCGTGCTGGTCGATGCTCAGGACCAGACCCACGGCCTTGGCGCGGGAGCTTTCGTTGTTCACGGGCCCTACGAACTGGGTGCCGTCTTCCGCAGTGTTTAGGCCGATGCCAGCAAGCTTGATGTCTTCACGGCCATTGACCCGCATACGCTCGCGGTAGGCATCCAGGTCGGTTCCGGACTGATCCGCGTGGCGCGCTTCGCCCAGTTGGCCGCTCGCTGCCATGGCTGCGAGGTTGGCAAAGGAAGAGACGTGCTTGGCCGCTGGGGCTGGAGTTGCCGGGGCGGGAGCCACTGCGGCCGCTGCTACAGGCGCTGCGACCTTCTCCACCACCAAGGCCACTGGGCCCGTCTTTGGGGCGGGCGCAGCCTTTGGGGCGGCTTGTGGGGCAGTCTTGGCGACAACCTCAGGAAGCTCCTTGAGAACGGGCTCCGGGAGGGGCTTGGCTGCCGCTGCAGCGGCGGGTTCGACTGCGCCCTTAGATTCTGGCTTTACGAACGCTCGTGGAGCCCAGGCAGGGGCTGGTTCTGCGGCGGGAGAGGGGGCGGGCTTGGCAGCTGGTTCGCCGCGTCCCAGGAGCTTCTTGCCAATGCGCTTTAGGCCGGATCGGAACATGACTGCAGTTTAGCCTTACAGGAGCGGTCTGGCCGGACTTTGGTAGAGTCAATTCAGAACAGGGGGTGCAAATGTGGTTGTTGTGGGCGGGATTGAGCTTGGCGGAGGAGTCGGAGACCTCGCACCGGGGTGCTCCTGAAAAGGCGCCGCTGCTGCAGGTCGGACTTGGGGTTGGGCTGGAGGGCGGAGCGATTCCGACCTATTACAGGTCTTGGTATGGCAGCACCAGCATCGCGATGGCCCCGGTTGGCTCTCTGCGCCTTGTGCTCGCAGGATCCGTGATCTTGGAGCCCGACTTTGACAGGCGCAGAAGCGCTACAGAGTGGAAGCGCGAGGACTCCAACGCGGCCCCCGATGCGACCTCCGTCTCCTATGTGGGGGAGTACAACACCTGGGGATTCGGGCTGACGGTCAAGCCTCTGCTGTGGCGTCGCGACGGCAAGGA
>JBLHMA010000369.1:0-5855 GCA_047621545.1 Cognaticolwellia sp. | reverse complement strand
GACCACCTGTTGGCCGTCTTGAGAGAAGCTTGGGGCGTACGCCAGGACTTCCGGATCGGAGAGGGCGCGAACGCTCCCATCGGGCTCTTGGAGGTGGATCTGACCCACGGCAGAGAACACGGCCTGCGACTGGGCATTCAGGCGTGGCCAACGCACCAGCTTGGACTCGAACTCCGCCGGCGAGGCCTCTCTTTCGATGCGGTGAGGCGTGGACAGGGTGCGCGAGATCTCCGCCTGGAAAGGGATCTCTACGGCGCTCTCCGGGCCGACCTTCCACAGGCCACCCTGGGCGAAGAGCACCGCCTGGCCGTTGGGGGTCCAGGACCAGGTGGGGTAGGTGCCAAAGTTGGCCCAAGTCTCTTGCTGGTCTCGGTCCAGACCGTCCCACCACACCGTCTCCGCGCCGCTGATTAGGTCCCGCACCACCAGCTCATCCCGAAGGCCGTCTCGGTGGCGCCGCAGGTAGCCCAAGCGCAGACCGTCGGGGCTGACCTGGGGGCGAATGGCGCCGCCGTATCCCCCGGCGACCGACTCCTGCTCGCCGGTGGCCAGATGCGTACGCTGGATGCCGTAGATGCCCTGGTAGGGGTTTGCGTTGTAGTTGAAGGGGCCACGCTCCACAGTGTAGAGCCACTCTCCAGATGGGTCGACGTGGGGTTCGTTTACGTCGGCTTCCAGGTGTCCGCGCTCCGTCCACTGGATGCCGGAGCCCGCCTCGCCATCGGCCCGCCAGGCCCAGATCTCTCCGGTGCCCAGGGATCGGCCGCCGGTGAAGTGCTTTCGGCCGTAGACAAAGCGCCCATCGGGGGTCCAGTCGGGTTGGGCGACCAGGCGAAAGTCCTCGGTGGAGAGCTGCCGTGGGTCGCTGCCATCGGCGTCCATGACCCAGAGATTGTCGCCGCCGCCGATGTCGGAGGTGTAGGCAATGCGGGCGCCGTCGGGGCTGAAGCGTGGGTGCTGGTACCAGCCTTTGTCCCCACCGGTCAGCGCGGTGGCTTGGCCGCCGGCCATGGGCAAGCTGTACAGGTTGCCCAAGAGCGAGAACACGATGGCCTCGCCGTTGGGAGACACATCGAGATCCATCCAGGTGCCTTGTGTGACCTGCGCATTGAACTGAGTCTCGGGTGCCAGCACCGCGTCGACGTCCGGAGAGTCCGCTGCAAGAACGGTCATTGAGGCGAGGGCGAGCAGGCTGCAGGCCAGGATGTGGCGGCGCATGGAGACTCCAACTTGGGCGACAGTCTACAGGGCTGGCTTGCCAAGAGCGCTTGATGGTGGCTTTCTGGAGGTCGATGGAGGCGTAAATGCTGGCTCAGACTTTGGTCCTGACTCTGGTTCTGATGATGGGATGTAGCGATTCGGACGGCGACGGCTTCCGGGGCGATCAGGACTGCGATGAGACCCAAGCTGGCGTGAACGCGGGCGCTGAGGAGATCTGCGATGGGCTGGACAACGACTGCGACGGCTTTGTAGACAACGAGGCGGTCGACGGCGTGACCTACTTCTTGGATGGCGACCGAGACGGCTATGGGAGCGATGACCTGAGTCAGCTAGCCTGCGATGCGCCCTTGGGATTCGTCGCCGAGAGCGGGGACTGCGATGATCTGGAGCCTCTGGCCAACCCCGGCGCGGACGAGGTCTGTGATGGCGTGGACAACGACTGTGACGGCCTGCTGGACGGCGACGACGACACGGTGGACCCCTCCACAGCCACGACCCACTGGACTGACGCCGATCTGGATGGCTACGGGGACCCGGACCAGGAAGTGCTCAGCTGTGGACCCTATGAAGGGGTCTCCGACAACGCGGATGACTGCGACGACTCAGATGCGCTGATCAGTCCAGAGACGTTCTGGTATGCAGATTTTGACGGAGATGGATTCGGGCAGACGGCCTACACGACCCAGGCTTGCGAGCAGCCGGATGGCTACGGGTCTGGGGCCGATGACTGTGACGATGACGACCCCCTGGTCAGTCCTGGAGAGGATGAGCTCTGCGACACCCTGGACAACGACTGTGACGGGGAGATCGACGAGGTGGATGCGGTCGACGCGGTGGACTGGCTGCTCGACGTAGACGGGGATGGATACGGTCTCAACGGCACAACGGTGCGCAGCTGTGCGGCCCCCGATGGCTATGCGGCCTTGGGCGATGACTGCGATGACTCCGAGTCGACGGTGAACCCGGGCGCCAGCGAGACCTGCGATCTGCTGGACAACAACTGCGACGGTGTCGTGGACCACGCCTATTCGGTGCCCGGCGACTACAGCACTCTGCAGGAGGCCTTGGATGGCTTGCCGGAGGGGGAAGGGGCCTGCGTGAGCGGCGGCACCTACTACGAGAACCTGGACTGGTCCCGGGACGTGACGCTGCGTGGTTGGCTGGACGAGGAAGTGGTGCTGGATGGCGGCTACACCACCTCAGTCATCACGGTCACAGGGACCTCGGATGCGGTGCTGGGGGAGATGGTCATTCAAGGCGGCCAAGCCCAGTGGGGCGCGGGGGTCTACGTGGACGGCGGGAACTTCCTGCTCGAAGGCAGCACCCTGACTGGCTTGGACTGCATCTCGGGGCAGAGCTGCGATGGTGTGGGGGTGTTCGTAAAGAACGACGGAGAAGCTGTGATATCCGGGGTGCAGGTCAGCGGTCTGGAGCTGAATCACGATCGCAGCTTCTACGGTCTGTTTCATTGCGAGGACTCGGGTGGCCTGGAGATCCACGACACAAGTGTGGTGGACAACCTCATCGAGATCGAGGACGGCTACGACGCCCACTGGCAGGGCTACCAGACCAACGGCTGTGCCACAGGGATCGAAGGACTCACCCTCTCGGGCAACATCGTTCAGGTCACCGGCTCGCTCTACGGATGGTCGTCTCGGGGATCGGGCGCCACGGTGGATGCCGATGGCTGGGAGGTCTCCGACAACCTGCTCCAGGCGGATGGCTCGCTGCACGCTCAGCTGCTCTACAGCTCCAGCCACACCACCTTCAACGGCACGCACTTGGCGCTGGTCGGCAATGACATCACGGTGGACGGAAGCACCTATGGGTGGGTACTGCGGGGCTCGGGGTCCTCATCCACAATCGGGCCCTCCACTTTCGTCGTAGACAACCTGATCGTCGCCGGGAACCAGGTCACGAATACGAACACCTCCGCCTACCTCTACGGTGGAATGTACCTGTACGGATCCAGCTTAACCCTGAATAATGCCGATTTAGTCGGGAACAGCCTGAGCTCCTACAAGTACGCCTACACGCCCTGGTTCTACTCCAGCACCTCCGGGCAGTTGACCGCGCGTAACCTGAACATTGTGGACAATTTCTTTGTAGGAACCTCTGCGGCTCGCGCGGACGTGTTTTACACCGCGAGCACCTCCTGGACAACAGCGGCGGCGAATCGGTGTTGTACCGCTCGGGTTCTTGGACCCCGGCCCTGACCTCCTACGAGCTGGATCCGGACTACACCGACGTGAGCGGGGATGCCTGGGACTGGGATCTGCACCTCTCGAGCAGCTCTCCCCTGCTGGATGCTGGAGACCCAGCCATCTCGGATGCAGACGGAGGACGCTCGGACATGGGGGCTTATGGGGGACCGGAAGGCTCCTCTTGGTAGGTCAATTCTGACGGCGCCCACACAGAACCCCGGTGGCATCGTGGCAAGCTCTCCCCAAGCGAGGTCCCGATGTTTTTGTTCTGGTTGGCGTGCACGCCTTCGGGCATGGTTTCTTTAGATGCGGCGGACTCGGATTTAGACACCGAATCTGGTGCGGTCGACAGCGATTCGGGCCCGATTGACACCGGAACTGTAGACACAGGAGAGGGTCTGCCTGCATTGGCTCAGGCCATGACGGAGCAGGGGCTGCTCAGTCATCTGGAAGCTCTGCAGGCCATCGCCGACGCCAACCGCGGAAATCGATCCGCCTATTCCGCCGGCTACGCTGAGTCTGCTGATTACGTGGCGGGGCAGCTCGAAGACGCCGGCTACATCGTGGACCGGGTGCCTTTCACCGTGAGCAGCTCGGAGATCATCGAGGTCTCTCTGACCTACGCCTCAGAGACCCCCACCTACGGCTCGGACTACCTGGTGTTCTCCGAGAGCGGCTCCGGCTCCGTCAACAGCGGCGTGGAGGCCGTGGACCTGATGATTCCGCCCGGCGCAGAGAACAGCAGCACCAGCGGCTGTGAGTCCAGCGACTTCTCCGAGTTCAAGTCCGGAAACATCGCGCTTATTCAGCGGGGGAGCTGCACCTTTGCAGAGAAGGTCCAGAACGCTCAGAGCGCTGGTGCGACCGCTGTGTTCATCTTCAACGAAGGGCAAGCTGGGCGGCAGGAGCCCTTGGCCGGCAGCCTGGGCTTTAGCGCTTCGGTTCCGCTCTTGGGCCTGTCCTACGACCAAGGCGTCGCGATAAGCCAAGCCACCCGGGCCAAGGTGGATGTGGTGCTGGATGTCACTGAGTCCACCGATGTGAACCTCATCGCACGCACTGCAGGTGGGGACCCGGGTCTGCGCTTGGTGGTGGGCGCGCACATGGACTCGGTCGCGGCCGGCCCAGGCATCAACGACAACGGCTCGGGCACAGCCGCTATCTTGGAGATGGCTATCCAGCTCGCCGAGCTGAACTTGGAACTGGAGCACCAGGTGCAGTTCAGTTTTTGGGGTGCCGAAGAGGTGGGTTTGGTGGGCTCCTTTGCTTGGCTTGGTGACGCTGCAGAGAGAGATGAGCTGGGCGCCGTCGACGCATCGATGAACTTCGACATGTTGGCCAGCCCCAACGGCGTGGCCTTCCTCTACGACGGCGATGGCTCCGCGGCGGCCTCGAAATGGGACCACCCTGCAGGGGTGCCGTCCGGCTCCGATGTCTTGGAGTCCGTTTTGCTCGAGCACCTTGGAGAGAGCGCCAACCGGCCCGTGGCGCTGGGTGTGCCATCTGATAGCTACGGTTTCGTGTCCTACGGGATCCCCACCGGTGGGCTGTTCTCCGGAGCAGGCGACCCCATGACCGGAGACGAGGCGCAGGACTTTGGCGGCAACAGCGGCCAAGCCTACGATGCTTGCTACCACCAGGGCTGCGATGACTTGAGCAACCTCGACATGGGGCTCTACCTGCTGCTGGCACGGGCTGCTGCCGGAGGCGTTCAGGACATCGCGATGAGCGATCAGCGCTTGCGCCCGCCGGGCGTAGTGGCACCCCTCCCGCTGGGGGTGCCGGCCGCCCGCCTTGACCATGTCGGCCACGGCCTGCACGAGCACTGCAGTCTGCCCCAGCCCTTTAAGTAGGTCCAAGAGCTAAACCGGGACGACGCTGTCCATGACCTCGCGCAGCTTGGCCAGGCGAACCGGCTTGGTCACGTAGTCGTCCATACCTGCATCCAGGGCCGCTCTGCGTGCGGACGAGGTCGCGTGTCCACTCAGGCCGATGATGGTGGCCCCAAACCCGTCTGCGCGCAGGCGCTCTGTGGCTTGTAGCCCGGTCATCTCGGGCATATCGATGTCCATAAACACCAAGTGCACGGCCTGGGCCTTGAGCATCTCCAGGGCCTCTTTGGCACTGTGGGCCAGCTGCACTGTGGCCCCCAAGCTCTCCAGCATGTCTCGCATGACGTGCCGGTTCCCGCTGTGGTCGTCCACCACCAAGATCTTGACCAAGATGGGCGGCAAGGCCTCGGGCACGGCGGGCTCCTCATTCTGGGTTAAGGAACGCCACAGAGAGCGCGGTCGAATCGGGAGGGCCAGGGTGCGGTTGCACTTCTGCTGCGGCTCGGTGTTCAGGCGCTGCAGGGCCACACAGTGTACTTCGGGGTTGACCGCGCAGCAGTTGGTGAGGAGCTCAGGCTCAGCAAAGAGCACGGCGGTG
>JBLHMA010000368.1:0-5870 GCA_047621545.1 Cognaticolwellia sp. | reverse complement strand
CTGGGCCCCTGCGGTTAGATAGCTCTGTCGCCGACCCGGCATACCCAGGGCGTCCGAGCGCAGCTCTGCACCGAGAACCAAGCCGATCCGCTGATCTGGCCGAAGGCTCAGGGCCACATCGTCGGTCTTCATGTCCAAGGTTTGGGTGCCCCAAGGGGTGAGCTCGGAACCGAACCAGAGGGTCGCACCTTGGTCGGCGCTTCCCCACACCAGCATTGGATGCAAGTGGACGAGCCAGTGGCTGCTGGTGCTGCGTTCCTCGGTCTGGGTCTCTGTTTCCCCATTGGTCGAATTGGTCGAAGTCGTGTTCGAGGCTACGGTGGTCTGGGTAGAGAGCTGGGCGCTCAGAGCCGGCCGCAGGCTCTCCCCGGGCCAGACCAAGCCGGCACCGGCTGAACCTCCAAAGCCTGTCCCACTGTGGCCCGAGCCTTTAGACTCGGAGCTTCCATAGAGTCCATCGACCCACAGGAACAGGGGATTAATAGGCCGAAGACCCACACGTAAAGCGGCATGGGTATCGACCATGGTCGATACGCAGCGTTCCCCGTTGCACCCGTCGGCGCCCCAGTCACGCTGACTGGAGCTGCCAATTACATCCACCGAGACCAAAGACTCTTGAGTGCTTCGGCCTGGGTTTGGAACTGGGCCCGCCAGCGCGATGCCCAGCAGAAGATGGATCAGCGGTTTGTTCCTGTCTTGCCGATCTTACCGCTGTCCAGCATGGACTGAACATCCTGGGCCAGCGATGTCACGCCGGTCTGGAATGTCGGTACGAAGACATAGGCGGCCGCGACAACGGCGATGACGATGACCGAGATCAACAGGAGGTACTCAACGGTGCTCTGTCCGCCCTCGTCGTCGACGAAGGTGGAGGTGCTGTCGCTGAAGAAGGCGTGCAGATTGGCAAGCATTTTGGAGGGATCCTCTTTGGGCTCCGCCAGCATAGCACCAGCGGGGCCCACAACTAAAGTCGTCTTAGAGGTCGAAGCTGATCCCCTGTGCCAGGGGGAGCTCCTTACTGTAGTTCAAGGTGCAGGTCTGACGCCGCATGTAGGCCTTCCAGGAGTCCGAGCCAGACTCACGTCCACCGCCGGTCTCTTTTTCGCCACCAAAGGCGCCGCCGATCTCTGCACCGCTGGTGCCGATGTTGACGTTCGCGATTCCGCAGTCAGATCCCGCGGCGCTCAGGAAGGCCTCGCTGGATCGGAAGTTGCCGGTGAAAATCGAGGAGGAGAGCCCCTGCACCACGTTGTTCTGGGAGGCGATGGCCTGCTCCAGATCGCTGTAGGTGAATACGTAGAGGATGGGGGCGAAGGTCTCCTCCCGCCACATCTCCATCTCTTCGTTGGCGCGCACCAATGCGGGCTCCACAAAGAATCCTGGGCGGTCCAGGCGCTTGCCGCCGGACAGGATCTCGCCGCCTTCTTCCCGGATCTTGTCCAAAGCGTTGGCGTACATGTCCACGGCGTCCTGGTCGATGAGCGGGCCCATCAGGGTTCCTTGGCCCAGAGCGTCGCCGATGCGAACCTGTCCGTAGGCCTTGACCAAGCGCTTGATGAAGCCCTCGGCGATGTCCTGGTGCAGGTAAAGGCGACGGGTGCTGGTGCAGCGCTGGCCGGCGGTGCCGACGGAGCCGAAGAGCACGCCGGTCAGGGCCAGGTCAAGGTCAGCGTCGGGCTCGACGATGATGGCGTTGTTACCGCCTAGCTCCAGGAGGCTGCGGCCGAGTCGCTTGGCGACGGTGGTGCCCACATGGCGTCCCATTCGGGTGGAGCCGGTTGCGGAGATCAGGGGGACGCGCTTGTCGTTGATCAGGGTCTCGCCGACCTCGGCGTCCTCCCCAATGATCAGGGTGAACACGCCGCCAAAGCCATGCTTCTCCAAGACTGCGCTGCAGATCCTGTGAGAGGCGATTGCGACCAAGGGGGACTTGAGGGAGGGCTTCCACACCACGGTGTCCCCGCAGATGGCTGCGAGCATGGCGTTCCAAGCCCAGACGGCGTTGGGGAAGTTGAAGGCCGAGATGACCCCGACTACGCCCATGGGGTGCCACTGCTCGTACATGCGGTGGCCGGGGCGCTCGCTGTGCATTGTGAGTCCGTAGAGCATGCGGCTCTGCCCCACGGCGAAGTCTGCGATGTCGATGCTCTCCTGCACCTCACCGAGTCCCTCTTGGAGCACCTTGCCTACTTCGAGGGTGACCAGGCGACCGAGGTCTTCCTTGGCATCGCGCATCGCGTTGCCCATCTCGCGAACAATGTCTCCGCGCTTGGGAGCGGGCAGGTTGCGCCACTCCAGGCCCACAGCCTGGCTCTTGGCCATCAGGCGCTCGTAGTCGTCCACGCTGGCGAGCTGGACCTTGGCGATCACCTGTCCGCTTGAGGGGTCCACAGACTCCACAATGCGTCCGGTGCACTCCTGGGCATCGGGCAGCCAGCAGCCACTGTTGACGGGCTCGATACCAAGACGAGTGAGAAAGTCGTGCACAGGAACTCCCAGAAAGCGTGTTTGAGCGCTGGCAGGTAGCACGTCCGCTCGGTCTATGCTGCCCTGGCTGAACCCTGGAGAGCCCATGTTGAGCTTGCTTCTCATTCCCGTCACATTCGCTGCCGATCCCATCGCCCTGGAGGTGATCGCCCGGGCCCAGAAGAATCTCGGCAAACCCAGTCTGACCTTGGTGGTGAACCAGGACGCCGACAAGCTGGACGTGCGGGTGGACTGCGCTGGAGCTTGGGGCGAGTCTCACGGCGGAGCCAGTGCTGGAGACAAGATCACGATGGAGCTGGACGTGCCCGTCGGTACCCACAGCTGTACGGGAAGCTTGGCTGCCGAGTTCAGCGACGGGAGCACCGGGGAGATGCCCCTCACTTTCCAGGTCACCATGCTCGGCCCAATGGAGATTCTTGTCCCAGCCGACAAGATCAACATGGAGGAGAGGACGCTGGTCGTTATGATGGATCGTCAGCCTTCGCAGGTTCAGGTCCAAGCCTACGGGCCTGGTGATCTGCTCATAGGCGAGGTCAGCGTGCCCAGCATTGGCGCTGGACCAGGGGATCCCATCGAGGTGCAGTGGAAGAGCGAGGGAGAGGTGATCCGCCTGCACGTGGTGGGAACCGATGTGGATGGCTTCTGGACCGCCAAGGACCTCATGCCCTGGTACTACAACATCCCCCACGAGGATGTGGTCTTCGAGTCCGGCAAGAGCCAGATCTTGCCCCAGGAGGAGCCCAAGCTGGCCGCCGCCCTGGTCGAGGCCAACGAGGTGCTGGTCAAGTATGGGACTGTGGCGAAAGTAAACCTCTATGTTGCGGGCTACACAGACACCGTCGGTGACAAAAACAACAACAAGCGACTCTCTCAGGCCCGTGCCGCAGCCATCGCTCGCTGGTACCGTGACCACGGTTTCACTGGAGAGATCTACTACCAGGGCTTCGGGGAGCAAGGTTTGGCGGTGGCTACGCCGGACAATACAGCCCAGGCCCAGAACCGACGTGCATTGTATGTCTTGGCGGCGGAGACGCCACCGGTCAGTGCGTCGATGCCGAAAGACATTTGGACGAAGCTCTAGCGAGTACCACCCCATAGAGCCAGATCGGCTGTCGGAATTTCATGTCCCCGTCTTGGACCCAAAAGTTCGTTCGCCGGTTGGATGTCGGCCCCATCCAGGACCCAATTCATCAGACGCGTCTGCGCGGAATTCAGGTGGCCAATGGGATGCTCGCTGTCGTAGCAGTGCCTTGGGTTGTCTACTGTATCTACCTGGGCCTAATTCCATTGGCAGTCGCCATTGCTTGCGGTCTCATGTTCGTGCCACTCACCATTGGCTTGGCACGGCGGGGGCGAGTGCAGCTGGCCGTGCATCACTTTATGGTGTGGCTGCTCTTGGGAATCGCTGTTGGCATCTGGCAACGAGGCGGGCTGCAGTACTCGGTTTCATCCTGGCTGGCGTGTGTCCCAGTGCTCTCTTTCCTTTTTTTGGGTCTGCGGGGCGGAATGTTCTGGACTGCCGCAACAGCAGCTTGCGCGGTCGCCTTCTTTGTGGGGCAGCGCCAGGGCTGGATCGTGTCCAGCCCCATCGGGGAGGGCCAGGCCGATACACTGGTTCTACTCGATTACATCTGCTTGCCTGCGACCATCGCGGGTGCAATGTGGAGTCATATGGCTGGTCAGGACTCGGTGGTCACGGCCTTGGATCAGGGCAACGAAATGCTTCGTGCCCAGGTCGCTGAGCGTAAGCGTGCCGAGGAGCTTGCCCAAGAGGCGATTCGTGCCCGAGACGAGTTCGTCGCCACCATGAGCCACGAGGTGCGAACCCCTCTCAACGGCGTGTTGGGCCTAAGCGAGCTGCTCTCGACCACCGAACTCAACTCCGAGCAGCGCGAGCTGGCCAAAATGGTTCATGACTCCGGCCACTTGCTCCGTCGCCTACTGGACGACGTGCTGGACTACTCCAAGATCGATGGCGAGCAGCTTGTCTTGGAGGCTAGACCGTTTCACTTGGAAACCGTCTGCGACCAGCTCGCCGGGCGGGAAGGAGCGGCGATGGGAGAACGCGGCGTGAAGATGAGGCTCGACCTGCATGCAGATTGTCCGGACTGGGTCTTGGGGGACTCGGTCCGCCTCTGCCAGGTCCTCGGCAACCTGATCTCCAATGCAGCCAAGTTCACCCCAGCGGGCTCGGTCATGCTGCGTGTCTTTGGCCATCCGGGTGGCTTGAGCTTCGAGGTGGAGGACACGGGCATAGGTATGAATCCGCAGGAAATGGCGCGTGTCTTTGAGCCCTTTGCTCAGGCAGACTCGAGCACTACGCGTCGATTTGGGGGCACTGGCCTGGGCTTGACCATTTCCAGTGGCATCGTCCAGAACATGGGTGGAGAGATCTCGGTACGGTCCACTCCTGGCGTTGGGACGGTGTTTCAGGTCCGCTTGCCGCTCCTCGCCTGCGAGCCTCCGGTCTCCAAGGATAGAGACTCCGTACAAGTGCTGCGCTTGGACGACGTGTTGGTGCTGGTGGCCGAAGACAACGTGGTCAACCGCGTGGTGATCTCCCGTTTCCTCCAGGAAATGGGCGCCCGGGTGGTGCTGGTAGCGGACGGAAAGGCCTGTTTGGAGGCGTGGCAAGCCCAGGCGCCGGACTTGATTCTGATGGACTGTCAGATGCCCTTGATGGATGGCTATCAAGCCGCAGCGGCAATCCGTGCGCAGGGTGGGGAGCTGCCGATCATCGCACTGACAGCCAACACCTCAGTCAAAGACCGAGAGCGCAGCATCGCCTCGGGTATGAATGACCACCTCGGCAAGCCCTTGTCAATCGAGCAGCTCTCGGCTTGCTTGGCGCATTGGTTGCCTGAAGCAGTACTCCAGGCTGAAGGACTCAGTCCACTTCGGTGAACTCGATCTTTTTGCCGTCCACCTTCAGGCCCGTACGCTTGGCAGCACCGCTCACTGAGACCGCCTCTCCCTGAAGCTGAGGAGCGACGCGGAAGCTGCGCTCTCCGACCTGAACGTAGCCTTCGGGGCCGACAAAGCCCTCCAAGCGTCCGCGGCGCCAGCCTTGGTAGTGGCGTGAGCAGAAGCCCTTGCTGCGGTGTGGGTCTTCACAGTCAGGGACCTTGCAGCCCAGCTCCTTGAGGCTCTTACGACCGCCTTTTCCCTTGGCCACCTTGGGTGCATCAGCAGTCTTGCTGGTCTTCTTTGGCTCGGCTTCGTTGGCGGGCGCCTCGACCTTTTGGGCTGGCTTTGCGGGCGCTTCGGCCTTTGGGGCTGGCTTGCCAGCCTTCGAAACCGCTTTGGTGGCGGCCTTGGGTGTAGGATGCGCGCTCTCATTCCTGGGCAACTCAGCCCTGGCCAGCTCAGCCTTGGCCAGCTCA
>JBLHMA010000367.1:0-5874 GCA_047621545.1 Cognaticolwellia sp. | reverse complement strand
TCAGCAGGTCCAGGTCGCCCAAGAGGCGCCTGCGCAGTGGATTTCGGTGGACTTTGGCTTGGGGGAGCACCACAGCGCGCACGCCTGGGTACGTTTTCACAGCGTGCAGGCCTTCAATGACCTCCAGCTGCTCATGTCGCCGCTGCATCAGGACCCGGCCCAGCCTTGGACGCAGATGAGCTGGCCGGCCACTTGGAGTGCTGAACTGGCCCAGATCCATGGCCCTTTTGCCACTGCGATCGCGCCCTACCCGGCGGCTGCGGTGGCGGAGTCCGGCCTGAGCTGCGCGGCCTTTGAGTTCGAGCTGCTGGCCCTTGCAGAAGAGCGCGCGAGGGTGGCGGCCTCTCAGAAGGATCGCTTGGTGGTCTTAGGAAGCGTGGCGCCTCAGGCTTGGTCGGACGCCGGCTGCGATGGGGACGCGGGCCTAAGAGCGATGTTGGAGGCCAAGCGGGCGCTGGAAGAGACGGCTGGCTGGCGTGATCGGGTGGTGGTCGTCGGAGTTTCGCCGAACTGGGTCCAGGGCATAGAGGCGGGCTCCCTGGCCGAGCTGGGTGCTCAGCTCTAGGACTGATTCTCGGGCCAGGCTCGGGTCAGTCACTGCCCGCGTCCACGGGACCAGGGCCGGGTCTTGCTGCTCATCTTCGGCCTTGAGGATGCTCGAAGCATCGGACTCCAGCTCCTCCAGCAATCCGCGGGCTGTGCTGTCCAGGGCACCCAGGTCCTGGGCCTGGATGCGCACCTGCTGGACCTCTGGGCGCAGCTTCATGGCCGCGATGTCCTCGCGTATGGAGTCGGTGTTACCAAAGTAGAGGGGCCCCTCAATCTGCACGCTCAGGACGCCATCTTGTGTGCCGAGCTCCTTCGCGTTGGGCTTTGCTGTGCGCCAGAGCATGGCGACAAGGCTGTGGCCAACACCGGTGGCCATGCCCACCTGGATGCCCAGGGTCAGGGTCGCCACAAAGGCCACCATGGCCACGGCGAAGTCCAACCGGTTGCTCTTCCAGAGTCCAGAGAGGCCCTGAAGGTCCACCAAGCCGATGACCGCGCTCATGATGATCGAGGCCAGCACAAGCCTTGGGCAGGAAGTAGAAGTACGGGCTCGGGCCGCAGGCATCACGGTTTAGACTCAGGTCTCGGATGGTTCCCCGGTCCAGGCCGTTCTGGTGGTGCCTGGACCCGGTACAGAGCCGCATCCCAGCGGCCTTCGCATGGCCTTGAGCTCTGATGGGGATGGCTGAGAGCAGTGACTCTGTCGGGGCTGCTGCACGCAATCTGCAGTGGCCCCCCGCCTCGGTGCGCACTAGAACTGTGCTTCCAACGACTTCGAGGCGAAAAGCACCATGCGCAAGCTGCTCCTAGGCATTCAAGGTGGACTGATTGGCGGGGCCCTCATTGGGCTCATCGAGGCGCTCTATGTGCTCTCGAGCGCCGGCTCAGTCAGCGACTATGTGGCCCTGTTCTACGCCGCCGTGCTCTACGGCCTGATCGGCGCCGGAATGGGCCTGGGTGTGGGCATAGGCCTGCTGGTTCTCTCCAAGGTCTGGAAGGGCATGAGCGACGCTCAGGCTTGGACCCTGGGCGCCCTGGGTGCTTTCCTGCCCCTGGGCATTGTCATCGCCCGCTATGTCGCCAACAAGGTGGTCTACGGTGAGCAGGGCGTGCCCATGACCGGCCTGGCCGTGATTCTGGGCGGCGCCGCGGCCATCTTTGTCTTGGACATGTGGCTGGCGCCCATCGTGCTCAACAAGACCCCCTTGCGCATCCTCACGGAGATCAAGGGCACCGCCGCGCTCTACGCGGTCATCCTGGCCATCGCAGCCGTCTTCTCCTTTGTACCCAGCGGTGACGGAGAACAGGGTGTGCAGCGCGTGGCCCGAGACCAGGGTGCGATGGGCGATAGGCCCAACGTGCTGCTGATCATGGTCGACACACTGCGTGCCGACTACCTGGCCCCCTACGATGAGAAGTGGGTAGGAACCCAGCCCACCATCGAGGCCCTTGCGGCCGACTCGGTGGTCTTTGAGCAGGCGCATGCCAACAGCTCTTGGACCCGTGCCAGCTTCGCCAACATCTACACCTCCATGGTGCCCAGCACGCACAACACAGCGCTGAAGAGCAGCCGCCTTCCTGGGGATGTGGTGACCCTGGCTGAGACCCTGCAAGAGGCTGGCTACGCCACCGGCGGGCTGCCCAACAACACCAATGTGACCAGCACCTTTGGCTTTGGCCAGGGCTTTGATCACTACCCCTACTTGGCCCCGAACATGCCTTTCTGGGCCACGGAGAGCGTCTACCAGCTCAGCATGTACGCTGTGCTGCGCAAGGTGGCCGAGAAGGCCAAGGGCAACGCACACGAGGTGGCTGACTTTTACCAGCCTGCCGAAGTTGCTGTGGGCGAGGCCCAGGCCTTCATCGACGCCCAGGAAGGCGACAAGTGGTTCCTGATGGTCCACCTGATGGAGCCTCACGACCCCTACTTTGAGCACCCATACAACGGGGTCGCATACGGGCGCGCCGAACACGAAGTGCCCGAGGCCGACAAGGTCGACTACCTCAAGGACACCTACGCCGCTGAGATCGCCTTTATGGACGAGCAGCTGGCCCCCTTCATCGCCCAGCTCAAGGCCAGCGGTCAGTACGACAACACCTTGATCGTGCTCTCCGCGGACCACGGCGAGGAGTTCTTGGAGCACGGCGGCTGGTGGCACGGGACCACGCTCTACGAAGAGCAGACCCACGTGCCTCTCATCGTCAAGCTGCCCCAGCAGGAGCAGGCTGGAACGCGTGCCCCTTGGGTGGTGCGTCACATCGACATCGCACCCACCATCACGGACCTGGCCCAGGCCAACACGCCTGATAGCTGGCAGGGACGCTCGGTTCTGGACGAGGACTTTGATTCCTTCACGGCGCCTGCTCCGCCTCCAGTGGTGGACGAAGAGGGCAACACCACAGTCGTGCGCCGAGACTTTGTGGACCCCCGCAGCTACGACCGCACCGTGCTCGCAGAAGAGGACTTTGAGGGCAACCAGATCACAGCCGTCATCCAGGGTGGCTGGAAGCTCATTGAGACCAACGAGGGCAACCCGCGTGGTCTTGCTCCTCAAGAGCTCTACGACCTTCGCTTGGACGAAGGGGAGCAGGACAACCTGGCTGCCAGCGAGTCGGGCCAGCTGGCCGCTCTGCAGACCGTCTCCAAGATGGAGGTGGCGGCTGCCAAGGGCGAGGCTGTGGCTGCTGAGGAGACCGTGATGGACGCGGCGACCGAAGAGCGACTGCGGGCCCTTGGGTACATGGAATAGTGGCAGGGTTTTTGGACTCGGAAACAAAACCGGCCAGCCCCTGGGCAGGGGCCGGTCTTGCTTCGTGGGAGGGGCGCAGTCGCAGGCAGCTGGACCTATGAGCAGAAAGGAGTATGGTCCGGGGTGACGGATGGGCAACATGGGGTTGCCGAACAGGAGTCACAATTCAGTGTGTTGCTGGGTTGAGTAAGTTCAACAAGGAAGATTCTCATGTTTTGGATGCTGTTGGCCTGTAACGCGAACCGAGGCGCCGATACCGACGTCGCGGAAATCGAATCCCAGAGTTTTGTCAAACTGTATGGTGGCGATACGGATGGCTTTGGGCCCGGCTGGTGCGCCCAGAGAGGCAACGGGACCTTGAACTGCTTTGGCCGAACAGACGTTCTGGCTGGGCTGGATCAAGACGTTGCTTGGCTGGACCTTGATCTGTCCTGTGGATGTGGATTGGACCTGGGTGGCTTTCCTGTATGTTACCAGGGTGAGAATTCAGCGGTCGGCCAGCTGCCGCCTGGGCCGTTTTCACGCTTGGGATGTGATGATCGGGGGGAGATGGCTTGGGCTGTGGTCGCGGAGACGGGGCTATTCGTCACTGTTGATCCGCGAGGAGCGTTTGCACTGGAGTCGGGGTCCGCGAAGATGACTGAGCTGACGGATCCCTTCTTGGTCGATATGTGCTACCTGGAATTCGGTTCGGGCGAAGTGGTGTGCGCAACCGGCTACTCGGGCTCTCAGTACTACTTGCCAGAGGGTGAGTTTCACAGCCTTTCGTTGCATGACATAGGGGTTTACAACGCTTGTGCCATTCGGGGAGACTCCAGCGTTGCTTGCTTCGCCATAGGAGGAGAACTCAATCCAGACAGGGATCCGAATGGAACGCTGCCCGCGTTGAGGTCAATGACTAAGAATCTGGGATTGACGGTGGATCATGAATTGATCGAAGTCTTCTGGGACTCCCTGGAGCATGAAGAACGACTGCCCTTAGGCGGTCGCTACGTGGACTATTTGTCAGATTCACGGATAGCATGGGACGTAGGAATTCCATTCGACGATCCGAACCGAGTCGACATGGTCCCTCAGGCGTTGGAAGCGCCCTTCATGGAGGTTCTCCCTCCCGGCTGGGAATAGCGGCGCGGAAGCTCATTGGGGCGCAAAAGACCCTTGACAGGTGATGCCAAGCCGTGTGAACCTCCCGGAGCACGGAGTGATTCTCCAGGGGAGGAAGGATGGGTTTGGGAACAACATTGATTGCGTTTGGCCTTTGCGTTGGTGGGGCTCAGGCGGGTGAATTGGGTCCGGGTGACGTATCTGCGCCTAAGGCTGATGCGTCACAAGGCGCTCACGGAGTCAGGTATAGCTCGGGCAGCTACGCAGAGGCGATTGCGCTGGACCTGCCTCCTGGCGTTGCCGGACATACTCCACCCGTTTCTTTGGTGATGACTAGCGCCGCTCCAGATGGCCCCGTTGGCAAGGGGTGGGCGATCGGCGGTGTTTCCAGAATCACCCGACACGGTAGCAAGTGGGGCGGGGCGTCGGCGGCTGGGGCCAATCCAGGCGAGACGTTCATGCTGGACGGTCAAGTACTGGAACAGGTCAGCGCAGGTGGAGTATCTTGGTACGAAACGGAACGTTGGAACGGAGGCAAGGTTGAATACAACGGGCTAAGCAACAGTTGGACTGTCACTCAAGATGGGGTGGTTTCTACCTATGGGCTTGCTGTATCCCAGGTTCCTGGTTTTGCTGCCTTTGCTCGTACTCAGACCGCCTACTGGACCTTGACCGAGGTGACGGATCCGCATGGAAACAGCTATCAGTACGGCTATCAGCACCCAAACATCTCGGACGCGAACCTCCTGTCCCAGTACGGATTGCACGGCGTAGGGGAGACGGGGGAGGTCCTGCTTTCGGAAGTGTCTTGGGGGGCCAACAAGATCTCGTTGACCTACAGCCTTCGCCCTAGTTTTCAGGTCGGAATCGGCTTTCGAGAGGGGAGGCGGGTGATCAGTGAGCGCCGTCTGGACTATATGGAGGTGTCGGTTGGGGGGGGGGCTATATGCTCACTACGACGCGGTCTACTCAGACGAGGTCTCGGCAGAGACCCCAGCTGTGCCGCTGCTGTATCGGGTAGTTCAAAGAGACATAGGCCTCGCAGATAGCCAAGTCTTGATGGAAACGGAGCACCATACAGCAGGCCCGGACACTTGGTCACTTCTCAGCCCCACTGGGACTAGTTATGCTGACCAAGTTCAGCTTCCTTCGGTCAGCGGGTCACCGGCTAATACAGTCATTATAGCGCCTAATCTCGATGGAGACGCTTTTGCCGACCTCTTGGCCGTATCATATTACTGTGAGACGGAACTGGAAGTTCCAGCACCTTTTGAGCACATTTTGGTAGCCACTTACGATTGTAGCGTAGCAACGAAGGCCTGGATCAACGATTTAGACCCGCCAATTGGGGGTTTCGAACTGTTCGATACTGTAGAGCCGAAGTTTGACGGGACCCATTCAATTGCGATTGACTATGCAGCCAAGCTGCGGACGGTTTTGGAATCCGGCAACGATATCGTGGTCGCGAAGA
>JBLHMA010000366.1:0-5877 GCA_047621545.1 Cognaticolwellia sp. | reverse complement strand
TACGGCAGCCAGAGAGGATCAGCAGGAGCAGAGCGGGCATGTTCACATCCGGGAGGTCGCCATTATCTCCAATCCTGGGGCGTATCGCAAGGGTTAGCGGCGGAGGCTTGTCACCAGCCGACCATCTCTCGAACTAGTTCACGGACTTGCTCTTCAAGCTCCTCCGCTCGCAGGGGCTTGGTCAGGACCCGATCCATACCTGCGGCTAGAGCCTGCGAATGCTCGCCTTCCACGATGCTGGCGGTCAGACCTAAGATTGGTAACCGCGGCAAGACCTCCAAGGCCTCCACCTCGCGCCAGATGGCCACCAGCTGCCATCCGGTCATCAGCGGCATGTGGAGATCACAGATCATCAGGTCTAAAGACAGCCCTCCTGCCCGGAGCAGATCAAGGGCCTCGTTCCCAGAAGCTACGACGAAGATGCGGTGCCCACGGGACTCCAAGAGCAAACGCAGAATGTCGCGGTTGATTTCCTGATCATCCACAACCAGCAACCTTAGGGGTCGCTCGTGCACTTCGCAGATCGGCGGTGGGCAGATCGGCGCAGGCAAGCGGCAGCGGAAGGTGCTCCCGTGGCCTATCTGGCTCTCAACCTGCACCTGCCCTTGCATGGTCTTGCAGATCTGCCAGACGATGGCCAGCCCGAGCCCGGCTCCCGCTCCTCCGTCCTCGCTGGTGCCATGGCGCTCGAAGATGCGCCCTTGGGCTGCCTTGGAGAGCCCGGGCCCCGAGTCGGTCACGGAGAGCTCCAGCATCCCATCCGCCCAGGCGATCCCGACCAACACGCTGCCATCGCGGGTGCAGCGGATGGCGTTTTGAAGCAGGTTGCCTAGTATCTGCTGCAGGCGAATGCCATCGAGGAGCAACCACGAGGGTGCCTTCAGGAAACTGGCCACATTCAAGTCCAATCCAGCACTTTTGGCCAACGGTCGGTTCAGATCCACAGTGGACTGAATCAGGGCCCCAAGCTGCGTGGGCTTGGGCACCAAGGAGATGAGCCCAGCCTCCATCTGCGTCAGATCTAGGACCTCGTTCACAACACGCATGAGCAAGGCGCTGCTCTGCTGAAGAACACCAACTTGGCGGGCTTGGGTTGGTGCAAGGTCCGACTCGCTAAGCAGCTCGGTCAATCCCAAGATACCATTGAGCGGAGTACGGATCTCGTGGCTCATGGCCGCCAGAAACTCCGACTGGGCACGCTCAGCCTTTAGTGCGCGTATTTCGGCTAGCCGGCGCTGTTCAACCTCACAGCTGAGGGCGTCGATGCTCTCTTTCAGGCGCCGCGAAACTAAGAGTTTGGCCTGTACAAAGATGCCCAACGCAAGGACCAACTGGGCCATATAAATGACTCCGGCCGCATAGCGCGCACCTGGAGAGATTTCTGGGTACGGAGAGAGAGCCAACAAGGCCGAGGCCGGGACTACAGCCAAGGCCCATGGCCAAGCTGAGCGCAAATCCCGCGTGACGATGACACCCAAGAACGGAGTCAGCAGCCACTGCTCTAGTCCCGAGTGGGTCCCTCCGAGGCACCACAAAACATGGGTGATCCCAGATAGGACCACCGCTGCGTATATCCGGGTGGCCAAGCCAACCTTGTCCCGCCTAGCGACCAGCCACGCAAAGCAGAGTCCCAGAACGATTCCCAGCACCCCAATCAAGCTTGGTCCATTGTCGCGCAGCAACTGCAAGACGATGACAGCCCCGCAGCCCAAGAGGCTGACGATGGATAGCTGCCGGAAGCGCTCCAGCTCGGTGAATGCCATCGGCGTAATGTTCGGGGGCTCGCTCACGTACGCCTTGTGGGGTCACACTTAACCAAGCAGCCCATTGGATTCTGCCCTGTGTAAGTCCGACCTACAGAACCCCAAGGCCGGTATGGGCATTGGGGTTCTGTGTCTCAAGAGCGATACTCTACCAGTAGAAGTACTCGCCAGCGCAAGCATCAACGCCCGTGAAGGCCACCTGATTCATGGACTCGGGCTGCTCATCGTCTAAGTTCGCGATGGAGATCCCCGCGTTGCTTATCGCATAGGCGTAGTTCTCGATGACCACGGAGCGACGGAAGCCGCTGCACCAAGTGTCCTGTTCCATGGCATCCACCAAGCTGTCCTGGTTGATGCGGCCAAGCTCAGCGAGCTCTTGGTCGCTCTCGGCCTGGATCAAGAGCAGCTCGCTGCCGGTAGAGGAGTCCGTGTTGGCCGGCATCAGGAGCACCCCCTCTGGGGCGTAGTAGTTGAAGGCTAGGTGCTCGTACTGGGCCTCGGAACCGTAGGCGTCTTCGATCTGCAGACGACTAGCCAAGGTTGGGTCGCTCAAATCGGAGACGTCGAAGATGCTGACGGAGAGGTTGGTTGCCCAGCCATCATCCGTGGCCTCCATGCCAACCGCCAACAGATGTCCGTCACCCATGGGGTGCATGTAGTTGCTAAAGCCCGTGATCTTGAGCTCTCCCATCAGCTGGGGGTCCTTTGGGTCACTGAGATCGAAGGTAAACAGCGGGTCAACCTGCTCAAAGGTCACAACGTAGCCGTCGTCCCCTTCAAAGCGGACAGAGTAGATCTGCTCGCCGGGGGCCAGATCCGTGACCTGGCCGACCATGTCCATGCTGTCGTCCAACACGTAGAGCCCGGTGCTGGTGTCCCCTTCACCTTGGGAGGTGGTGGCGACCCGTAGGTGGCCGTTGTGCTCGTCCAAGGAGAACTGGTTGAGCACCCAACCTGGGACCTTGCCGCTGCCCATGTAGTCCGGGGCGGCTTGACCGCCGGAGATGTCAAAGCGGTGCACGATGGTTTCAATGCGGTTGTCGTAGCTCTGCCAAGGGCCATCAGAGGCCTCTGATCCCACCACGTAGAGGTTGTTGGCGTTGGCATAGACGGCATCGACGCTGGTCAGGACGCTGGTTCCTTGGAACCCCGAGGACAGGTCTGTCAGATCCAGAGACTCCACGTTGACCATGAAGTTGCCGGAGGCGCGGTCGCTGTAGAAGACCCTCTCGCAGTCGGAGACATCGGAGTCTCCCACCGCCCAACCGTCGCCACTGCGCAGGTTGTCGAAGCGGCCGGGCAGCCAGTCCGCCAAGACAGAGGCCTTGACTGCGCGGATCCCTTTTTCCTTGTTGTCGTATTCCCACATGTAGCGGCTGGTGCCCAGGTCGGCGTAGCTAACGACGTAGAGCGTGTCCCCGACGATTCGGGAGTCCTGAAGGCTACCCTGGGTATAGACCTCGCGGAGTACGGTCGGTGCCGTGGCGTCGCTGATGTCGATGATGGTGGTCTTGACCTGGGTGCCTTCCCCTACGACCCGGTCGGAGGAGCCCCCAGAGAGTGGCTGGGGCTGCTGGTACGAAGGCTCGGTGAGCACGACGAGCTCGCCGGCATCCTCTCGTAGGTACATGCCCAGCGCGCGGCCTTCGAGGGGCAGCCGAGACTGAACGGAGGCGTCCTCTGCAGGCCACGCCTTGGTCACCATCAGGTGGTCGCCGGCGAGCACATAGATGTGGGTGCCGTCTGTCTCCATCAGGTCAGCCTCGTCCACGCCCAAGACCTGGGTGTTGGTGTCGGAGTAGCTGCGATCTCCGCCAGCACCATCGGACATGGGCGCTTCTTGCCCGCCCATGTTTGCGGAGTCGGACTCAGTGGTCATCGCGTAGTCGCGGCCAAAGCCGATGCCGCCACCTCCCCAAGAGTGGGCCCAACGGATCTCTTCGATCGCCTGATCTTTCAGGGTCGCCTCAAGGTCCTCGCAGGACTTGAAGGACTTCAAGTCCACTTGGGGGTCGCGCAGGTTGCAGCCAGTGAGGGCGAGTGTGACGAGCAGAGTGGGCATGATGACCTCGGAGTAGGAAGAAGATATCCGAGAACCGAGCAAGGTGCGTGCCAGCTTGGCTGGTTACCAGATTTCAGGTGGTTAGAGACTTCCCTCTTCCCCAACCATGACAACGCTGTCCCTATTTTCGGCCGCGCCGGGTGAACGGACCCTTGCGAAGGGCAAGATCCACACCCAAGCTGACAGCCGGTGGCAACCCACGGCTGGGTTGCCCCATCAGGTCCAGCGAGGTCCCCAAGAACACGGGACCCACAGTCCACTGGGCACGCACAAAACCACCCAGGTAGAGTTCGGTGTGGCCCGTCGACCCTGTGCCCAACGCTGCGAAAGTCGTGCGCCCCATGGGGGTGATGCCCGCGCTGAGGCGGTGGTCCCTACCAAAGCCTCGCTCTGCCCGCAGGGGCGCCCGAACATCGAGCACTCCTCCGATGGGCAAGGCCAGACCACCCACGCCAGGCGCCACCGCGAAGTCCCAGTCCCGGGTCTGAAGGAAGCGGTAGCGCAGATCTCCCTGCACCCCACCCAGGTAGAGCCGCACCCCAAGGTCGGTGTTCGGGCGCAGGCCAACGCGAAAGGCGAGGTCCGCCTGGGGAACAGGAATCCACGTCGCGCTGGACACGCTGTTGCTCCCAACCTGAAGACTGCCCGCCGCGGCAAGCTGAACCTCACCGGGGTCCAAGGTGGTTGCCCCGTCCAGGGTCGAGAGGGTCGTGCAGCCAAAGAGGGTTGCGCCGGCCAAAAGTAGAGCGAAAATCACCAGCGAACCCCTACGGTCAATCCCAGATCTACATCGCCGCTGCGGCCGCGTTGGGTCCAGCCCATCGTCCCGGAGATCAGCGTCTTATCTCCTAAGTCACGAGATAGATCACCCTGAGCGTTCATGAAGACCACCGCAGGCCCTGTATAGAAGCCGACCCGGGCCTGTTCTCCAAAGCTCAGCCCGGCCAGCACTGCAGGACGTAAATAGAGGCTGCGTTGGCCTTGCTCCAAGACGTCCTCCTGCCAGGTGCTGGCCAACAATTCGCCTTGAAAGACCAGCTTTCCAGCGTCTTGATGCAAGACAAACTGAGCGCTGGGGTGGATTCGGTGGGCACCGGAGCTAGACCGAACGCCCACAATGCCCAAGCCGCCGCTCAGGGCCAAGAGGGGAAGGATGCTCATGGACAAGCCTGCACTGTGTAGACGCCCGCGAAGCGGCTCTCGACGGCCAGACAAGCAGCTTGCTGTTGCTCCAGGTCCCCCAATGCGACCAGCTGATCCAAGTAACGGTAGGCCACCATGACGTCGTCGGCATCGGCCTCGGCCAGCGCCCAAGCCTGAACCGCATCGCAGATAAGCCGAAGTGTGCCGCCCACGTCGTCGGTCTCCAGCCGGATATCCCAGGCCGTAGCCGCAAACACCGACCCCAGTGCGTATGGGTCATAGCTCTGGGTCTCCAGCTCAGGACGGGAGCTTACAGACTCGGCGGTGATGCTGCTCTCCAGATCCCGGGAGGGCAGGTTCAAGCTGGGCGTAATGAAGCGGGGGTCCCCGGTGACCAAGCCACCAAGCATGTCCGCGAAGCCTTCATCCAGGCTGGAGACGCCGGTGGCGCCGCTGTGTCCCGGCGGAAAGAGCTTGGCCGCGTAGGGGTCGCCAGTGGTGAGCAGGTGGAAGACGCCATGCCCGGTCTCGTGCGCGACCACACCGGCGTTGGCTGCCAAGGGCACCCGCTTGTCGCTCAGGTCAGAGAGCAGGATGAAGGTGTTGGCCGAGGGGGCGTACGCCGCGTTCTCCACAGGCAACAGAGCCAGCCCAATGTCGGGTACAGCAGGGGTAACCGCCATGTTCACTGGAAAGAGAGGCTCAACCTCCACGCCCACCTCCAACAGGGCATCGCGGGTGTCTTGGAGGTGCCCATAGAAGCTGTAGAGGATGAGCCCGTCCAGATCGACGGGCTCCGCCACACCGTTGTCCACCACAGCCAAGACCTCCAGGCCGCGGCCGCCACGGTACTCCAGGCCACCATCGCTCAGGGACAGCGCAAGCACCCCTCCAGCTCGCATTTCGCCA
>JBLHMA010000365.1:0-5901 GCA_047621545.1 Cognaticolwellia sp. | reverse complement strand
GTATCCACATGGAGGCTCTACCCGTAGACCGTGATCCGATCGCGAATCACGGCCTTTTCAGCGTTAGTTGTCCATAGGCAAATTCGGCCTCCGACGTGGGCTTGGATCCCCAGGTAATGCGGGTTTTCGCGTTGACCCGCTAGCCGCCTGACGGTACAAACTACTCGTCGATGCCGCACGGGGAATCGGAGCTGGTGTGCCGCCGCAAGGTGGATGCGCCAACACCCTTCGTGCGCCCGGCTCCGGTGTGCCCAGATCCCCCGCTGAAGCTGCCCCACCTACCCATCTATGGGCGGCACCGGACCCTCCCCCCTCCCCGCGCCTCACCGTCCTCCCAAGGCATGCGCACCCTCCCCTCCGTCCGGATTCATCCGGTGCGGAGGGTCCCCCCTTTGGTTGATCTTTTTTTGGACTGCAGAGCCGCCCGCGCTTGGCCAAGGCCCCGCAGAGGAGCCTCCCCTCTCCTCACTCTGGAGTCCTTCCAGAGCCGCTCAATGGTCAGCGGGCGTCCCAGCTCTCGTAGAAGCTCCGGCGGGCACGATTCAGCACGACGGACAGGGTGGGCGAGTCCCCCTCGCTCACCCTCTTCGTGCCCTCGCCTCCACTCGGCGTGGTTAGCTTCCGACCATGCAGCGCACACACGGCTTGGCTCTGGCTTCGATCCTGCTCCTCGGAGCAGCAAGCATCGCTCTGGCCTCGTCGGCGAGACGCTCCCGCTTGCCGTGGATGCAGATTCAGGTCCAGCAGGTACTGGAGCAGACCCCGTGCGGCCAGGAACTCCAGCTCTCCGACGCCCAGCTCATCGCCGCTCTTCGCACCGGGACACCGGACCCATGCGGGCGCTTGGACGCAACTATCCTAAAGAGCCCATCAGTGGACCGTTGGCTTCAGACCCAGGTCTTAGGCGAGCTACCTGGCCCTGAGAGCCTGCGGCTGCGGGCAGCTCAGAGCTTGATGCGACTCGAAGCCCCACAGCGCGCAGCGGCCGAGCTTCAGACAGGAGCCCTGGGCCCCGAAGCCCGGCAGGCCCTCATTCGCAGCCTGAACCCTCAACTGGAGGGACTGGACCTGCCTTTTGAGCCTACGGGACGAAGCGCTGCCAAGCGGTTCTCCAGGGGAGACTCAGGTGCACGAGAGGAGCTGGCCGACGCACTCTTCGTAGAGCTTCGGTGGCCCACCTTGGTGAACGAAGACCAAGCCCCGGAACAAGCTGCGCTCCCTCAAACCCTGGTAGACAGCGCCCTATCTGGACTGGGCTGGAGCAGCCGTCTGCTTTCCGATGCCTTGGACGACTTGGTGCAGGGCCGCCCTGTGCAGAACCTGGATGGGTACAGCCTGCGACTGCTTCAGCAAGGGGGGAGCGACTGCAGCCAAACAGATCCGGCCTGTCTGACCCTCCTCCTCAACGAGCTCGATGCCCAAGCCGGTGCCCCCCGGGCCCCACTCACCCCACTCGCTGGGGTGGCAGCGGAAGACCTCCCGCTCTTCTACCGCGCCGCCGAGAGCATCAGCGACTCGCCCAACCCCGAGGGACGTCTGCTTGGTCTGATCGCGCACCCAGCGCACAGCTACGGGGCCCTGGCCTGGTCCGCTGGACAGCGAGGGGAACCCGTCTTGGTGCTGCGCCACGGCGGCGGTACTCCCGCAGCGAGCGCCACTGCGGCCCTGGCCTTGGGACAAGCAAGCGGCCTGCCAGTGCAGGTCTACGGGCAAAACAGCGACGCGTTGATCATCGAAGTGGGATCCCGCCGCGCCCATATCGGTCCCTGTGGTCCGGGCACGGCGTTCGGGAGCGGCGACCTACCACAGCTCTCTCCGGAAGAGGTCATCGCTTGGGCGCTGCGCGAGCGCGTGGCAGGCTTAGCGGCAGCAGGAGACATCGAAGCCGCTCTGCTGGCTTCGGTCGCGGAGAACGGACAAATTGGCACCCCGCAATGGATGGCCCTGCGCGGGGGGCTGTTGGCCTGCCAAGGGATCCGCCTCCCTGGACTCCTGGACCCTTCGGCCGCTGCGGATTGGGCCCAGGCTTGCGCGCAGCCAACTTGGAGCCCAACGCCCGAGATGGACACGGTCTCCTCCGCTGAGGCGCAAGACTGCAAGGGCAGCCTTTGGGTGGATCTGCCGGTGCTCTGAGCAGTCAAGGGCAGCCAAGGCGCGATGGGGAAGCTCGGAGCGTGTTCTAATCTCCAGACAATCTGTAGAGGTCCCGTCTCTTGCCGCGTGCGCTTATCGTTTTTGTCGTTCTGCTAAGCACCTGGTTGCTGTGGTCCGGCGTGTACGAGCCCCTGACCATCGGTCTGGGCGTGGCCAGTTGTGCGTTCGTGGCGTGGTTCACGGCCCGCCTCGAGCCTGAACCAGGGACCAAGACGGACCTGGGGTTCTGGTTCAGGCTGCTGCTCTACCTCCCTTGGTTGCTCAGAGAGATTCTGGTCGCCAACCTGGAAGTCGCCAAAGTCATCTGTACACCGCGCTTACCCATCAGCCCCCAAATGCTCCGGGTTCCCTGTGGTCCAAAGACCCCAATGGGACAAGCCCTTTACGCCAACAGCATCACCTTGACCCCTGGCACTATCACCCTGGATTTACGCGGGAACACCGTCCTGGTCCACGCCCTATGCAAGGGCAGCTCTCAAGGTGAGATGGACCGCCGCTGCCGCGCGGTCGAGGGGCAGTCCTAATGTTCTGGGCGGCCATGATCGCCGTCATCGTAACGATGGTCTTGGCCATGATCCGGGCCATCTTGGGCCCAACGGTGTTCGATCGAATTCTAGCTTTGAACATGTTCGGTACCAAGACGGTGCTGCTCATCGCTGTGGCCGGCTTCTTGGTCGGTCGCCCAGACTTTCTCGACCTAGCACTGCTCTACGCGCTCATGAACTTCATCGGAACGATTGCGGTGCTCAAGTACGCCCGTTTTGGCTCTCTTGGCAGCGATGAAAAGCGTCCACGGGGACAGCTGTGATGGTCCTCGATATCCTCAGCTGGATCCTACTGGTAAGCGGTGGATTGTTCTGCATCATCGGCGGTGTCGGCATCATCCGCCTGCCCGACTTCTACACCCGTACCCACGGCGCCTCCATCACGGATACCTTGGGCGCTGGCCTGATGTTGGCTGGCTTGGGTGTGCAGACCCTTCCCCACTTCATGGATGGTGACTGGCTGATTCTGGTCAAGCTGGTGGCCATCGCCTTCTTCTTGTTCATCACCAGCCCCACCAGCGGGCACGCCCTGGTCAAGGCAGCCTATGCCCGCGGGGTACGCTGGGATCAGGGCGCCCCCCCCTTGGACACGGAGGGCGAAGAATGACAGTTGAACCAATTCTCTTTGGCTTTCTCATCGTCATGGCTGTGGTCATCATTCGTATGCGCAGCTTGCTCGCAGCGGCGATGCTCTCCGGGATCTTCTCCCTGATCAGCGCGGGTCTCTTCGTGCTGATGGACGCGGTCGACGTGGCCTTCACCGAGGCTGCCGTGGGGGCAGGGATCTCCACCGTGCTCTTCTTAGGCACCTTGGCCCTGACGCCTACTCAAGAGCGCCAGGGCAAGTTCAAGCCCCTGCCGCTGCTGGCCGTCATCATCACCGGCCTGGTGCTGCTCTGGGGCATAGCTGACATGCCCTACTACGGGGACCCCGGCGCGCCGGTTCACGTTTATTTGGCCCCTGACTACATCCAAGGTACCGCCGAGCACTTTCACATCCCAAATATCGTGACCGCTGTGCTTGGTAGCTACCGTGGCTACGATACTTTCGGCGAGACCACCGTCATCTTTACGGCCGCCACGGGCGTGCTCTTACTGCTGGCCTACCGCCGGCAAGATCAAGATGAATTGGCCTCCGAGCCTCCTGAAACGGAGGGCGAGGAGTGAGCAAGTCCAACCCGATGCGCATGCGCGAAATGGTGGTGGTTCGCGAAGTCTCCCGACTGCTCATCCCTTTCATCCTGCTCTTCGCTCTCTATGTCCAGTTTCACGGCGACTTTGGTCCCGGTGGCGGCTTCCAAGCAGGCGTAATCTTCGCGGCGGGCTTGGTGCTCTACGGACTGGTCTACGGCCTGGATGCCCTCAAGCGCGCGGTGCCCCCAAGGCTGATCGAGGTCCTCGCAGCCGGAGGGGTGATGCTCTACGGCGCCGTAGGCTTGGTCACAATATCCATGGGCGGCCAGTTTCTGGAATACAAAGTCCTGGACCCTCACCACGGTGAACACTGGGGCCTTCTGCTCATCGAGGGTGGCGTGGGCATCACGGTCACAGCCGCGATGACCGCAATCTTCTACGCCTTCGCCGGGCGCGACATAGCAAGAGACGAGGAGAAGCGATGAATGCCATCGCCGGGCTTTGGGTCTACGCCGTCGTAATCGTGCTGATGATGATCGGCCTTTACACCGTGATATCCAGGGACAACCTGGTCAAAAAGATCATGGGCCTGAACATCTTCCAGGTCTCCGTCATCATGTTTTATGTGGCCTTGGGCAAGGTAGACGGCGGCACGGCCCCCATCTTCAAGGCAGCACACGGGGAACACGTCGACACTGAAGTGGTCTTCTCGAATCCCCTTCCCCACGTCCTTATGCTGACCGCAATCGTCGTCGGCATCGCGACCACCGCCTTGGGCTTGGCCCTGGTGGTGCGCATCCAAGAAGCCTACGGCACCGTCGAAGAAGACGAGCTGGTACGCATTGATCAGGAGGGCGGCGCTTGAACGCCCACCTGCCCGCACTACAGGTCGTGGTGCCTCTTCTGGCGGCACCGGTCTGCGTCCTGCTGCGAAACCGCAAGGTAGTCGGAGTCTGGGCCACGCTGGTCGCTTGGGCCAGCTTGGCTATCGCCATCACCATGCTCGTCCACACCATGGAGCACGGGACCATCTCCTACGCCCTTGGCGGCTGGGAGTCCCCCCTGGGGATTGAGCTCCGGGTGGACGTAGCGAACGCCTTCCTCGCGACCATCGTGACCGGCATCGCCAGTATGGTCCTGCCCTACGGGCCGGGATCAGCGACTTTAGCCATCCCCCAGGACAGGCAGTACCTCTTCTACACAGCCTTCCTGCTGTGCATGACAGGACTGCTGGGAATGTCGGTGACCGGAGATGCCTTCAACGTCTTTGTGTTCGTCGAGATCACCTCCCTGTCCTCGTACACGCTCATAGCTCTGGGCAAGGGTCGGCGGGCACTCACTGCGGCCTTCTCCTACCTGGTGATGGGCACCATCGGCGGAACCTTCATCCTGCTGGCCATCGGCCTCTGCTACCAGATGACCGGTACCTTAAACATGGCCGACATGGCGGTGCGCCTTGAGCCCGTCATGGGCACGCGTACAGTACTCGTCGCCTTCGGCTTCTTCGTTGTAGGCGCGTCCATCAAGCTTGCGCTGTTCCCGCTGCACCAATGGATGCCGAATGCCTACACCCACGCCCCTTCCGTGGTCAGCGCTTTCCTGAGCGCAACGGCCACCAAGGTCAGCTACTTCGTGCTGGTACGGGTGGTCTTCACCATCTTCGGCGCTGCCTACGTCTTTGGCACGGTGCACTTCGAGTGGCTGCTCATGCCCCTGAGCATCGCTGCCATGTTCGTGGGCTCCATCGCAGCGATGTACCAGACACACATCAAGCGCCTGCTGGCCTACAGCTCAATGGCCCAGATTGGCTACATGACCCTTGGCCTGTCCATGAACAGCGTGGAGGGACTCACCGGAGGCTTGGTTCACCTCTTCAACCACGGGCTCATGAAGGGCGGACTCTTCTTGGTTGTGGCCAACATCACCTTCCGACTGGGCTCCTCCAGGATCGAGGACATGGCCGGCTTGGCACGTAAGATGCCCTGGACCACCCTGGCCTTTACGGTCGGCGGTTTGTCTTTAATCGGTGTCCCCGGACCCGCGGGATTCATCTCTAAGTGGTACCTGG
>JBLHMA010000364.1:0-5931 GCA_047621545.1 Cognaticolwellia sp. | reverse complement strand
AGCAGGCAGCGCAGCCAAGCCTCCAGTCCCAAGGGCACGTCCACTGCTGGACGGAACACGCCCGGCTCTTCTTGGAGGTGGGCCTGCATCTGCTGGCTGACTTCCTTTCCGTCGAAGAGCGGCCGCCCGGAGACCATCTCCCAGGTCAAGCAGCCCAGCGCGTAGAGATCCGTCCAAGGTCCGAAGGCCCGCCAGCGGCCCAGGAACTGCTCCGGCGCCATGTGGGTCGGCGTACCTGCCACAGAGCTCGAGCCCCGCCCGCGGCCCAGGGCGTGTGCCAGCCCAAAGTCCGAGAGCTTGATCTCTTCTCCGTTGATGCCTTGGGCAAAAAGCACATTGGCCGGCTTGAGGTCCCGGTGAATCACGCCTCTGGCATGGGCGTGCGCCAGGGCATCGAGCAGCGCAAGCAGCACATCTCGTAAGGCCGGCCAAGGCAGCTTCCCCTTGTGCTTTGCCAGCGAGCCCTGCTCGGCCAACTCCATTGCAAACCAGGCAGCCGGGGCTGGAATCCGCCCATTGCTGAGGGCCGCCATCTCGCTTGGGACCAGACCATGATCGTAGATCTGAACGATGGCCGGGTGGTCCAAGGCGGCGACCGCGCGCACCTCTTGCCGAAAGCCCTGGAGCGACTTGGGCGTCCCTTCCTCCAACGCCACGATCTTGAGCGCGACTGGATGATTTGGGCCGCGCTGCTGCGCCAGCCAAACCTGGCCCATTCCCCCTCGGCCGATCGGCTCGAGTAAGCGGAAAGCTCCGAGTTCCAGAGGGGGAGTAGTCATCGGTGGGGAGTTTAGCTGGTTGGAGGCGGAAGTACCGCCGTGAGACAGGGCAAGGCGAGTTCTGACAAAGGTGGGACAATGCCCAATCCAGCCAACCCCGCCTGCAAAACGGCCGTCGCAGCGGCTCCGGACCAGGGCCGCAGCGCGACAGGCAAATACAGCAACGGCCGACTGCAAAGCAGCCGGCCGTTGGAGTAGGGATGGAGGGACTCGAACCCTCATGACCATAAGTCACTTGATTTTGAATCAAGCGCGTCTACCGATTCCGCCACATCCCCGCGAGCAGAGCATCTATTGCCCCTCAGCCGAGTCGGCAAGAGCGGACAACGAAGTGCCTGCTTTACCTACAGCCGAAGCCTGCCCCGTCAGCGACGCCCAAACCGCTGGAAGCACAGGGAGCCCGCTGGAAGCACACGGAGCCCGCCGGAAGCACACGGAGGTTTGCCACGTGCACCCCACCCCGTCGCCGATCACCACCGTCGCCGATCACCACCGTCGCCGATCGGGACCTACAGCGAGGCTACTCGACGAGGGTCTTGACGGAGCTCTGGTCGTCTATGCGCACCGTGGAGGCGCTATCAAAGACGAAGTGCGTGACCTTGCCGCTCGTCCAGCTCTCGTCGACGTCCAACGTGACCGCATAGGGACCCCGTGAGTCGCAGCAGTGAGAACGATGCTCACTCGACCATAACCCACAAATACCCTCGCTACCGGGCGGGCGACCTGGCAAGGGTTTGGCCAAGGCCACATCCGCCCGTCGCGGTAGTTGCCCAGGAGCAACTACCGCGATGACCACGATCCGAGCGTCTATCCCTCCTCAGTCAAGCCGCTCAGAGCAGACTCAGGAGTGCGCGCTCTAGCCTTAGTAGAACCCTGCCCGATCAGCCAACCATAAGCGGCAGGGAGCACGGCCAGCGTCAGCAGAGTGCTGGTCACCAGGCCGCCGATCACCACCGTCGCCAAGGGTCTTTGGAGCTCCGCGCCAGCCCCAGATGACAGAGCCATGGGCAAGAAGCCTAGACCGGCCACCAAGGCTGTCATTAGAACTGGGCGCAGGCGCTCCTCCGCCCCAATGCGGGCAGCCTGAAGCGCCGAGACCGCGCCCCGATGGTGCCCACGGACGCAGGTCATCAAAACCACACCGTTCATGACCGCCACACCGAAGAGCGCGATGAACCCGACGGCCGCCGAGATCGAGAGGGGCAGCCCACGAATCCAGAGAGCCAAGAGCCCCCCAGAGAGGGCCATCGGCACGTTGGCATACACAAGAAGCGTCACCCGAACCTGCCGAAAGTTGGCTTGCAACAACACAAAGATCAACAACAACACCAAGGGCACTAGAACGGCCAAGCGAGCGCTCGCATCCGCCAAGCGCTCGGAGTTGCCACCCCAGAGAGTGCCCACCCCACGGGGGACCACCCCGTCCTGAACCAGGCGTTCCTTGGCCTCGGAGACAAAGCCCGCCACATCGCGGCCGCGCACGTTCATCTCAATGGTCAGGCGCCGCTGGCCGCGCTCCCGGCCGATCTGGACTGGGCCGGCTTCCTCCTGGATCTTCGCGACCTGGCCAAGGGGCACCTGCACCCCACCGGGCGCTCCAACCAACACCCTGGAGAGGGCCTGGGGATCGGAGCGCAGGGCCTCGGGATAGCGCACCTGAATGCCAAAGCGCCGCTGGCCCGCCATGACCTCGCCGACGGGACGACCGCCGATAACCTGGACCGCATCGAGCACATCTTGGGCGTCCATGCCCAGCCTGGAGATGGCCTGACGATCCACTTCAACCGACAGCATCGGCAGTCCAGCCAAGCGCTGGGCCTTCAGGTCGCGCGCACCCTCCACCTGCGAGAGAGAGGCCACAACAGCAGCCCCGGCCTGCTCCAACAAGGCGAGATCCTCGCCGTAGAGAAAGAGCGCCACATCTGAACGCACCCCCTCCAAGAGCTCGTTGACCCGCAGCTGGATGGGCTGGGAGAAGGAGAAGTTCACCCCAGGCACGGATGCCGACAGAGACGCGTCCATGGCCTCCACAAGGCCCGCCTGGTCTTGGGCTGCCTGCCATCCGTCGCGCGGCTTGAGCATCACGTAGACATCAGAGAAGTCCACGCCCATAGGATCCGTGGCGATCTCCGCCGTTCCCGTTCGGGAGATCACCGTGTCGACCTCGTCCGGAAACTCGCTCAGGAGTGCCCGCTCAACCGCCGTGGCCTGGGCCAAAGACTCACTCAACGAGACGCTTGGCGGCCGGATGATCTGAACCGCGATGCTGCCCTCGTTCAGGGTGGGTGCGAACTCCGCGCCCAGAGATGGGATCAAGGCGAGGCTTAGGGCAAAGACCCCAAGGGCCAAACCCAGGCTTAGAGAGGGAGAGGACAAGGATCGGGACAGCACGGGGGTGTAGACCCGGCTCAGGGTCCGCATCAGCCAGGTGTGCTTCTCATTGGAACCCTTGAGCACCAGCGAGGCCAACACGGGCATAGCCATCACCGCCAAGATCAACGAGCCCAACAGGGCAAAGACGACGGTCAGCGCCATGGGACGAAACATGCGCCCCTCCACTCCGGTCAGACCCAGCACAGGCAGGTAGACCAGGATGATGATGCCCACCGAGAACACCACGGGCCGGGCCACCTCGCGGCAAGCCCCCAATATGGTGGCGTCGTCGACCGCTTCCCCGCGGGCCCGCTTGCCCGAGACCACACGCACCACGTTCTCGATCATCACGACCGATCCGTCGACGATGAGCCCAAAGTCGATGGCGCCCAAGCTCATCAGGTTGCCGGAGACGCCGAAGATCACCATGCCGCCAAAGGCAAACCCCATGGACAGCGGAATGGCCAGAGCCACCAGCAGCCCACCGCGCAGGTTGCCGAGCAGCAGCAGGAGCACCGCGACCACCAGAATGCCGCCTTCGACCAGGTTGTTCCGCACCGTCTCAATGGTGCGGGTGACCAGGTCGCTGCGGTCGTAGAAGACCTCGATGCCCACCCCCTCGGGCAAGCTCGGCCCCAGAGCCGCCACCGCCTGGGCCAGGTCCTGGGAGACCACCCGAGCGTTCTGTTCGTAGCCCATCATCGCGATGCCGATCACCGCCTCGCCGCGGCCATCCCGAGTGACAGCCCCCTGACGGATCATCGGCGCAAAGCGCACCGTGCCCAAGCTGCCGATGGTCACCGGCGTGCCCGACTCGGAGCTGGAGACCCCCACCGAGGCCACGTCCTCTAGGCTGCCCAAGAGCGCTGTTCCGCGCACCAAGATCTGCTCTCGGCCCCGCTCGATGCTGCCGCCGCCCACGCTCAGGTTGTTCTGCTCCAGGGCTTCAAAGATCTGGGAGAGCGTCAGCCCCCGCGCAGCCAGTGCGCTGGGCGAGATCTCCACCTCATAGGTGCGCAGCTCCCCGCCGAAGGCGTTGACCTCCACCACGCCGGGCGTGGCTCGGAGCGCAGGCGCCACCTGCCACTCCAGGACGTCGCGTAGATCCATCAAGCTCACTTGATCCTCAAAGCCAGGCTGGGCCCGGACCTCGAACTGGAAGATCTCCCCAAGCCCGGTAGAAGGTGGCCCGATCTCCGGCGAGCCAAAGCTACTTGGAATGGCTTGGCGGGCTGCTGGCAAGCGCTCACTCACCTGTTGCCTGGCGAACCAGAGATCCGTGCCGTCCTGGAACACCACGGTGACCACCGAGAGCCCGTAGCGCGAGATGGACCGCAGCTCCGTGGTCTCCGGCAAGCCCGCCATGCTGCGCTCGATGGGCGCGGTCACCCGCCGCTCCACCTCAAGCGGCGAGAGCCCCGGGCTGGTGGTCAGGATCTGCACCTGGACGTTGGTGACGTCGGGGACCGCATCCAAAGAGAGCTGCCTTGCCGCGTACACTCCGCCGGCCACCCAGAGCAGCAAGCCCACCAGGACCAAGGCCTTGTTGCGCATGGCCCAGGCCATCAGATGGTCCACCAGGCCAAAACCGCCGCCCGTGAGCAGCGCGGCGTTCTGTGAGGCGGCGTTCTGTGCGGCTGCGTTCTGTGAGTCAGTGCGCATGACCTTCCCCCAGCTCGCTCTTCTCAAGCTCACTCTTCAACGCCCAGGCGCCCTCGAGCACCAGCGCTTCACCCAGCTCCAGCCCTTCAGCCAGCAGCACGGAGTCGGAGCTCTCGCTCTGGATCTTCACCGCACGAAAGGCAAAGTGCCCCGGAGGCGACTCGACAAACACGCCCCGGCCACCCTCGAAGGACACCACCGCGCTGGCCGGAAGCAGCACACCGCTCGGTCCGCCCTCCCCCTCACTGAGCTCAGCTTGGGCGTACATGTTCGGCTTGAGCTTGTGCTCAGGGTTCTCAACAAGCACGCGCACCTGAACCGAGCGCGTCTTTGGGTCCAGCCAGTCGCCGACCTGGTCCACCGGCCCTGCGAATCGCTCGCCCGGCCACGCCTGGACGGTGAACACCACCTGTTGACCCGCGTGCACCCGAGACAAGTCCGACTCAAAGACGTCGATGAGCAGCCAGACCTGGTCCAGATCCCCCACTCTGAACAAGGCCTGCCCTGGCGCCACTTGTTCGCCCACCCCCACGTCTGCGGTCAGGACGGTGCCTGAGATCGGTGAACGCACGGGAATGCGAGAGGGAAAGTGCTCTCCGCTGTGGGGCTCCCGTCCGGCCATTGGGACACCCAGCACCCGGAGGCGCTCCTCGGCCGCCTCCATCTCGCCCTCCGCTTCAGCGTGGTCGGCCTCCGCCTCCAAGACCTGTGCCCGGGATGAGACCCCATCCTTCTCCAGCGCCTGCAGGCGCTCTAAGCGAGCGTCCGCGGCCAGGTCCCGCGCCGTCGCCGTACGGAAGGCGGCCACCGCGACGCCCAGCTCGGGGGACTGGACCTGAGCGAGCTGCTGTCCCTTCTTGACGCGCTCGCCGCTGCGCACTTGAATTCGGTCTACTTGACCGGCGATCCAGGCGCTCACCAGGGACTCCTTCTGGGGGTCCAGCACCACCCGACCGGGCAGACTCAGAGACTCGGAGAGCTGCCCCTGCTGTGCAGGTCCAACGCGAATGCGGGCCGCCTCGATAGCCTGAGGGCTCAACTCCACCACGTCCTGATGTTCCCCTTCATCGTGGTGCGCATCGAGGGCATCCGGTGAGGGGTTGGGCACATCGCCCAG